>CAMASK010000029.1 GCA_945860895.1 Bacteriovorax stolpii
TATGATCACTTACAAAATTGGAACTCGAGGCTCACTTTTAGCAGTGACTCAATCAACTCTTATAAAAAATGAATTAGAGAGAATTTCTGGTGAGAAATTCGAATTGGTTCTCATTCAAACTCAAGGTGATCAAATCACTAATAAGCCTCTATGGCAGCTTGAGGGGAAAGATTTCTTCACTAAAGAATTGGATGAAGCCTTATTAAATGAATCAGTGGATTTTGTTATTCACTCTTATAAAGACTTAGGATCAGAGCGACCTGAGGGAATTAAATTAGCGGCAGTGACTGAGAGAAGATTTGCTCATGATATTTTACTCATGCCAAAACAAATCATTAAAGATTTGAAAGATTGGAAAGGTGATTTAGTCATCGGGACTTCTTCACCAAGACGAATCGTCAACCTAACAGCTTCTTTAAAAAAATATCTTCCTTACTTAAAAAATCAAGACACCATTATCCGTTGTGAAACTCTTCGTGGGAATGTGAATACTCGAATTAAAAAACTAAAAGATGGCCAGTATCACGGAGTCACACTGGCATTTGCTGGTCTTGAGCGTCTGGCCCAGGGTGAAAAATCCCGCGCTGAACTTGAAAGCCTCTTGGATGGATTAAATTATCTGATTCTTCCTCAAAGTGTTTTTCCATCGGCAGCCGCTCAAGGGGCGCTGGGAATTGAAATGAAAGCTGATCGCAAAGATGGAGGAAAGCTTGCTCATATTTTAACGAAGCTCAATCACGAAACAACTATTGAAGAAGTGAAAAAAGAGCGTGAGGCTTTTAAAGCATTCGGTGGAGGATGCCATTTAGCAGTAGGCATTCATGTAAAAAAAATTGGCAATACATTTTTGCATGTTCATGCCGGTGAAGTAGATGGAAAAAGAATTGATATAAAATGGCTTGAAGGAAATCCTAAGCCGCATTTGCCGCCCGGTAAAAAATATTTTGTTGGCCTTCCGCGTGGTGAAAGAACTGACGTCATTTATGATGATCTGTTAGCAAAAATTCCTGAAGCCAAAGATTTATCTTTAAAACATAAACATGTGTTTGTAACTTCTCGTTATGCTCTTCCCACTCTCAGGGCTTCTCTTCATTCTCAACCTGAAGGCATCTGGGCATCGGGCACAAAGACTGCTCAGGAATTATCTAATGAGGGCATCTGGTTCAATGGCACCAGTGATTCATTAGGCACGACAGATCTGGTTGCCTTTAAGCATTCTGAAGTTTTAAAAATATTTCATCCTTCCATTAGTAAGCCTTGGACGGTTTTATCCCATGAGGATGCCACCACTGATCTTGGCTCGGTAGTGGGATGCTATTTTCGTAAACCGCAAAACATTACTGAAGCCTTCGCAAATGAAATGCGTCAGGTAGGTGCCTGTTTGTGGACGAGCTTTAATCAATACGAAATTTATCTTAAGCAGTTTCCATTTCTGAAAGATGCCCTCCATTGTTGTGGTTTGGGTAAAACCTGGCAGGAATTTCAAAAGGCCGGGGTGACTATCCATCCTTTGGCTAGCATGCAGGAATTTTATGAACTCAAATGAACTTTTTGAAAAATCTCTCAAACTAGTACCCGGTGGAGTTCACTCTCCGGTTCGCTCCTTCAAAGGTCTTCACACCACTCCACGATTTATTAATCGTGGTAAAGGTGCCTATATCTGGGATGAGGACGGAGTTAACTACATCGATTTTTGTATGAGCTTTGGTCCTTTAATTCATGGGCATCAGGATCCGGAAATTAAAGAGGCCATCATTAAGGCACTCGATAATGGCTGGACCTTTGGGGCCTGCGAGAAATATTCTCTGGAGCTTGCTGAATTTATTGTCGGTAAGATTTCTTTTATCGAACAAATACGCTTTATGAGTTCTGGTACAGAGGCAGTAATGACTGCCGTTCGTCTTGCCCGCGGAATAACTGGTCGCTCAAAAATTATTAAATTTAATGGGTGTTATCATGGTCACCTGGATTCCATGTTAATTAAAGCTGGATCGGGTCTGGCGGGAACAGCTGAAGCTTCTTCAAAAGGTGTCACACCCCATCAGGCCGATGACACACTTATTTGTGAGCTGGGCGATCTGGAGGAAGTAAAAAAGATTTTCGAAGATCATAAAGATCAGATCGCTGCAATCTTCATTGAACCACTTCCGGCCAATAATGGTTTATTAATTCAAGATGAAGCTTTTTTAAAAGGGCTTCGAGAAATTTGTAACAAGCATTGTGCTCTTTTAGTATTTGATGAAGTGATCTCTGGATTTAGAATTGGCTTTGGTGGCATGGCCGAAAAAACCGACATTATTCCCGATCTCGTGACTTATGGAAAAATCATTGGTGGTGGAATGCCAGTTGGTGCAGTTGCAGGTCCAAGAAAATTCATGGAATTTTTGGCCCCATTAGGACCTGTTTATCAGGCAGGAACACTTTCAGGAAATCCGGTGGCCATGGCAGCTGGGCTTGTGAATTTGAAAAAATTAACTCCGGCAGCTTATGAAAAATTAAATTCTAATACCACAAAAGTTGTGGCGGTAATGAAAGAGTGGATGGATAAGAACGGTTTTGAAGATTATCAAACCATTCAGTACGGCTCACTCTTCTATCCAATTTCAACTCATAATAAATTAACAAACATAACTCAGCTTCCAAAAAATATGAATGAGCGTTTTTTCCAGTTATTTAAAAGCATGCTGGAGAAAGGAATCTATCTTGCTCCCAATGCGTATGAAGTCGGATTCGGAAGTATGGCTCATGATGACAAAGTCATAGAAGACTTAAAACATAGGTTATGGAATTAAATAAAACTCGCCGTTGGTTTTATGGTCTGACACTTTTATGGGTGTTTATGCTCTTGGGGCTTGGCTCTTGGTGGCTCTTTCTCGTTTTTAAACTACACACCACTTTAAGCGGCTTAAATCTTCCTGAACTCGGTTCCCAAAGCCGCTTCTTGAATATGATGAAATGGGAAGGCAGCTTCTTTTTTATCTTTCTGGTTCTTTTAGGTGCCTCCCTTTTTTATATGTATTTTCGGGACATGCAAAAAACCAAGGCCATGCAGGCGTTTTTTAGCTCCCTTTCTCATGAGCTTAAGACTCCTCTAGCCTCTATGCACCTTCAGGTAGAAGTGATTAAAGACTTGATTGAAGATGAGAGCCATTCCCATGAGCAGCTTTCAAATCTTGCAGCTCGCTTAATAGAAGACACGAATAAACTTGAAACAGAACTGGAAAAAAGTCTTCAGCTCTCACGTATTGAACAAGATGGTACACTGACTCTGGTCCCTATCAGTCTTGAACGTTATCTGAAGCGCCATCAACAAAAACTTGCAACTCAGCTTAAGATAGAACTAGATATCACTGATGAGGCAAAAGCTGTTATGGCCGATGAGCTTGCTCTCAATGTGATATTCAGAAATCTTTTTGAAAATACATTGCGCCACAATCCCGAATCAAAAGCAGTTACAATTATGGCGAACAAAATTGGTCCACATGTTGAACTGATATACGATGATCAGGGTAAGAAATTTGAGGGAAATATTCAGAGGCTGGGAGATCTTTTTTATAAATTTGATTCCACCAAGGGAAGCGGCATTGGGCTTTATTTGATTAAAAATCTCATGCGCAAAATGAATGGCTCCTTTGAAATCGTAAATGATAAAAGATTACAGTTAAAACTAATCTTCAAAGCTTCAGAGGGAGCCGGTGATGTCTAATCTTTCGCTGCTTTTGGTTGAAGATGAACCCAACTTAGGTCAAACACTTAGGGATTATTTGCGTGCAAAAAAATTCCAAGTCGAGCTGGCGGTGAGTTGTGCTGAAGCAAAAGAAAAATTTAAGTCTATTGCACCGGCCGTGGCCATCTTAGATATAGGACTCCCCGATGGTTCGGGTATTGATCTGGCCCGCGAGTTCAGACAGGCACGTAAGGATTGTGTTTTGCTTTTTTGTACCGCTCTCAATGATCCAGCTCTGCGGGTAGAGGGTTTGGAGTTAGGGGCCGAGGACTACATTACTAAACCATTCGAGTTAAAAGAATTAACCTTAAGACTTGATCGAATTTTAAAATCCCGGGAATTCAATATGCATAATCCGGATGAAATGCGTTTTGGCAAACTCATTTTATGGCCTAAGCGATTTGAAATTCAGGATGCCTTGGGGGTAATAAGCTCCCTCAGTCAGAAAGAATGCGCCATTCTCGAACTCTTTCTCGAAAAGAAAAACGAAGTGGTTTCAAGAGATGAAATGATTGAAACCATATGGGGAGAAAATAGTTTTCCCACCAATCGCACAATTGATAACTACATTGTAAAACTAAGAAAATGGGCGGACTCTGATACCCAGGGATCTCTCAAGATCACCTCCGTCCGAGGAATCGGTTATAAGCTGGAACTTAAAGGAAATTAAAATGGATATTTTTGAAAACAGAAAAGACTTTCTCCCAGTATGGTTTATGCGTCAGGCAGGAAGATACCATTCTCATTACCAAGCGATCAAAAAAAATTCTGATTTCATGACTATGTGTAAAAATCCGGAGTTGGCCTGCGAAGTAACGCTGGGCCCGATTCAGGATTTTGGTTTTAATGCAGCCATTCTTTTCTCTGATTTATTATTTCCTCTCGAACAATTAGGTATGGGTCTGACTTATGAATCTGGCCCCCCGACTCTGGCATGGCATTTAGAAAAACCAAGTGATGTTGAGAAATTAAAAATTAAAGCTCCTGGAAAAGAATTTTATAAATTCCAGGGAGACGCTTGTAAATTACTCAGGGAACGTTTACCAAAAGATGTCACCCTGCTTGGCTTCGTGGGTGCTCCTTTCACACTTTATACATATGCGGTTGAAGGGTCTCACGCAGGTAATTTAGTTTCAGCAAAACAGGGTCTCTATGATGGACGCTTCGAAGCCTTCACCAAAATTTTGATGCCAGAACTTTTAGAAGAAATGCTCATGCAGGCAAGCAATGGAGCGCAAGCCGTAGCTTTATTTGATACGGCCGCTGGTGAATTGTGTGCAGCTGATTACAAAGAATTAATTGTTCCAAAGATCACGAGCCTTTTAAAGGCATTCAAAGAAAAATCTCCTCAGACTAAAATCATTTATTATTCTAAACACACGCAAGCTGCTCATGTGAAAGCTTTAGATCTTTCATGCATCGATGTTATTGGAGTTGATTGGCGCTGTGACTTAGTTGAAATTCAAAAGCTTCTTCCTCCTCATGTTTTCATTCAGGGAAATCTTGATCCGGCATGGTTACATTTACCAACGGACTTGATGTTAAAAAAAGCCACAGTCTATTATAATGATCTCAGGGAGCGTGGACTCGATTTTAAACGTTGGATAGCTGGTCTTGGTCATGGAGTTTTGATCCAGACACCAGAAGAAAACGTGAGAAAATTGGTGAAACTAATTCAAGGCCAAAAATTATAGGTTAAGTTCCAATGAAGAAATCTTTGGGAAGACCATTTTTTTGTAATCTTTCAAAGCAACTTGGAACGAGACCAGTAAATTTAAACTCACCATTCTTAAGTGTTGCAATATCCTGCAGGAGAATCTTATCTCCCTCCATATTAGAAACTTCTGTAACATGAGAGACAACTCGTTGACCGTTTTTGTCTCTTTTAATTTGAATGATGAAATCCACAGCAGTAGATATTTGATAGCGAAGTGGCTTAATCGGTATGTCATAACCAGAAAGAAGAAATAAATTTTCTAAACGTAGAAGGCACTCACTCGGCGAATTGGAATGCACAGAAGTCATTGATCCTTCATGCCCAGTATTCATGGCCTGAAGCAAATCGAATACCTCACCACCTCTGCACTCACCCACAATGATTCGATCCGGACGCATACGTAAGGTATTTTTTAATAGTTCACGAATTGTCAGACCTTTTTTTTCACCAACTGCTGGTCTTGCCTCGAGTCTGACCACATTAGGGAGATTAAATTGAAGCTCGAGTGTGTCTTCAATTGTGATAATTCTCTCTTTAGGCGGAATTTCTTGCAAAAGCAAATTGAGGAAAGTTGTTTTACCAACTCCTGTTCCCCCTGAGACAACAACATTTAAACGGGACTTAATTAAAGTCTTAATCAAGGTTGCCATTCGTGGCTGCATTCCAAAAATTCCGGGAGAGCCATCAAAAGTTTTAATGCTTTTCATGTAACGACGAATCGTCACGGCATGACACCCATGCGTGTAGTCTTTGTGAATGAGATTCACTCGGCTTCCATCCCTGAGATTTCCATCCAAGATGGGATTTTCAGCATTAAAATCTTTGCGATTAAAGTTCGCAAGATCCTGACAAAAGTCATCTACTTCCTGATCAGTGAAAGAAATATCAAGACGAATAAGTTCTCCATCTTTTTCTACATACACGTTATCTAATTTATTAATGATTACTTCAGTGATCCCAGATTTTTTTCCAATCTCATCAAAAAAATCATGAATTTTATTTTTCATAATTAATTCCTTTAAACTTTTTCAGTAAGAAATACTTCTGATTCATTAATGCTCGCCCCATAGGCAAGTAAGTTCTGAGTCATTATTTCCTGAGAATCTTTCGGTAGCAGCTGATAGATTTCTTCAAAATTTCGCCCCTCTGCTAAACTATTCAACAACATTTTTTCACCCAATGATGAATTAAAATGCATGAGGATAAGAATGAGCCAGTCAACTTTCTCAGATCTGCCTTGAGAAAGTTTGAGCATGGGGCCAATTTCGTCAGGGATTTTGATTTCCAGAAATTTATTCTCTTCTCTTTGATGAAGTTCCAGATCGACCATTTTCAGGTAAAAGCCCAAAAGGAATAAACGTGAAAAGTTATTTACTGAATGATTACTGAAGCGACTTTCGATTTGTTTTATATCTTCCACTAAATCCATGTCTGTACTTGAGGGAAAATCGCCATAGATTCTTTTAAAGATATAAATACTTGCCATTCGTTCACGGAAGTTCTGCCACCCAAGGGCGAACATTACTTTCTCAATTCCCCGGCCATCATTAAATTCTTTAAAGGCATTTTCAAGAATTTGAAACAAAGCACGATTGGGTCTAATGATATCAAAAATGGGTGCTGGAGATGAACTAACTTGAACATTGCTCTTCAAGAGCACTACGAACTCTTTGGGTAAGTTTACATAAGGAAGTTGAAAGTTGATCATATTCTCCGACTATTTTAATCCAACAGGACGCTCACACTCTTTAATTAAACCATGAGCACAGACTAAAACATAGGTCATTTTCTTGCACCTTTTATCGTTTTTGAGTTTAATAAAGGTATGAGTTTACCAATCTATCAGCTAATAAACATCCGAAGCATCCAAGTAGAGGATTTGAAGAGCTTACTGAATAGGGAGATCAATTTTAAGCACCCTGTGGCCTTAAGCTTGAAACTCCTGCCATTTGATCAGCAAACAGCACTGGTAGGACTGATTGAAAACTTTTTTGCTACAAATAATCTTTCCTATAAGTATCCTTATCCGGTTTATCTTCTGATGGATCAAGAGAAGACAATCACTCGCATGCCCTCTGTAAAAAATATTAGTGAGCTTCCCCGATTTTTTGCCAAGAAAGAAACAAAAATGAATGTTAAGGAATCTTATCTCTTTAATAAGAACACTCTTCTGCAGCAGGAAATCATGAACGCTGATGCTGAACTCATACAAAGTAATATTGATCGATTTGGTGCGAATCACAGAAAAGTCTTTGATCTTGAAAATGAAAGACTTTTCTATCGCTCCATACTCAATCAAGTGATAAAAGTGAAGAAGAATGGATAAGAAAAGATTGTTTAGAAGTTATCCCCCTGAAGAATTAAAAGGGTTTGAAGAATTTATTGAATCTCAACCCGATGATTCGAATTTCCTTTCACAAGAAAATAATCACAAGAAAGAATCGTCCTTTGAAAACTTCACTTTTCTTACTAATGACTCCAACAGATTGAAGAAGTTGAAAGATTTAGTGATGGATAAAATCCCCTTCGCCATGAAATTTGAGCAAGGGGAAGAGTTATTTAAACAACAGCAAGACGAGATTGATCTTTTGAAAAAGGATCTTGTTGAAGTTTGTAACAAAGCCGATTCTCCATACCGAGAATCTCTCAGGGAAATCTTTGACTCTTTCTTTGCACCACCAAAAAATTAATTTTTAGTATGATTCAAAAGTATTGGACCACCAATGTGCTTGAAGTCTTCTTCAGTCATGCCATCAATCTCATATCCATTCAATTGCTCAAGCATAATTTGATAAAGATATTTATCAAATCGAGGAATTAATTCAAGTCCAAATTTCACCATGAAAAGATGAGTTTTCTCCCTTAAAACAGAATCTTCTTCACCCTTAATTAGATATTGTTCACCATTTTTATTGAAGAATTTGAGATAGAAATTTTTAAGTTCCTGTATTGTCACACCCATCTTACCGATTTGCGATTCCTGATAATATCCCCCAACAAAATTAATGAAACTTGAAATCATGATGGCTTCAAAATCAATATTATCTACATCAAAATTTAAATAGAACTGATCATTTAAAAGGCCATCTGTTTTTAATTTTTCAATGCTCGAGAAGAAAGTATGAATGAAAGGAAGGGCGGCAATCAATGTATCAGTGGCATCATTCCAGAGCTTGTAAGAGTCTAAATCTTTAATCTCAAGCGGCTTTGAACTCCCATCATATTTTAATTTTGCAACATCTTCATAGCTGTTTTCAAGGATTGAGTTCCAATACATCCCCAGAAAGTAAGAAAAATCATCCTTTTCAAAGGGAGTAGAGGCCATAGCCTTTTTAATTTTCTTACGAGTAACTTCAATTAAACTGTGCCCGACTTTATATAAATCAATGAAATCAAAAATTTCAAAAGTCGTTTTACCTTCTGGCAGATGAGATTGAATATACTCAAAGCCAAGTTCAAGTGATTGGCGAGTTTGATTACCAACTCTTGACATTGCCATTGAGCCGTTTTTAATAGCATCGTCTAGTGTCATTCGGGCATTGACCAAACGGACAAAATTGAAATGAAGAAACTGAGAGCGCTTATCATCAGTAATAGCATTCAATGCTTCTTTAATATTATCCAGGCCATTCTGATATGGGACTAATGATGTAGCATGAAGACTTTGATTCACTGAAGTTGAATCGAGATGAGAGGTATTGCCTTTTTTACCCTTGATGAAATCATCTACTTGTTTTGCAGACTGGAAAGAAGCGTTGTATTCAAGTGCTTCATAATAGTCAACGAATCCAAATTCTCTCAGACGCTCTTTTTTATCCTGATAAATTGTTTCTTCCATGATCTGATAAGAATCCACCACCATCTTAAAGAGAAAAGAATAGGCATTTTCAACGCCTAAATCAGAATAGAGTCTTCTAATCATTTCTTTAAGTTCCTGCACCAGAATAAAATCTTCCGGATAGGCGATGAGTAAAAGATTATCTTCAGTTAAAAAATAGTTATCATCATCAGGATACATCGGATCATCCACATCAAAAGTATCAATGGTGAATTGATTTTTAAGTGATAATAAAAAATCCTCTGATTTTACATATTCTAAAATGACGTCATCATCAGAGCATTTTGCATAAACTTCCATCCAATAATAAACAGCATTCGGATCCAAATTATCTTTTTGCCAAAGATCAATATCTCTTAGGGCCTGACGTTGTTCAGATGATAATTTTGGAAGTATGAGGGCCACTTGATCTTTTGATGTATTTCTCAATGATACATATAAAGGCTGAATGGGGATCCCTGCGAGATCTTTTCCACCTTCAACTAACTTTTCAATATCTTCAAATTTTTTATAGGCCTGAGCTTCATATAAAAGCTGGCTTAAAAGATCTTTTCTAATCTGCAGATCATTCATGATCGAATCCTCTTAGGTTGGGGAGACTTTTGTACTCTCTTTTGAACTTTTTGGCCAATGAGGCTCGCCAAAACACTATGCATCAAGTTAAAATAACTACCATGACACAAGTCCATCCCCTAACTATGTATTCTGTCCCTGAGCTCAAGACCTTAAAGGGTAGCTTCCCTGGTCTTAAAACCCTGCTCTTTGATATGGACGGAACACTTTTTGATACAGAAAAATACCATACCCTAGCACTCCAGAAGATTGGACATGATCAAAAAATTGTCCCTCCCATTGGCCCAAAAGAATTGCATGAACTTATGATGGGAAAGGCGGATCATCTTCTCTTTGAGATCATTAAAGACTGGGAAGGGTTTCCAGAACATTGGGACGTAAATGCCTTCGTGAAAGAAAAAAATGATCAGCTTTTAAAAATTCTCTCCCAAGTTGAAGGATCGAGTTTTTTTTCAGTCAATTTAAGGCAGTTACTGCTGGCAGCAAGACAAGAACATTATCAAGTGGGATTAGTCACTTCATCAGAGAAAGTCATAACCAATCAACTACTTAAATTAGCGGGATTCTCAAATTTTTTTTCATATATTCTTACCCGAGATGATTCTTTGAAAGTAAAACCTGATCCATGGCCTTATCTGGAGGCCATGAAGTACTTTGCTGCAAGTCCAGAGACGACTTTGATCTTTGAAGATTCACTTATTGGAATAGAAGCTGCCAGAAGTGCTGGTGCGCATGTCATAAAAGCCGCCTGGTATTAAGGCCGCAATATGTAAATTTGCCATTTCCCACCAGTAGACTCGTCATTAATAAGTTTCACTCTTTCGTAATTAGGTTTAAAAGCGGAATCAATTTCATTGGAGACATAAAATTCATCCCCCAGAACGTTGATTAAATTATAAAGCCCGGTATGCTCTTGCATATCTATCATGTACTTTAAGAATAACAAAGGTACTGCTCCTTCTTCACTTCCGAGTTTATCAAAAGTCTTCATTTCCTTAAGTGCATCTCTAGTCATAAAGCTTTTAAGTTTATTAGAAAGTGTGTTGATCATGTTAAGACTAAATATATAATCGTACTTAAATTTAAGCATATCCACTTCTACCATTTCTAGATCCTGAACTTTTCGTACTTCTGCGGCTTGAAGAAAAGCACTTCTAACTGCGCCAAAGTTCTCTATGATTTCTTTTTTTTCTACCACTGAAGCAGCCTTAACAGCTTTTACAACAACTGCCTTAACGGGGTTTTGAATTTTGGGTATGTTGATTAATTCCACAGCTTCTTCTGCATCCAGCTCAGCAATCTTAAGAGGCTGCTCCATAACGTAGAGATTTTTTAATCCCTTGTCTTCAAATTCTTTTCCTGATCCGTAAAAAAATACTCTGCCCTGAAGAAAGCGCTCCTGATATTGACGCTGCAGTTGATCTCTTAATGTTTGAAATAAATTTATAAAAGCCGGATACTTTACTTCTTTATGGGCCATGACCTCGGAAAATCTTCTCAAGCATCCCAGGGCTTCATGCTGCTTGTTGAAGGTATTGATGATGTTTGAAATTCCGATTAGATGATAAGCATCCGGACTATCTGAAATGCCAAAGATCTCGTCTTCTTCAGAGCAAATAAGTGTCATTAAATTCTCGTCAGCATCGCAAGCATTCTTAAAATTCTTCTCAACATCTTTCTGTTCACACTTATCTTTACAGTTAGTGTCCAATCGATAATGCGAATAATATTTGTAATCATTTTTAGAAAAATCAATCCACCAATTTGTTTTGAGGTAAGTTTTCGGAAGAGTTTCTTCATACTTAGGCTGATATTTCTTAACCAGACTAACGAATTTTTTCATCTCCGGTGATTTGGGACGACATTTTGAGATCCATTCATTAAAATTAAAACTGCAAGCTTTGGTCATGCCGAAATGTTTAGAAGTCATAGTCTGATGCCATTGAGCTTCCATCAAATAACTTAATGTTATTAGCCTATATGAGTAGCGAATTTGATCGAAATGTTCAGAAAGCAGTTCATTTGAACAAGTTAAGCCGCTATTAATCTCAGATTTAAGAAAGAAATTTAAATCACTCTCGCCCTTAAATAGATAGTTCTGAAAATAATTCTGAAGGAATAAATCGTCCCGAAAACTCATCATCCCTTTGTAAATATCATGAGAGACCAGCGGTTGCCAGCGTTCAGAATAGGAGTCTAACCTCTTTTCACCAAGGTAGCCTTCCGAATAAATACGATCCATCCTCGCCCAACAATTAAGCGAAGCCAGAAAAATTAAGAGTTGAACCAAAATAAAGTTAACCATGGTATGTAGGTTATAATTAACAGAGCAATTATCATCAAAAGTAAAAATGGAATACTCACTTTATAAAGCTCAATCACCGGTCGATTGAAACGGAACGAGCTGATAAAAAGATTAATTCCCACCGGAGGTGTGATGTAACCGATCTCAAGATTAGTGAGAAAAACGATTGCCAAGTGTAGTGGATTGACTCCAAATTGCTCCGCAATCGGAATAATCAGTGGAACTACAACAATGATGGCACTAAAAATATCCATCAAACATCCCACGATCAACAAGAAAACATTTAATACAAGCAGGAAGAGGATTTTATTGGTGATTAATGTTTTCATCGCTTCAAGAATCTTCATAGGTATCTGTTCATCCACCAGATAATTTGTAAGTCCTAAAGCACAACATAAAATAAGAAGTATTGCGCCCACCAAAGTGAGACTTTCCACAATGACTTTTGGAATATCTTTAGTCATTGAGAGGTCTTTGGTCACAAAACAATTTATCGTCAAAACGTAAAAAGCAGACATAGCAGATGCTTCTGTCGCCGTTACAATACCGCCATAAATTCCACCTAAAACAAATACAGGCAAGGGAAGTTCATAGCGAGCATCCCATAATGAAGCCTTCATTTCATTTAATGAAAAGACATGAACTTTTTTTGGGTTTTTCTTTGCCTGAAAAATGGAATAAGCTCCCAAAATTATCATGAGGATGATACCAGGAATTAATCCTGCAAGAAAAAGTTGGTCAATATCAACTTTCGCAATAATGCCATAGAGGATAATGGGTAAGCTTGGAGGAAAGAGTAATCCCAGAGATCCACAGGTAGTAATAAGACCAAGAGAGAATTTCTCTGAATAACCCTCTTCTATCAGGATAGGAAATAAGAGACCGCCAAGCGCAATAATCGTCACCCCCGAAGCACCTGTAAACGCGGTAAAAAAAGCACACATAAAAAGACACACAATTGCCACACCACCTGGCATCCATCCCAGAAAAGCATTAAACAATCTCAGTAGTCTTACTGGTGCTTTTGATTCGGCCAGTACGTAACCGGCAAAAGTAAATAAAGGAATTGTAAGTATCGTTGGTGCCCCGGCCAGGCGATAAATCTCAACGGCCACTGCCGAAAGCTCAATCCCACTGAAATGGAAGGCTGCTAAGGCAAATGCCGACATGACAGCGAATATAGGCGCTCCAAAAAGAGCAAAAATAAAAATGATACTATAGATGATGAGGTTCACGCTGAACTCCACTTAAAATTCCGAGAATTAATTGATTAAAAAATCTCAGGGAAATTATTCCCATCCCAAATGGGATAATTGCTACTAGATAAGCGCTATGGATACCCAGGAAAGCCTCTGCCCCAAATTCTTTTTCAACCAGAAAAAAATCACAGCCCGCTTTTAGTAATGTAAGCGTTACTAAAAAACAAAACAAAGACATAAGGTTGCGATAAACCCAGTGAATAATCCGAGAATTTGATTTTTCAACAAGCTTTGTCAGAAGATCAACTTTAATGTGAACATTTTTACTGGTAGCAAGTGAGCCGCCAAAGAAAGCTGATAAAAACACTAGATGCCTGACTACCGGGTCTATCCACATCACACTTTGTCCTAACCATCTGAAGATAATTCCCATTACGGCCAGAGATAAAATTCCAAATAGAGTAGACACTAATCCCCAGCGACTAATTTTTTCTAAAAGATCATCAAATAAAGAAATGAATTTCATGCTATTTAGTCTCTTGATCTAGAGTTTGAATTATTTTTGAGGAAATATAGCTTTCTTTAATTTTTGATATAACTGTTTCACGAGCCGCAGCAGCTTTTTTATAGTCTTCTGCTGGAAAAGAAACAAACTGAATACCCGCTTTCTTAAGTTGCTCACGTGCCTGATTATTTTCTGCGACAGACTTTTGATTGGCGTCTGAGACATACTTACGAGAAAGATCATTAATTATTTTTTGATGTTCTGGCTTTATTTTTGACCATATTTTATCAGACACTAATAAGGCACCGATGGAAAAAGCACTTGGGAAATCAACCAGATATTTAACTTTTGTCTGCCACTGAAGTGCTAAAATTGCCAATGGAGGAGCGTAAGCTGCATCAATAATTCCAGTCGACAAAGAAGAAAGCACGTCAGGAATTGCCAGAGGAACTGATACTAATTGAAGAGATTGAATCATCGCCTCAACCAGCTTATCCCCCTCCCATGACCAGATTTTAATTCCCTTTAGTTCATTCAAGGTTGAGATTTTCTTAGTTGAAACTACATACACCTGACCCACTTCATAAAAACCCAGATTCATAAAACCTTTATTTTTAAGGCCCTGATTAAATTGAGGAGTAAGTTTTTTTAGTGTGCTCGAAGCTTTGTCTTGTTTTTCGAAAAAGGTAAATGGGATTTCCATAACACGGACATCTCCATAAATGTCACCCAATGTTTTGCCCGTAAAGATTGCTCCATGAAGTTGACCAATTCTTATTTTACGCAAAACATCTGGCTCATCACCAGAAACGCCGCCATAATAAATCTTAAAACTTACTTCGCCTCGGGTGACCTTCTCCACCTCTTTAGAAAGATTTTTCAAACTGTTTCCCCATGTCGTCCCTTCTGGAACGAGTACGGCAATCTTTATTTGCTGACCAGCTGATGCCACATTTGATAATATCATTAGAGTCATTAGTGCAATTTTTTTCAACATAAACTATCCTTCGAATATTTTTAATTTATTTTTTTCAATGAGCTCAAATCTTTTTTTAGCAATAGCATTAAACAGATTCAACTGTTCAACTGCTTTATATTCAGAAGTATCTTCCAGGTTATCCCGGTTAAGATTCTCCCATTTCGCAAGCTCTTCTCTGAGTATTATTGATTCTTTTTCATAAGCTTCTTTGTCATACGCTGGAAGTAGGCAGTACTGAATGAAACCTAAGCGCATCAATAAATGCTTTGGTCTTTTATTTATTGCAACCTTATAAAGTTCGCGTGCCTTTTCAGGATTGCCACCTA
Source organism: Bacteriovorax stolpii (assembly GCA_945860895.1). Classification (GTDB taxonomy): domain Bacteria; phylum Bdellovibrionota; class Bacteriovoracia; order Bacteriovoracales; family Bacteriovoracaceae; genus Peredibacter. The sequence goes on from CAMASK010000029.1 coordinate 15,170, forward strand.
ACATACGGGGGCGTGCAGCTTCATATTGGGCATAAAAAATATCGCAAACTCCATTTTCAATCTGTGCATCTTTTGAGCAAATCCAATCAAAGATCGTCTTAACCTTCGGAACGTGGGCCACCAGCGCAACATTATCTTTTTGCAAATTGATTAAGCTTCCCCATGATTGAGCAAAAAATAAAACAGCAGTTAAATCTTTCCTGGATAATTTATCGCTCAAAAGCTTGGTCAATCCCGCTTCATCCAAATCGAGAAGTTCTTTTTTTTGAATTCCTTTGAGGCGTAAGTATTCAAGCCCATAATCCAGTGACTTGGTATAGAGAACAATGGCATTTTGCTTGTGAATTGAGCTCTCAACTCCCGCTATCTCATCACCGAAGGCAAGAGTTTCAGAAACTGCATAGGTGTAACCAGCATAACCTTTAATCACAGTGGTAAGTAAGCCTAAATTTTGTTTGTCTTGGAGATAGAGCACCTCCAAAAATTTCAAGTCTCCTGGGGCAGCCTCTCTGAAAAATTCCCAATTTCTTTCACGGGTAAGATCATTGCTTATCCCTAAAAACAGCGGGGACGAAGCCCTTAAGACGCCCCTTTGAATGGAGCTACAGCCATAAAGGATAACTAATAGTATTAAAACCAGATTATTCATGTGTCCCTAACTTATGAAAATTACGATAAACTTAGTGTACTGTTAGCTAGCAAGTTGGGACAGAACTTGTTTGGGTGTACATTTTTTCCTGGTTTTCCACTTCTAATACCACTAATGATATAATTACAATATACCTGTCAAAACATGGCTTGCTATGTCCGACAGGTTTGGTGAATTACTTCAAAAGGAGATACCTCTTGGACTGTGATCACTTGGACCCCTTCGCTTAACTCACTTTTTCTAACGACTAGTGGTCTAAAGGCGAAGTAGTAAAAACGCTTTTAACAACTGAGGTCGTTATGAAAACGAAAGAGAATATCAAAGCCAAAGTCTTTATCTTCGAAAAACCAGAGCAAAAATCAAAGCCTAAGTCCCTCAGACCTATGCGATCTTTGATTGCAACAAGAAGCATGAAACCCAAAACAAACGTTGCTTTATTAACAGTGGTTGCTGAAGAATTGATGAGAAGAGATTAAAAACTCTTGTCTATATCTCTGCGAATCTTATTTTGAATTTGTGTGAGTCTTTCAACTTGGCGATTGTAAATTAATCCCAAATACTTCTTTTTTAAATTAAAAATTGTATCAGTGGCTTCCAGGTAACTCTCCTTCAATTCTCGAAAACAAAGCTGTTTTTTATCTTTTGTCAAAACTTTACCATTGGCATCTGCCACTTCTCCCGAACAGAAAAGCTTTTCCTCTTCAAGTTTTATTTCAATAGCCTTAACTAATTGATTAAAATTATCTTCATAAACAGGATTATTAACCATTTCAAGCTTTTTTAGTTTTTCAGTGTATTGAGGAATTTTACTTTCATTGCGATCCCCTATTTTAAATCCTAAAAAATCAGCAAAGGCATAGAAGGGAAGTCCCAGACTTAGAATTAAAATAAATCGAACCATGATTGACCATCGGTTAAAGGTTTTAAAAGCTTCTCACATTCTCGGACAAATCGACTCAACGGAAAACCAACTACATTGGCATAGTCTCCATCGACTTTGGAAATAAAAGTTAATGAGGGACCCTGAATTCCGTAAGCCCCGGCTTTATCCATGGAGTCTTTAGTGCCAAGATAGCGCTCCATTAATTCAGTTGTAATTAAACTAAAAGTTACTTTTGACTCTTCTACAAAGGAATGAGTAGTGATCTTTCCTTCAATATTAAGATTCAATGTCACTGCCGTAAAAACAGAATGAGTCTTCCCTGCTAGCTCGTTTAAAAAATTGCGCGCCTCTTTAATATCTTTAGGCTTTCCGTAAATTTTTTGTCCTAAACAGACAATCGTATCCGCAGAAATGACCAAACAATCAGTTTTTATTTCTTTAAAAACTGCTTCACCTTTTAGCTCAGCAATATGACGAGAATAATTAACAGGATCAGTGAAATGAGTCTCTTCAGGAATATTCTTAATGATAATTTCAAAGGGCAATTGCAAATGTCCCAGTAACTCTTTTCTTCTGGGAGAAGCACTCGCAAGAATCAATTTAATTTTATTTTGTTCCATGTCTGACAATCCAGATGTAATACTGAAGTTCTGTCATCTCACGCACCTGCATCAGTTTATTAGTATAGCGTGTTTTTAGACCTCTGAGATAATAGCTTAGCGTAGCCTTGTAGTGACTGTCGCTGATTTCTTTCTGGTCAAATTCACCATTAGCCGCGAGTTTTTTTAAAATATTATCCATGGACTTTAAATTTGAAGTTTCCATTCGCCGAGTATACTCAACTAAAAAATCAATACGTCTCTGGAGATCTATAGTCCAACTGCGATAACCATGTTTAACAGCTAGTTCCTGAGGACTAGCTAAGGATTTCACGATTGGCGCAGTGTATTTATCCATCCAGATTTCTCTGGCCAGCTCAATTGTTTTAATTCTTCTGGTTAAGAGCTCAGTAATTTCCAAAGCTCCAATAACCGTTTCGACTTTAGAATACTCTCTTCCAGTACTTCCAATTTCATACCAAGCATCTTCGGCAATAGTAACCGTTTTGTTGTCACTATAACCACGTAAGTGCAGCATTAGCTCTTGCCCTTCAGCTGCGGCTCGTTTTTTGAAATGCGATTTGCCTCCAGGATAATGTAACAAATCAAAAGAAGTGTTTTTGGCCACAAGAGTGCCATTAGGGGCCACCATCATGACTCTTGCAACCGGCGTCTGCAAAGTGTTATTCAAGACTTTCAATTCGTTGATTTTTGCAATTTGATTTTTTATAGCACTTTCTTCAAGCTTGATTGTCTCATTGACAGTCTGCCTATCATTTTGAGACTGAAAAATTTTTCTTTCAAAATATGCCTGGTTTGCATCTCTTACAAGTAGTGGAAGATTGATAGCATCAGTTTCAGGCGCAAATTCTTGCGGATAATCCAGAGGACTTCTCGGATGCCAGTAAATATACCCTTGGGCCAGGCGCAGAAGATGAAAGACTTCATTATGTGACCAATTGATTTCTTGAAAAGAAACTATAGTTTCAGGTCCAAGCCGAATAAGAGACCCATCCATCAGGTAAATCCACGCAACGGTATCTTTATCAGTATGCAGCTCATCGCCTTCATCAATTCGAGAAAGATGCTCTACTGAGGCTTTCCTAGTTCCTCTGAAAAGGGTGCATATTCCTTTGCATTGGAGAATTTTTCCGACATGCTCCATCTGCAAATCATCCCGCAAAAGCAATTTCCACTCGGGCTTTTTGTCTTTTAAATCACGCTCTGAGAGCCATTTATTAATACTTAAAAAATCTTCTGGATCCTGCGTTTGCCATTGAATCAAGGAATATGGCTGACCTTTCATAGGTTCAGAATCCAGAATAACTTCAGCCTCTTTCACATTCCATTCAGGTTTTTGATGTAGCTCCAGGGGGGTAAAGCGTTGCTTGCCTTTTAGTTCAGGCAAAATTTCACTCTCCATTCCTAAAAAATCATCAATTGCCTCTGTTTGAGAGTGCACCACATGGACATTTAAAAATAGACTCATGGCAAAAGTCGACCAAATCAGTTTTTTCATTGAGATTTCCTATGCATTTCTTGTCGGAATCTTTCGCTTAAAATTTACGATATTAGTTGTTTCTGTTAGAGTGAGGATTCATTTACCTATTGAAATGGAGTTTCCCCCCATGGAACCACTTGAAGCGGCCCCCACAAATGAGAGTTTTTCCTTTGTTGAATCAGAAAGGTCAGTCTTAAAATTTTGGAATGAAAAACAGATTTTTAAAAAGTCTTTGGAGAAAACGAAGTCTGGTAAAAACTATATTTTCTATGATGGTCCCCCCTTCGCAACTGGTTTACCTCACCACGGACATATTGTTGCTTCAACTCTAAAAGATATCGTTCCCAGATACTTCACCATGAAAGGTTTCTATGTAGACCGCCGTTTTGGCTGGGACTGTCATGGACTTCCAATTGAGCAGGAAATCGATAAAAAATTTGGCATGTCTGCTTCCGATTTCGTGGCCGCTAATGGTGTAAAAAAATACAACGATGAATGTCGTGGGATCGTTGATCGTTATGTCAATGAATGGGAAAAAACTATCAGTCGCTTAGGTCGTTGGGTGGATTTTCAAAATGATTATAAAACCATGGATATTAATTTCATGGAATCAGTCTGGTGGGTTTTCAAATCTATCTGGGACAAAGGCTTGATCTATCAAGGCAATAAAATTGTTCCTTACTCACCTGCTCTGCAAACGGCCCTATCAAATTTTGAAGCTGGTCAAAATTATCAGGACATTCAGGACCCTGCAGTCACAATTCTTTTCAGGACTAAAAAAGACCCTAACACTTATTTCGCGGCATGGACCACTACACCCTGGACTCTTCCTGCAAACTTAGGTCTATGTGTGCATCCTGAAATTGAATACGTAAAAGTGAAAGATCTCGATAAAAATATTTTTATCATCATGGCTAAATCCCGCCTTGATGCCTACAAGAAAAACTTTAAGTACGAAGAAATAGAAACATTCACTGGAGCAAGTCTAAAAGGTGAAAGATACGAACCCCTTTTCCCTTACTTCAATAAATTAGAAAATGATGGCTACTTCGTGATGCTTAATGATGAGTACGTCACAATCTCAGACGGTACTGGAATTGTTCACCAGGCCCCAGGTTTTGGTGAAGACGATAACCGTGTGATGAAAGCGGCCGGACTAAATGAAGTGATTGTTCCTCTTGATATTTCTGCCAAATTCACAAGTGATGTAAAAGATTTCGCTGGCATGAAAATTAAGGATGCTGACAAAGAAATCATCAAAAATTTAAAAGACCGTGGACAGTTATTTTTGCAATCTACTCTCGTTCATAGTTATCCAATGTGCCCACGTACTGATACACCACTTATCTACCGGGCCATGCCTCAATGGTATTTAGCAGTAGAAAAGATCAAAGACAAAATGATCAGGGCCAACCAGGAAATTACATGGGTACCTGAAACAATTAAAGATGGTCGTTTTGGAAAGTGGTTAGAAAATGCTCGTGACTGGGCAATCTCACGCTCACGCGTTTGGGGAACGCCCCTTCCAATCTGGATTAACGATAAAACCGGCAACGCAATTTGCATGGGATCCATTGCTGAACTTAGTCAGTACACAGGTAAAGTAATTACAGATCTTCACAGGGAATACGTCGATGATTTAGATTTCACAATTTCAGGGGAAGAAGGGACTTATAAACGTATTCCAGAAGTTTTAGATTGCTGGTTTGAATCTGGTTCAATGCCATACGCTCAACTTCACTACCCATTTGAGAATCAAAGTGTTTTCAAAGATGGCTTCCCTGCAGAATTCATTGCTGAGGGCTTAGATCAAACACGTGGATGGTTTTATACTCTCACGGTTTTATCTGCTGCTCTTTTCGATAAACCGGCCTTCAAAAACGTTATCGTAAACGGAATGGTGCTCGCCAAAGACGGCAAAAAGATGAGTAAACGTCTTCGTAATTATACTCCGCCTGATGAACTGATTGAAACCTTTGGAGCGGACTCACTTCGCTTATTTCTCATAAATTCAGGACTCGTAAAAGCTGAAGAACTTCGCTTCACTGATGATGGCGTGAAGGATATGGTTCGTCGTGCCCTTCTTCCATGGTTTAACTCTTATAAATTTTTCTCCACTTATGCAGCTGTTGATGGTTGGAAAGTTTCTGACAAACCAGTTCCTTCAGATAATATTCTAGATAAATGGATCAACTCAAAACTTCAAACATTGATCAAAAACGTGAACCATGAAATGCAGCACTATCGTTTGTACAACGTAGTCCCTGAACTTTTCAATTTCGTTGAAGATCTCACCAATTGGTATATCCGTTTAAATCGACGTCGCTTTTGGGAAGAAGGAATGACGGCAGATAAAAATGCTGCATACTCAACCCTCTATATGACAATTGAAAACCTTTCACTCTTAATGGCCCCTTTTACCCCATTCCTATCAGAACATATCTATCAGGAACTAAAAGTTTTCGGTGGAAAATTAGAAGAATCAGTTCATCTTTGCTCTTATCCTGAAGCTCAATTAGGTCTCATCAACGAAAAACTTGAAGCAGCTGTTGGAAAAATGGAGCAAGTGATTCTACTAGGCCGTCAAAAACGAATCCAAGAATCAGTAAAAGTAAAAACTCCCCTTAAAACTTTAAAAGTCATTCATCAGGATGCAGATCTTCTTAAAGAAGTAAAAAAACTCGAAGACTATATCAAGATCGAACTTAACATCAAAAATATTGAATACATGACCAATGAAGCAGATTTCGTAACCTTGTCAGCGAAACCTAATCTACCGGTGCTGGGTAAAAAACTCGGTAAAGACATGGGCATCTTCAAAGCACTCATTGAAAAACTTTCATCTTCTGATGTTCAAAAAATCGAAGATGGTGGAATCATCAAACTTAATAACATTGATTTCAACGCTGAAGAAATTCTCGTCATCAGAACTGCTAAGGTAGGCACGCAAGCTATGACCAATCGTTTTGTTACGATTGATCTTGAATGCACTTTAGATCAGGACCTAATTGATGAAGGTCTTGCTCGCGAGATGGTAAATAGAATTCAAAAAACCAGAAAAGATTCAAACTTCAATGTGGCCGATAGAATTGACGTGACCGTTCATACTTCTGAGATGCTTGCGAAAGTGTTCCAGAAATATCAAAGCTACATTTCTTCAGAAACTTTGATGGTAAAGGCAAGTGTTTCAGCGACTTCAGTTTCTGGAGCAATGGTGCATGAAATTGATGAGGATAAATTCGAAGTTAAGGCTATAAAAGCTTAATCACAAGATCATATCAAAGCCCCATTTCGGTGGGGCTTTGGTTGTTTAATATTAATTTTTTACGTATTGAGTACAATAAGTTGTGTTCCAGCACTGATAAAACTGAGGACCGCCGTAATAATAAGAAGTCCAACCACACTGTGTTCCTTGTGCTCTAGCAACGCATGTATGCTTGCTATCCCACCAGATTGAGTAACCAATCACGGCTGCAACAATAACACCCAAACCAATTGCATAAATGTAGCCACTCCAGTTTGCGCCAGTTGAATAAAATTCATTAGAATTCTCAGAAATGAGAACCGCTAATTCAGAAGTATCTTCTGCGTTTTTGGCAAGGATACTCATTTTTAATTTAATCGCTTCAAGTTCTTTTGGATTTTTTGTTTTGGCAGCAACAAGTCTCAAAATTTCTTCTGATGTCATTCCTTTGTCCATTAAGGCCGCCATTGAATCAAAGAATTCTTCCGTTTTTGACTGCATAAAAGCTGGATCTACTTGATCCCACTCCACAGTCATAGAATAATGATACTCGTCTAACGTTTTTTCGAATTCTTGAAGGCTCCCAGAAGCGGCCATTACGTTGAAGGATAGACAAAAACATAATAGAGCAGAAAGAATGCGCATTTGTTCTCCAATGAAAAATTTTGAAACCCTTTGATAAGTCAAAAATAGAGTGGCGTCAATCTAGGCCAGGGACTTTACTGCCTTTCCCATATAAGAAATCGACAAATTTCGAGTTAACTCAAAGCGTATTTGATCAGGCACTTTACCTGAAAATAGACGTTTAATAGGAATTGAAGAAATGACAGGTTTAATTCCTGTTAATTCAATCACTTTGAGATGAGCATTTTCACAGTATTTTTGGAGTTCTATGGGCTTTATAAATAACTTTAACACATGCATGTTTTTAGGAGTTTTAGGGATCAGCCATTCTATCATTTTGATTGCCACTAACCAGGAAAGTGGATTGCGATTAAAAGTATGAAAAAAAAATGTCCCACCTGGCTTAAGCACACGAGAAAACTCTTTGATCACTTTTTCAGGATCATCGATGTGCTCTAAAAAATCGGTGGAAGTCACTACATCAAATGTTTCATCATCAAAGGGCAATTCATAAGCATTTGCCGCAAGGTATCTCACTTTGCCAGATCGATCATAGGTATGGGCCACTCGCAAACTATCTTCTGATTGGTCTACACCGGTGACATCATGACCAGCGAGAGCAAATTGATTGGTTAAAAAACCCGCGCCACAACCGACATCCAAAATTTTTGAGAACTTATTTATTCGAGACAGGATCCATGGTGCTTTAACTTTATTTTCAAGTCGCAAAAGTGCTACCGGATCATCATCGGCGGTATACCATCTCTCTCCATAGTAGTCATAAAAGGAATTATTTATCTTAATAGGATTTGCCACGGCTTACTCCATCGAAAGATTTGATAAAATAAAAAAAAGAGCATCGTAAAAAATTGCACTCTTATTAACCAAAGATCATCTTGTTCAAACAACAAATAAGCACTTAAAAACGAAATTGGATGAAGAATGAACAACAAAGCATGAAGCAAGTGCTCCCCCCTCGAACATTTCTCAGCATGAATGAAGAAAAGTACCATTCAACATGCCAGAGTTTTACTCCAGTATCACTTGAAATGTACCTCCTCTAAGCAGCAATTCTATTTTACTCAAGCTTTCTTTCCTTGATGCATACATCCGCATCAGCATAATGGAGTTATGAAGTTTTTTTTGCCAATACTCTTACTAATTAGCTTATCTGCTAACGCACAAAAAAGTATTAGTGCCCAAACTTTTCAAACTAATGTGCGTCCAGTGCTATCCGGTATATTGAGTGATTTTTATCAAATGATTATGCTCTTCCCTGATTTTCCCAAACAACTCGTTGGCATCGTGGACGAGATTGATGAACTTCATGGCGAGAAAGAATTGATACGTGAAAAATGCCCGCGCAATCTTTCAATTGATTGCATCGACAATATTAATAAACTACGTGTAAAACTCGTAGAGATTCAAGCTAGAACGATGGAGCTGATTGCTCGCCAGAAGATGTCATCTAATCTACACATGAATCCCCAGGCGGGCATTCGTACAACTTTTGAATTTCATATTGAACTCGAAGAGCTGAAAGGCATTTTAGATAATTCTTCTTTAATTATTTCCGCGGGAGCCTTTCAGAAAAAGCCTACCTCGCAAGTGATAAAAAAACTAGATGAGTTGAGTACGTATGTCTCATTAACTGTTGTGGAGTATATTCCGTTCTTATACAAAGAAGATTTTCGTACGTTCTATTTTAATTTCATCCATCCCGTACAACAGCAGATTTCAAAAAATAAGAATTATGAATTCCTTAATCGGAATGTGAACTCACTTAATTTTGCTTTGAATTTGTTAAATCAAAATCTGACAAAGAGAAATAAGAAAACACCTGAGGGCATGGCGCCTTATCTGGCATTGATTCACAATCGCTGGAATAGTATCTTGAGAAATTACTTTTAGAGCGCTGACTCTTTCGCCAAAAAAAAGGCCCTCTTTCGAGGGCCTTAACATTTAGTACTTCGTTGAACGTGTACGGCTTGTTGTCTTGTGACGACGCTTTTCAGCGTTCTCAAGTTTTTCTTTCATCTTAACTGAAGGTTTTTTGTATTCAGTACGAGCGCGGTATTCTTTTACAATACCAAAGGCATCACACATACGTTTAAACTTCTTAAGAGCTTTCTCAGCTGGAAATCTGTCGTCAATGTCGATTTGAATAGTTGCCATGCTCATTACACCCCCTTCAGCGTAGCGATAAGAAAGCCGAAACAGCTTCTTTAATTTTAGGTCCCTGAAATTAACTGCCTGGGCCAAGTAAGTCAATGGATTAAGCATAGCGTTACGCTTTTCTTTTTACACCGGTCTCCCTCATTGGTAAAACTCTCTCTATGCAACTAGACGCTTTCAATTTAGACCCCGAAAATGACCTTCCCCTGGCAGCTAAGCTCAGACCAAAGAGTCTGGCCGATTTCTTTGGGCAGGCCAAGATCCGCCCTCAACTCGAAAAACTGGTAACATATCCTCGCCATGTGATCTTTTGGGGTCCTCCAGGAACAGGAAAAACAACTCTCGCCCATTTAATAAGTGCCCAGATTAAGCGGGAACTGCACGTCTTTTCAGCAGTGACTTCAGGCATACCCGAGTTGAAAAAGCTCATCGCTGAAATGCTTGAGAGAAAAAAAGATTTAGCTAAAGAGAGTATTCTGTTTATTGATGAAATCCATCGCTTCAATAAATCTCAACAAGATGCTCTTCTACCATATTTAGAAAACGGAGATTTTCTTTTTATTGGGGCAACCACAGAATATCCACACACTTCACTCAATAAAGCATTGATATCCCGGGTGTCTTTGATTGAACTTAAACAACTAGAGCCAAAAGATCTCATGGCCATTTTAGAGAGAGGACTCGAAGACCTTAAGCGACCTGAGCTGCGTGAGTATATTGAAGAGCTGGCGAAATTATCTAATGGAGATGCGCGCTTTGCTTTGAACCAACTTTCTCGCCTTCAAGCATTTGATTTAGGTGAACTAGGGAATAAGGAAAATGTTTTAAAAGAACTTTTTGAACACGCAAGACAATATGATAAAAATGCTAATCGCCATTATGATGTGATTTCAGCTTTTATCAAATCCATCCGGGGCTCAGATCCACAAGGAGCTTTGCTTTATCTTGCCATCATGCTTGATGGTGGCGAAGATCCAGAATTCATCGCGCGCAGGCTAATGATTCTCGCCTCAGAAGATGTAGGTCTGGCGAATTCTCAGGCGCTTCAAATCACTTCCAACGCTCACTATGTCACAAAACAAATCGGAATGCCGGAAGCTCGCATAACACTTTCCCATGCTACGGTTTACATGGCCCTATCCCCAAAATCCAATTCTGTTTATAATGGAATTAACGAGGCAATGAATTACGTAAAAGAAAATCCAACCATTGAAGTTCCCGGACATCTTTCAAGTGTTTCCCCGGAAAAACAAAATTACAAATATCCCCATAGTTATCCTCATAACTGGGTTGATCAGGCTTATCTGCCAAAAAATACTTCCACCAAATTTTATGAGCCGCAATTTAATGGTTCAGAGAAAGCTTTGGTAGATCAATATCAACAGACGACAGGTAAAAAACCTTAAATCACTGCTTCATCATTGAAATCTTCTCCAATAAAAGAAGGCTCCTTTTAAGGATTTTAACCCGTTTTTCAGGCAAGCAGTTTTATTTGCTTGTCTAAAAAACGGGGTACAGATCATTGCGGAGCCTTCTCATTAAATCAAATTTTCAGGATTCATTGTCTCAAGATGGTGTTTCACGCTTGCCAGGAATTTACTTCCAAGCTCACCATCAATTAAGCGGTGATCGTAAGTGTGAGTTCCATACATCATGCTTCTGATCGCAATGGCATCATCTTCAGTTACCATCACGCGCTTCTTAATCACACCCGTACAGAAAATCCCCACTTGAGGCTGAAGTATTACTGGAGTGGCAATGAGAGTGCCGAATGAACCGTTATTGGTGAAAGTATAAGTTCCACCAGTCAGATCATCCATAGTGAGTTTTTTAGTCTTAGCTTTATTGGCCAAAACATCTAGTGCACGCGCAAGACCAGTAAGATTTAAGTTGCTGGCATTTTTAATAACCGGAACCACTAAACCAGTTGGAGTTGCTACTGCACAACCAAGGTGAATATCTTTTTTGATAACAATATTATCGCCTTCAATTGAAGCATTTACTAAAGGATGCTCTTTAAGCGCCTGAACAATAGCATAGAGAACAAAGTGTGAGTAAGTCAGGTTAATGCCTTCACGCTTTTTGAATTCAATTTTAATTTTCTCGCGAGCCTTCACAAGACCAGTCATATCGATTTCATCAATAGAGTTTACGTGGGGGGCAGTTTGCTTAGAGAGAACCATGTTTTTCGCAATGGTTTTTCTCATGTTATCCATGGCCACGATTTCTACGCGATCAGTGCCGCGAAGTTGTGGAGTTCCAGAAGGAGCTGCACTTCCAGCAGGGGCAGCCTTAGCTGGAGCAGATGAAACAGCTGAAGCACCAGTTTTTCTTGGGCCAGCAATGTAGGCTTCCAAATCAGCTTTATTCACTCTTCCCGCAGCACCAGAGCCTTTGATATGTTTTAACTCAGACAATGCCACACCAGCTTCTTTGGCCATGGCCTTAACGAGTGGAGTGTAGAATCTAAAACCTTCTTCTTCAGGTTCAGCGTGAGCGACTTCTTGAGTCGGAGCTGGAGCTGAAGCAGCAACTTTTTCTGCTTTCGGAGCTTCTGCTTTTTTAGCAGGAGCAGTTGCCGGAGCAGATACTGCAGCATTCATATCATCTTCAATAATCGCAATAGGCTTTCCAACATCAACAGTAGCGCCCTCAGGGTAAAGAAGCTCTACGATCTTTCCTTGAATTGGACTTGGAATTTCTGATTCCACTTTATCAGTAGAGATTTCAAGAAGGATTGCATCCAGCTCGATAACTTCACCTGCGGCTTTATGCCATTTTGTAATGGTACCAGTCGTGATGGACTCTCCCATCTGAGGCATAACAACTTCAACTCGTGCCATAAATATATCTCCTTAAAAACCTAATTATAAATTAAGAGCTCTGCCCTTCGCGGCCATAACTGCTTCACCCAAAAACTCGCCCAAAGTTGGATGAGGATGAATGGTCGCAAAAATTTCTTCATCAATACCTTCCATCGTTCTGAACAATACGTATTCATGAATCAGTTCAGTCGCATGGACTCCCACAATGTGAGCTCCAAGAAGTTCCCCATGTTTACCTGTTAAAACTTTAATGAAACCTTCTTTTTCATTGGAAGCAATCGCTTTACCATTGGCCATGAACGGAGCCTTACCCACTTTATATTCAATCCCTTTTTCTTTTAATGCACGCTCAGTGTAACCAACCGAAGCCACTTGAGGCTGACAGTATGTGCAGCCAGCAATATTCATTTTATCAATTTTATGCGGATGAAGACCCGCAAGATGTTCTGCTGCCAGGACTCCTTCATGTGAAGCCGCATGAGCAAGAAGTGGCGGACCGGCAACGTCACCAATTGCATAAACCCCTTTTGACGTCGTCTCAAACATTTCGTTTACTTTGATGAAACCCTTTTCAGTTTGAACTCCAGCTTTCTCCAGGCCAAAGCCTTCGATTGTTCCGGTCATCCCAACAGCGATTAAGCCCATTTCAAAAGTGTGTTCCACTTTTTTACCAGCCTCTGTCACTGTGAAAGTGACATCTTTGCCATTATTTTTAGCAGAAATGCCTTCCACACCTAAAGTCATTTTGATGCCGTATTTTTTGTAAGCTCGCTCTATTTCTTTTGATACGTCAGTGTCTTCAATTGGAAGAAGATTTTTTTGCATTTCAAAAATATGCACATCTACTCCAAAAGCATTCCAAAAATAGGCAAACTCAACACCAATAGCACCGGCACCGATAATCCCCATCGTTTTTGGAAGTTTTTCAATTTTTAAAGCTTCCCATGCTCCAACGAGTCTTTTACCGTCATGCTCAAGTCCAGGGAAGGTGCGATATTGAGCACCAGTGGCAATAATTATATTAGTTCCTGTCACTTCTTCTTTTTTTCCATCGGAACCGGTGACTTCTAAAACCTTTGCCGATTTAAAAACACCTTTTCCAGTGATCACTTCAATTTTATTTTTCTTCATCAAGAAAGCGATGCCTTTAGACATACTATCAGCGATGTCGTTGGCACGTTTTACCGCCACTGTTGAATCAAGCCCTTTGAAATCCACATTGATCCCAAGACTTTTCAGATCGGCCACTTCGTGAACCGAGTGAGCAGATTTTAAAAGCGCTTTAGTTGGAATACATCCACGATTCAAACAAACCCCACCGAGTTTATCAGCTTCAATGATTGCAACTTTTTTACCTAACTGAGCAGCGCGAATAGCGGCCACATATCCACCGGGACCAGCACCCAGAACAACAACATCAAATGTTTTGGCCATGAGAGGGAATCCTTTTGTTTACCTATAAGACTAAATTTCTTGAAATATTGGGCTAGACTCAGCGCACATGTCAATCAAACCATGACCATTATGCCTAGACGGAAGCTACATGAAAAGGCTATAAGAAGCCCCATGTCAAGATCCCAAAGTACCCTCGGCTTAGACCCTAGTGAGATTCACTCACTTTTGACCCTTTTTCCAAAAGGTCTGGTGGCCGTTGATCTTGAAACTACCGGTCTGTCTCCTTTGGTGGATAAGATCATTGAAATCGCAGCGGTTAAAATTACTGCCGACGGCCAAGTCACTACCTTTCATACTTTGGTTAACCCATTAATTGAAATTCCGGAATTCACAATTCAGTTTCACGGACTGCAGAACAAAGATGTGGAAAATTCGCCCACCATAAAAAAGCCATTGAAAGAATTTTGGAGCTTTGTTGGTCGCCATCCCATGATTGCTCATAATTCTATTTTTGATTTAGGTTACTTGATAAAGTCTTCCCATGATTTTCAAATCGAATTTCCGCCACTAGATATTTACGATTCTTGTCGTTGGGCGAGATCGGCCTACAAACAATTAGAAAATCCGCCGATCAATTATAAACTTTCCACTTTAAGTGATTTCTGTGGATTCAAACTTCAGCATCACGTGGCGATAGAAGACACCTATGCCTGTCTAAAAATCATGGTTAAAGTGGGGCAATTGATAGTGGACCAGGAAGAGTGCCGCAAAAAGAGTTTTATTTTCAGACTTTCGCAATTTGACAGGAATGAGTGTTTTAACTTCTCGACTCGCTTGAAAGGACTTGCCCAACTCGTGCAGGATAAAAATCTCATCACCTTAGAAATCAAAGGTAGCAGAAGACCGGTTCGTCCAATCGGACTGATGCCGCAAACTAAAGGGCCAGTGCTTTTTGCAGAGTGCTTACTGACAGGACTGAATAAATCATTTCATTTAAAAAAAATTAAATCTTACTCTAAACTGGAGGCCAGTTACTGGCACGCCACATGAAAAATTTTATTACAAAAGAAAACTTTAATCACCGAATGATGCAGCTTTTTATTTTAGTCGCCCATCTGGTGCTTTTAAAATGGATACTCTACACCCTCTATGAAGGTGGAATTCTTCCCTTTAAAATTATTCTCTATCACTTTCTCGGTATCTCCATTTATGGAGGCTGCTTAATTCGTTTCTGTGCATGGTTTTATAAGCGTCAATACTTAAAGGAATTTGAAAAGTATGGTCGAGAGCCAAAGCTGGAAGAATAATTTCCGGGAAGCTTTTAAAGATTCAACAAGTTTATTCCGATTCCTCGAATGGGAGACTTCTTCATTCGAGGAAGTTGAAAAACAATTTCCACTTTTTATTCCACTTAACTTAGCAAAAAAAATAAAACTCCAAGGCCCAAATGGAGTCCTTGCTCGAGAATTTCTTCCGGATTTCAAGGAACTAAACATCGTTGGTATGACTGATCCCATAGGGGATAAAGAATATTCTGTGGCTCCACAATTGATTCACCGCTACTCTTCCAGAGCTCTGTTTACTCCCACAAGTATTTGCCCCGTTCATTGTCGATACTGCTTTAGAAGAAATGAACTTTCTCCACAAGAAGAATTATTTTCTGCTGATTTTCAAAAGACTCTTCAATACTTGAAGAGTCATCCCGAGATAAGTGAGATTATTTTTACTGGTGGCGATCCATTGACCTTATCCAACGAAAAAATCCACTCTTATTTAAAAGCTTTTGCAGAAATACAATCTATCAGGGATATTCGTTTTCATACTCGCTATCCG
>CAMASK010000030.1 GCA_945860895.1 Bacteriovorax stolpii
TGTTAAAATCGGACTAGGTTTAGGTATTAGTTATTTCGCAAAACCTGAAATAACTTACTCCGTTCCATTCGGTAAGGATTTTTATGTTTCATCAACCTTAATTTATGAAACAAATCATGTAAAACAATCATCTTTTGAGTTCGATGCAAATGGATTCGGCGGTTTAATAAACTTAAATTACTTTCTTGAAATTTAAGAATTAAAGTATTGAGTTGGACGACTGACTCTTTTCAATTTATCCGAAATTACAACTAATTCATGTGGCGGACCGTGGTCTGCAATGGCTCCTTGATCAATGACAAGAACATAATTAGAGTTCTCAATAATCTCAAAGTCATTGTCAATTATGAAGATAATTAAATCATCAGAGTTTTTCTTTAAAAAATTAAATACAGATTTCTGAAAAACCCTGTCTGCTCGATTTAGGACGTTATCAAAGACAATAATTTTGAACTTGGAATAATACGCCCTTGTTAATGATAGAAGCATTTGTTCAGCATGTGAAAATGGCATATTTACTTCTTCTACTTCTGTTTCATATCCATCAGGTAAGAGCTTGATTTTTGCATCTATGCCTAACTCATTAGTAATATTCCTTAGTCTCTCCATATCAGGTTTGCTATCCTGTGCTGTAAGAAAATCAACAATCCGACCGCCTCTCCATGGCAGCTCTTCAGTAATAAAAATACTTTTAGTTCTCCATGCCTCATTAGCGAGGATGACTTTATCATTGATTTGTAAAGTGCCATATGAAAAGGATGCCATAGAACTTAAAATCTTAACTAATTCTGATTTACCAGAACCACTTTTACCGACGATGCTATAAATATTTGACGTAGAAAAAGTGAAATTAATCTCAGAAGAAGAGTCAAAAATTTTAAGTTCATTACATTTGATTTGCTGGATTTTAGGTAAAAATATAATATTGTTCGTTGGTGTAAACTGACCAGAAATGACTGAGAAATTAGTATAATCTTTGAGCCTCTTGAATAAGTCGTGTGTTGGCCCCGTGATTACGGTAAGGGCCATTTGTATTGCGGAAAAACTAACATAATCCACAAATTCAAGACCTAATAAAAGAACCATTAATAAAAATACAATCTGAACAAGAATTGTTCTGATAAGTGCCAATCTCGTTTGATACCAAAGTGCGGATTTATCTTTAGCGTGTACCGCAGAGGCAAAAGATTCTGACAGTGATTGCCAATAACTCTTTAAAGGAACCATAAAACCATTTTTTCTAGCTGTAGCCGAAAGCAGGGGCAAGCTTCGATATGCATCAAGAAAAACCGATTGCGCAGAGAGTGTATTTGCTAATTGAGATTTTGCTCTTGATTCAAGTGCTAGATGCTGAATAAAGTAAATTGCACCAAAAATGAGTACGGCGCAAATGCCAATCAAAGTATCGTAAAGAAATGAGAGTGAAACAATTAAGCTTAGCAGGGCAGTCAAAGGGATAATGGCTTTATCAGGTGAAATCAAATCGAGTAATAAGGTAAGTGTGTTCAAGCTATCGCGAGATCTTTTTTTCCTTTCAAATCGATCAGATTTAAATCTTTTCATGAAGCCAGTAATTAAATCAGAAATTTGATTCCAAGGATTTTCAAAGGGGAAAAAGAAAATAATAAGTATTCCAAAGATCAATAAAGAATAAATTCCGTAAAGCTGGGACTCTTCAAATGGTGTCCCTGAATTCGCCAGCTTTATACTATTTGACTGAACAAAAAAATTAATCGCTATGAAAGCACTTAAAATAATAATGGGCTGACCCACAAATTTTTTGTAAGCATGGCCCAGTACTGGAACTTGGCTATTTACAGAAAGAATTTCACCATTGAAAGTATCTTTTTCAATTTTACATAGGATCCAAGGAAGAATCGCCTCTAATCCGGATGTGCCTATTTTGTAAATGGAAGTTTCATTTTTTAATTTCATGATTGTGTCGTCAGTCCAGATAAAACTACCCTTTTTTAAGAACTGATCATATGGAACAGACTCTATCCAACAATCTTCAAGAATCACGACTGCTGTTTCGCCATTTAAGTTAATAGTTTTTTCAATTTCTAGATTTCTAAGTATTTTAAATTTTGCTCTGTGTCCTGCTAAGGAAAGCTCTAAATAATAAAGAAGTTGATCTAATTCTTCAGTTTCAAGGAATTTTCTCACCCATTTTTCATCGGCATCGGTTCGTGCAAGTCCACAAAACAAAGTTTCGATAAATTCACTTTTCTTCATGATACCCATGGATCAAATTCTCTGATAAGATTTTACCATGGACAAGCTTAATCTAATGAAGGCATTACTTACCGTATATCTTAGTGCGGTCGCTGGTATTTTTTTCTTCAAACCAACCATTAAGGAACGGTTGCCTGCTCAGATAAAAAATGGCCGGGTCTGTATACTGAGTAAATCTCTCAGGCAAGAAAAAATCATGAATCAGTTTTTTCAAGTGGGTAATACAAACTTTAAGCTGATTAAAAGTGATAACGAATGTCTGGATTTTAAATTACAAAAGCCGGAAAGCAACGTTTTCGAAGGTCAGATTTTGCTCGTTCGTGAGGGGAACTCTATCTGGGGAGCCTTAACAAAAAAGTTGTATAAACAGTGATTAAAAAAAAGAATAATTTTTTATTGGATCCTCAAGAATTAGGTCAATCTATTGATCAAGCCTTTAGGATCTATCTTAAAAAAAATAAAATTCGCTTTTTGAAGTCAATTCGGTTCATTTCTAGTCTCAAAATTATTGGCACTATATATTCAGTACTTCTGTCATATTTCGTAGCCTCCACGGTAGAGCTCGCTACTTTGTCAGGATTTTCTGATACTTTATTATTTAATCTTACTGCATGTTTTATTTTGATCTGTTCCCAGTACCTGATCGGATCCATAAGAGGTGATGAATCTTTAAAGCTTGGTTCCAAAATGGATCAAGGATTTGTCGAAAATATCTCCCAACTTTCTCTGTATTCTCAAGTTACTTTGACTCCTTTGTTTGTATCATTTGTAAAAGAGCTAAGAGTGGCGAGAACCGAGTACATCCCTGAATTAATCACGATCGGTATCAGCATACTTTCATTTTTAATATTTGCTCATTATAAAAATGCATTCTTTGTATTTCTTCCAATGGTTTTGGTTTTTGTATTTTTCCTACTCTGGAGTTATCGAAGAAGAAAAGAAGTAGCAAGCACTTGGGATATTCAGGAAAGATTAATTGGAAGAGGATTGAAAGCCCTCGAAGAGTCAGATAGCGAATCTGGAGCGCCATTTATAGATGAAATGCTTAATATGAAAGATGTGAAGATGTACTTTGGTTTGAAAGTCATTAGCTTTAAAGAAGATTTTATTACTAAAAGTTTAATTATTCTTAGTGCTATTAATGCTGCTTTAATATTTTCATCAACTAAACACCCAGACAGAATTGTTCTTTCCACTCTTGGTTTATTTGCAGCGAAAATGCTTCAAGACGCTGTCCCAGTGTGGCTAGAAGTCTTGAGAACGAAAGAAATTTCTAAGTCAATAAATTGGAAGCCTTTTGAAAAAGATAATTTTAATGAAACTCGTCCAACTTTCACAGGAGAATTTCAGTTGTCTGAAGTTTCTTTCAGATACTCTGATCAAGCTCCTTTAATTCTGGATAATTTATCTTTTAAAGTAGAAATGGGCGACACCTTACTTATTTCAGGACCATCAGGTTCAGGTAAAAGTACTTTTTTAAAAATAGTTACTGGTGAAATAAAACCTAACTCGGGAAAAATTATATATGAGGGCTTAACTCCCGAAGAAGCTCCAGCTGGATTTTATAAGATGGCAGGAGTCATGACGCATGATTGTATTTTCCCAAATATTAAAATAGATGATCTTTTTTCATGGTTTGATTCTTATCGCGAACGTAAAGAAATGGTTCTGGACTGTGTTGAATTACATCCCCGAACTTTGCAATTACACTATTCTTCACTTTCCCAAGGTGAAAAAAAGAAAATAGCCATCGCTGTAGCGATTTTTCAATCTCAAGGCATAATCTTGTTAGATGAGCCTTATTCTGGATTTGACCATAATTATGGACTTCGATTGGCTGCCAAATTGGCCCAAGTTCCCTTCATAAAAGTCATTACAGTGACTGATGAAATAAAATTAACTTATTCAGTTATAAAGTCGTCCAAAAATTAGTCTTTTAATATTCTCACGTAAATGTAAATCAAGTTCTATTTGAATGATTAGAGGTCGAATTCTTCGCCATTAGAATAAACATCTATAACTAAGCGTTTCGGACTTTTGGGTAAAAAAGTCATTACTTGTGTCGGGCCAATGACTTTTGCTTTTGAATTTAAAATAAGTAGCGAAGTGGATTCATCAATGGCGAGACCTGTTTCCTGAGAACTTAAAACTGCACCGGCCAGGCGATTAAACCGGCTTCTGACTATAAAATGCTGATCGACAATGACTGATTGGGGAAGAAGACCTAAACCTTCTGCTCTTATGATTCTGGTACCATCTAAAACAGTAAGTTCACCTTCACCTGTAAGCATTCTTTCAGACATTATGGCTGTACCAGCACTTGTACCCGCGAATACAACACCTTCTTCAAACTTTTGCTTAAACACATTTTTTAGTGATTGCTCATTAATTAGCTTCATAAGTTTATTTTGATCACCACCAGCAAAGAAAATACCTGTAGCTTTATCCAACATCGAATTTAGACTTTGAGATTTAAGTGGAGCAATGACAACTGTAGAATTTGCATGAATCAAAAGTTCATTTCTGATATTATCTGCACCTTCAGTTGTTTCTGACGCCCATGGGACGACAATAATATAAGCTTTTTCTCCACCTGCTAATTGAGAAAACTTTTGCATCGCCTCGAGCGGTCTCTTCCCACCACCAATGAGTAGCAATTTCGTTTCTGCCGACACTTTAAAACTTAAAACAGACAGGAGGATTAAGAACTTCATAAATTATTTCCAGTGAACGCTAAAAGCTTCAAATGCTTTTTTTGCCCAATTTTTTGCTATTGGTGTACCTAAAGGACTCCAATAATGAATACCATCCCCGCCAATCTCTGGATATTTAGTTACCAAATAACTTTCAAATATCGGGCAATCCTCTCCAACTGCTGTTTTAATAAGTTGCGCCAATCTTGGGATGTCCTCCCGATAATTTCTTGTATCAGGATTCGTGATGTAAAAACATTTAGCTCCAGAAATCTTAACTTTTTCGATAAAAGACTTGATATCATTAATCACAAAATCATCACTTGGTATCTTAACGTAGTTACCACCAAACTCCATGACTACTACATCTGGCTTTATATCAAACAATAGATCTGAAATTAATGGTGTAGGACTTTCCTTTAAAGAGGTCTTAGTTCCCTTAATGTCACGAGAAAAATAGCCACAGGTTGTTTTCTGTCCAGTTGACCACCATTTTAAAATAGAACCACAACTTGCATAGGAACCAACTGTATGACCCGCATCCCTAAGATGTTGATCGAAGGCCCAGCCAAATGGTCCTACGGAATGAGAATCTCCGACAAATAGCACAGTTGCTGCATGAGTATTAAGCGAAAGCATAAAGAGGCAAAAAAGGATGTATTTCATCCCTATAGATTATCAAGCTCTCACTACCAGTAAAGGTACCCATGACTTTTTTATACGGAAGCTAGAATGTTTTGATGTTTACTAAGTTCCCCTAAGTACGTCTTTTTATGAACGTAATAGCTCATTCGATCCAGCTTAATGTACTTAATCCCGCCTGAGAGGTCCAAAACATTCTTTTTAAGGCTATTGAACTTCACATAAGATGGGGATTTAATTTCTCGTTGCTTAATATAGCTAGCCACTAGAGCTGCTTGTTCATAGCGACCCTGCCAGCCTAAACCGAGGGCTTCGATCATTCCCACAATGAAGACGTTATCTAACTCAGGATGAAAAATTTTCAGATACATATCAGGGATGGCGCCTGTTTTCCAATTCAAGAAAATTTTATCAATAAATGGATATTTTAACTTATATCCCGTAGCCCATAATATTAAGTCATATTCTTTTTCTCGACCATCAATGAAGAAGACCTTTTTTTCTTCAATTTTTTTTATGTCAGGCTTAACTCCGATGTCACCATGACCAGCATGATAAAGAATAAGAGAATTCACAACGGGATGGGATTCAAACAGATCATGATCTGGTTTAGGAAATCCAAAGTTCTCTGGACTTCCCATGAATGCTTTGAGAATTTTCTTTTGTATATTTAATTGAATCATAGTAGGAATTTTTAATCCCCCTACGGTATCGGCAGGCTTACCAAAAATATACTTTGGGACAAAGTGATAACCACGACGAACACTTATATCAACGGATTTAGAATGATGGATAGCATCTATGGCGATATCACATGCTGAGTTTCCACAACCAACAATCAGAACATCCTTGCCTTTAAAAACATCGGGAGATTTATACATTCCTGAATGGAAACTTTCCCCGGTGTAATCGCCTTTTGATTCTGGCAGATTTGGATAATGAAGTGTGCCAGTAGCCAGAATAATACCGGCAAATTTAATAGTTTCACCATTTGCGGTAACGTCCCAGTTTCCATCTGCATCGCGAGTGATAGATTGAACTTCGGCATTAAATTTAAAATGTTCCTTCAGTTTGAAATGATTTGCGTAATCCTGGAAATACTCAAACAATTCTCTATGCGAGGGATAATCAGCAATCGAATCCTTCATTGGAAATTCACTATATTCAGTCATTTTTTTAGAGGAGATTAAATGAGCCGTCTGGTACATCGTACTATGGGGATTTTTAATATCCCAAAGACCACCCACATCTGCATGTTTTTCGTAACCAATGAATGAGAGTCCAGCTTTTTGTAAAGCTCTAGCTGCAGATAGACCAGAAGGGCCAGCACCAATGACGGCATATGGTAGTTTTTGCATTTTAATTTTTCTCCTTCAAAAAAATGTATCTTCGGGCATAATTTTAGTCATTAACCAGTGTTAATGATGGTAACGCCATTCAGGGATAAAATTGCACCATGGATAAAACCGACCTAAATCTTTCAGCTTTTCTGGTGCAATTTGTCCTGGCTATCATTATGCTAGCTGTGTCTTTTGAGGTTACCATAAAAGACTTAAAAGATCTGCCTAGGCAATGGAAGCAGATTGCACTTGGCTATGTGATGCAAATCACCTTTTTGCCTATGTTTATGCTTTTAGTGCTTCTGGTGATTAAACCAAATATGCATTTAGTTTTAGCTTTTCTGCTCTTGGCAGCTTGTCCCGGTGGAAATCTCTCTCAGTTATTTGTTGTCAGATCCAACGGCAATATTGGTATTTCAATGGGTCTTTCTTTTCTTTCAACTTTATTTTCCCCCCTAACTGTTCCTGGCATTTTTTTCCTGGCTACCCATGCCAATAGCAATTGGTCAGCAGCCTATAAAGATTTGCAACTATCTTGGTCCAATATTTTTAATACCCTTATGGTATCTCTTTTCATTCCACTTATTATAGGAATTTGGTTAGGAACTAAAAATGGACTAAAGTGGGAAAAATTCCGTTCGGGCATTCAGAAATGTGTACCTTGGTTGTTAGCGGCATTATTAGTGGCTGCTGTCTGGAATTTTAGAGCTGCTCTTTCTGACATTAATCTTTCTATGATTTTGATGGTTATGGGAATAAGTCTGGCTTGTTTTGTGACTGCTTATTATTTTACTCGTATGCTAGGTCAGAATTACTCAACAAGCATTACCTATGCCTGGGAAGTGAGTATCCAGAATTCTGGTTTAGGCATGGTTCTTGGTTTGGTTTATTTTGCCAATGTTCCAGAGATAAGTCTCGTATGTGCTTTATGGGGGATCTGGCAAATGGCGATGGGTGCATTAGGTAGTACTATTATTAAAAAAGCGATTATGCGCAAAGAGGTGGCATGTCAGTTATCAAGCGTTGGTTGATTACCGGGGCTTCCGGTGCCATTGGTCTTCAAGTCCTTAAACGGATGTTCAAAGATAATTTTTCCGGGATAGAAGTAGTCGCTACAGATGTAAGACCGTTACCGAAATTTTTATCCCATCCAAAACTTTCATTTTTGTCGATTGATATACGCTCAGATAAAATTAGGGAGCTATTAGTCGATGGCAACTTTCACGGAATCATTCATCTTGCCTCAATCGTTTCTCCTGGAAAAAAATCTAATCGGGAATTTGAATATAGTGTTGATGTATTGGGAACGAAAAAAATCCTTGAGGCTGCAAAGGCGGCAAATGTGAAACAGATTATTGTCACCAGTAGTGGGGCAGCCTATGGTTATCATTCTAAATTACCAGAATGGATTCAAGAAGAGGAGCCTGCAGTAGGAAATGAGGTTTTTGCTTATTCCTGGCACAAAAAATTAGTGGAAGATATGCTGGCCGACTATCGCCAACATACACCTGAATTAAAACAACTTATTCTCCGTCCTGGAACTGTACTTGGTTCTGGTATGAAAAATCAAATTACCGATTTATTTGAAAAGCCAATGGTTATTGGTATTCTGGGATGTGATTCACCCTTTGTTTTTATTTGGGATCAAGACGTTGCAGAAATTATTTATCAAGGCATGGTCAAAGAAAAATCAGGGATTTTTAATCTCGCTGGTGATGGAAAAATTACAAATTTAGAATTGGCAAAAATTTTAAAAAAGCCATTGATTAAAATTCCAAGTTTAGTTTTGCAGTTTATTTTAAAAACTCTTAAAAGTTTAAATCTCACACAATACGGTCCAGAACAAATTGCTTTCTTAAAATACCGGCCAGTTCTTGATAATAGTAAATTAAAAAATGAGTTTGGTTACGTTCCGACATATTCATCAAAAGAAGTGCTGGAAAATTTTTTGAAACCACAAAAAAATTTTTACATCTATCGACCTCTTGATCCTGCAAATTTATCCCCCTTAAAAGTTTTTACTCAGTTTGATCGCCTGGATGATTTGATTATAGAAAGTAAAATTGAGACTACGCAGCAGAAGGAAGAGCTTCTGAATTGGATTTCTTATTTTGAAGGACAAAAGAGTGGATTAATTTATTTATTGGATGAACACGGCAATTTGAAGGATAGCGAATATGTTCAAAGCCCTCATATTAAACTTTGTACTTTAAAAGAGATTGAGCAAACAAAAAAGCTATTGATATACTCCAAAAATGAAATATCCACAGCTCTATCAACAATTTAGTCAATGGACTAATATTCCTACTGATCAATGGTCCATGTTTGAATCCAAACTTATGGAAAGAATTTTTTCCAAAGGAGAATACTTTTTGCAAGCTGGAGATAAAGTATTAGAATTTGGAATTATACTGAATGGTATTTTTCGTCTTTATTACACTGATAAAAATGGTAAAGAGCATATTAAGACCTTTCGCAAGAATGGGGATCTATTAGGTGCCTATGCAGAGATGCTGATGAACATTCCATCGAGAACCTATATTCAAGCAATGGAATCATCAAAGATTATTTTAATTAATAAAGATGATTTTTACCCGTTCTATACCAAACATGTTTGCTGGCAAATTTTGGGGCGAATCGCTGCAGAAAGGCATTTCCTGTCAAAAGAGCAGCGGGAATTTGAATTCCTTCAATTAGATGTTATCGAAAGGTATCAAAAATTTTGCGATGAATTCGATTGCTTGATAGGTAAAATACCGCAACATCAAATTGCTTCTTATTTAGGTGTTACCCCGGTTGCATTGAGTCGGGTTCTTTCACGATCCCGAAAAGTTAAATAGCAGAAATATCCCTGTTGCCATTTTCTTGTTCTGGTCGCCTTTCTCTACTTGCTGGTTTTTGGTACACTCTGTATTTGCCTTCCTTAAAAGCTTTTTGGCGAATCTCTTGTAGAAAAAATTTAATTCCCCTCAATTTACTTAAAATGATTTTTCTTTTCATGATTTTATCAATCGAGTTTGGAAAGCACTTTGACCTTAATAATTTTACTAAGGCCTTTAAGTTGAGTGCTCTTCCTAGCGATTGCCTTTCCTGTTAAGTATTGAATTCCACCAAAGACTAAACCTGTTGCTGATTTAACTTTATTTTTCATTGATTACCTCCCAAAGCATATTAAGCAGGCCATATGCCATCTTCCAAAAGGGCTTGCTTGGCCTATTAACTATATCAAGCGTTGAGTCATTGACTCCTTTGCAAGATTCGGTAAGAGCAAAAAATCTAGACAGGCCTCACATGATTGGGGATGATGATGCAACTATCAAAATTATCTGACTTAAACGGACGCAAGAAGTGGAAGTTTATTTGAGAGTTGGTGGCATACACAAACACTAGACGAGAGGACTCCATGAGACTTAATAGGCTCATCATTCAAGGATTTAAATCCTTCAAAGACAAAACTACTATCATTTTTGATGAAGGGATTACGGGTATCGTAGGGCCAAACGGCTGCGGTAAATCGAATATTGTTGATGCCCTTTTTTGGGTAATGGGTGCACAGTCAGCTAAGCATCTTCGTGGAACAAACATGAAGGATCTTATTTTTGCTGGTTCTTCAAAGTACGCTCCAGCTTCTTTTGCTGAGGTTACTCTGGTTTTAGATAATGTGAATGGTAAACATATTCATATTAATGGAGCCGTGGCCAAACCTTCAGAAATTCATTTAACTCGTAAACTCTATCGCAATGGTGAAACAGAGTACCGTATCAATAACGAGCAAGCTCGTCTGAAAGATATTCATGAAGTGTTCATGGATACAGGTGCGGGAGCAAAGTCTTATTCGATTATTGCTCAGGGTGAAATTAATAAGCTTGTAAACGCTAAGCCTGAAGAACGCCGTATGATGATTGAAGAAGTGGCGGGGATTACTAAATTCAAGCTACGTAAGCACGAATCTCTTAAAAAAATCGAAAGCACTCAATCTAACTTGACTCGTTTAGAAGATCTTCAAAACGAGATCTATAAGAACTTGAAGAAACTTGAACTTCAGGCGGAAAAAGCTGAGAAGGCTAGAACACTTCGCGAACGTATTAAAAAATATGAATTGATAGTAGAGTCTCACCGTGAGCATGATTATGTTCAGGACTATGTGAACGCTCATTCAATGCTTGAATCTCGTAAAATTGAGCACGAAAATCTAACTCTTAGAAAATCTCAAATTGATCTTTTATTGGAAGATGAAAAAATCCAAAAAATTGATATGGTTGAGAAAATTGATGCAGCTCAGGACGACTTTAATGAGCATTCAAGAGAATTGGCCGCTTCCGAAGAGAAAGTGAAGCACCTTAAGAAGTCTTTGATTGATAAAGAAAAGAATATTGAACGAGCAACTCGTGAAAACGAGGAACTAACTTTAGATAGTGAAAAGCGTTCAGAGCGTCTAGAAGCTCTGACGGCACAATTGGCTGATCTTGAAGCCAATAATTATGAGCAAATGGACTTCTCTTCTTTGGAAGAGAAAGTTGAACTCATGAAGTCTCAAATATTTGACCTAGAGGAAGAGTTAAACGGAAAGCGTCGCGAGCTCGTGACTTCTAAAGAGAAGTTCCAGACTCTTGATAACGACGCTTTTAAGAATTCTTCTAAACTAGAAGAGTACTCAAGACTTCTCCAGGATTTAACAGCAGAAATTGAAACATTAGAAAAGAGTACGTCAAATTTCACGGATGACTTAATGAGAGACCGCGCGAAAGTGAAGTCTTCTCAGGCGAAGGTAGAAGAATTACAAACTCTTCTGCCTGCTCTCAAGGATGAAGTTGAAGCCATTAGTACAGAACTTAAAATAAATGATATTAAGTTCCGCGAGCTTTCTCGCGATGTGATTCAACTTGAATCAAAACGTAACTCATTGATTGAAATCAATAACTCTGCTGAAGGCCGTCGTGCTGGTGCAGTGAAATTGGTTCAAAAAATTACAGATGCAACGATTGAAGTACTAGGTAAGCTTATTGAGTGTGATCCTGAGTACGCTGTTGCTGTTGAGCAATTGATCGGAGAGTCTTTGGATGCTGTTCTTGCAACGAAGCCAAAAGATTCTTTCAATAACTACATGAATGACTTCGATGCCACGGTTGATATGCTGTGGCCGCAAGACTCTATGATTTCTACTGAGTCTATTGGCCGCCTTGAAACTCAAGGTTGTGAAGGGATGAAGGCATTGGTAGACATCGTTCGTATCAATAACGATGATTACACTGGTAAATTGAATAAAATCCTTAATGGTTTCTTCGTTGTTGATAACTTAACAGCTGAACTTGCTTCCAAGATCAATCCTGATATCCAATTCAAGGGTCTTGTTTCTAAAGATGGACAAGTTCTAATCAAGAAAGTGGGTAACTCTGTTCTTTACGGTGTTCGCCACGATACAAATTCTGAAGCTCAGGGAATTGTTCAGCGTAATAATCTTATTCAGGAAATGGGTGTCGAGCTTGAAATTAAACAAGCTGAACTGGCCATCCTTGAAAGCACAATTAAGCAAATTGAAACTGACCTCGTCGAGAAACGTCAGATTGTTGAAGATAAGACTAAAGAGTTTAACGACATTAATACTGTTTATGTTGGAACGAAAGCAGCTTTAGAATCTAAGGAAGCGAATCAATCGACAAATTCTTCAAGACTGCAGATTCTTATCAGTCGTAAACAAGAAATTTCAAGTTCACGTCTTGATCTTCAAGAATCTGATGAAAAATTAATTGAAGCTAAAGAGGCTCTTGAAACTGAAGTGAAAGACCTTGCCAGTTTGGTGGCCGATCTTGAATCTCGTTTTCAGGAACTTAAGATTAGCTTTGAAAATGAGCGCGATGATATGCTTGAGCTAAAAGTGAAAGCTCAAAGCTACCAGCAACAGTTGACTTCACTTAAATCTCAAATTGAAGACGTAAACTCTCAGATTGAGCGCTACCGTGAGAAGCAACTTGCAAACATTGAGTTACTTGAAAATTATAAGTCTGAAATTGAAAGTACAGAAGTAGAAATTGAAACAGTTGAAGCTTCTAATCGTGATCAGTCAGAAGTTCTTTCCGACAAAGAGTCGTTCCTTGATTTATTAAAAGATCAGATCTCTCAGGTCCTTCTTTCTATGCAGGAAAAAGAAACTGAACTTAAAGAAATTGTTTCAAGAATCAATAAAATTGAAAAAGAAAACGTTGAACTTGAACTTAAAACATCACAAATTCTTATTGAAGAAGAGCTTTTAGCGAAAGATATTTTCGAGCGCTACAGAGTTGATCTTCGTTCAGTGATGATGAAGCATCTTGAAGTAACTTCTGATAAGGTGAGTGATCTTAAAGATCTCTCTGCGATGTACTTTATGGAAACAGAAGAAGGTCCCAAAGAAATCGAAATTCAAGATTATGAGTTCGAGAAGAGATTCCCTGGTCAGATTAAAGAAGCGAAAGAGAAATTCAAAGATTATAAAACAGACTTTAACCGTCTTGGCGAAATTAACTGGCAAGCGATTGAGGACTATGAAAAACAAAAACAACGTTATGATTTCCTTAAAGCGCAGGAAGAAGAGCTCAAGAAGTCATTAACTGATCTTCAAACAGCCATTCAGCATATTGATGAAAAATCGAAGGAACGTTTCAAAGAAGCTTTCACCGAAGTGAATGAGCGTTTTTCGAAAGTATTCCCAATTATCTTCGGTGGTGGTGAAGCCCGTCTGGAAGTTATCGGTGATCTGGATTCTATCGAATGCGGTGTAGATATTATTGCTAAACCTCCAGGTAAGAAGATGACTTCGATTACACTTATGTCTGGTGGTGAAAAAGCAATGACCGCCGTTTCACTTATTTTCTCAATCTTCTTGGTGAAACCTTCTCCATTCTGTTTATTAGATGAGGTTGATGCTCCACTTGATGACGCCAACGTTGGTCGTTTTAATGAGCTTTTAAGAGAAATGAGTTCTAAATCACAATTCATTCTTATTACACACAATAAAAAAACAATGGAACTTAATGATACCTTGTATGGCGTAACTATGCAGGAGCCAGGTGTTTCTAAAGCCGTCTCCGTACAGCTCCATTAGTGGTTTGTGGCAGGGGAAAAGTAACTTCAGTAAGAGGAAGCTTTCCCCTTTTTTTCTATCAGGAATTTAATGAAAATATTTATCCTTTCTTTTCTTTTAACATCTACCTGCTTGGCCAAAAGCTTTGTTCCTGCTTCTTTTTCGGCTAACTTTGAAGAAAGCATTGTGTCCATGGCTTCCGGTAAGGAGAAAAAAAGTTTTGGAAAAATAGATTATAAGTTTCCTGGCCACATTCGTTTTGAAATCACTAGCCCAAATGCTTCAACTTTTATCAGCAATCCGGAAAGAAGCTGGTACTACGTACCGCCATTTGTGGAGGGAGAGCAAGGTCAGGTGACGATTCAAAGTTCCAGCAAGCTTCCACTCACTAAGTTTTTAGACTCCATTAAAGGTGGTCTAGAAGGCTCGAAGCTTTTTACTTTTAAATACGCAGGCAAAGATCTCATTCTTACTTTTGTTAAAACCGTTCAAAAAGAGCTGACCCTTAAAGAAGTTATCTTTCATTCTGATAAAGAAGCGAAAAATGTTCAGAAAATGAATGAATTTGAAAAAATGACTTTGATCTATTCTGATGGCAGAAAAGTGAATTTAAAGTTTATAGACCTTAAGGAAGATGTCTCTTTTCCTGTGAAGCATTTTGAATTTACTCCACCTGCCAAGACAAAAATAATTAACGGTTAGTTTTCTATCTTAATAGCTACTCTAGAACCAACAGAGTCAAGGCCAGTGATTGTCATGCTTTTAACTACCATGAGCATATTAACCACTACAGAAATTTCAGTAATTTGAGTTTCCTGATCCCTTATTTCTAAGATCGCTCTAGGTTTACAGTTTTCTAAACGAACTTTAACTATTTTATCTGAAAGCTTAGACCCCATTTTATCAAGAGCGCCCATCGAGAAATCCACTTCAGTTCCATTGTTATAGGAAATTTTAGGCTCGAAATAAGTTTTTTCATGGGTAGTTAAATCTTCAATGTGTCCATCAACTTCACCCATTACCCAGTAAGGTGTCACAGACTTTAATTTACATTGAACAACATCAGCTTTGTAATGGAGAACGTTTTTTGGATTTATGTTTTTTTTAATAATAAACAAATCTTGCGCAAACGCAGTGCTTGTTAATAGAAAAAGCAAAGAAAGAAAAAGGGCGTTCATAAACTTCCTTGGTGGATTGAATGACAGTAATCTAGTTTTTTGAAAGGGATGTCGCAAAGCCCAGAAAGAAAATCGAGTAATGATTACATTTAACACGACAGGTAATTAACCTCCCATGTTCTTGAGCTTGCAGTTATGTATGATCTTTGGACTATCGCAATCGTACGTATATATCCGTAATTACTGGATAATTCGTCATGAGTTGCTTTCGGCAATTAGTTGCGACCATCTTTATAAATAACAAAAAAAAGCCGATAAGAAATATAGATGGAAATTGAACTAATCGAGAGCTTCTTGCGACTAAGGAATATTGAGTTCTAATGTTTCAACTTATTGCTGGTTTTATTTTGCTGACTCAAGCCTTCGCTGCTCCTCAATCAATTGAGGTATGGTTTTTATCCGCTCATAAAACAGCTGAAATCCAAAAAATGATGAATGAGAAACCTTATGTCTTTGGAGCATTAACGGCTGGATTAGAGTGCCAACAAATGGGGGATTATTGTTTCGATCCTCAATTCGGACTCTACTCCAAAAACAATGAGGAGAGTGCAGTCGATTTGGGAAAAATTTCAGAAGAAAAAAGTTTAGTCATTTCTCCGGTAAGTACCATAGACCGAGAGTTAATTGATTGCGATAAAAAGAATTATTTCGACGTTTTTTGCGGTAAGGCTCGAAAAGAGGGTAAATCAAATTTTAAATTAGATTTGTGGATTGATACAAGCTCTTCAATGCGCGAGATGGATTATTCAGACAATGATGGAAATTGTTTTAGAAAAAGTTTGATTCAACAGTTAGACAAGACTTGTGGCTTTAATCAAAAAGTAAATGTCATGATGTTTGATACTTCCTTGAAACAAGCTGGAATCATGGATTCAGTTTGTAGCAATGTTGGACTCAATGATGTTAAAAAGATGATTGATTGGATAGAGAGGTCAGATGCCAAAAAACTAGTTATCATTACAGATATTTATGAATTTCATAAGGACCTCTCCGATTACATTGAAACTAAACATGGGAAAATTCGAGGAGATAAAGACCCCATAATTGCTTCGCAATTAATGAACATGGTTAGCGAACTCGAAAATTTTTGTCGCTAAGGCTTGCCAAAAAGCCCCTCACATCCCACAATCCATCTATGAGTCTCAAGAAATTGATCCACTGGTCACAAAGTGATTTTAAAGAGCTTCCATGGAGAAAAAAGCGCACTCTTTATGGAACCCTTGTTTCTGAAATAATGCTTCAACAAACAACGGTTGGAACGGTTAAAAATCATTACGAAAAATTCTTACAGAAATTTCCAGATTTACAAAGTCTCGCTCTGGCTTCTGAAGAAGATTTATTAATTGCTTGGAAAGGCT
Organism: Bacteriovorax stolpii; assembly: GCA_945860895.1. Taxonomy (GTDB): domain Bacteria; phylum Bdellovibrionota; class Bacteriovoracia; order Bacteriovoracales; family Bacteriovoracaceae; genus Peredibacter. The sequence continues at coordinate 16,507 of CAMASK010000030.1, forward strand.
TAGGTTATTATCGTCGGGCCCGTAATCTTAAAAAAATTTCTGAACATATTTTTCAAAACCATGAAGGTAAATTTCCCTCTACCGTTGAAGAGCTTCAGCTAATTCCTGGCATTGGACCATATACTTCGAATGCTATTATTGCCATCGGGAAAGATGCCCGCGCCTTGGCAGTTGATGCTAATTTGGAAAGAGTCATTGCCAGATATTTTGGATTGAAAGTTGAAAAAGGACCTAAATTACAAAAATATATTCTTGAACTTTTTCATGCTAATAAAATTTTCACTGACTTTAAACTTTCTTATCGTGCTCTTAATGAAGCATTAATGGATCTTGGTCGTACTTATTGTCAGGCACGCAAAGCAAGTTGTGAACTCTGCCCATTAAAAATGGATTGTGTCGCCTTTAAACAACAATCGGCTCTCAAATATCCATTGGAAAAAAACATAAAAGACAAAATAAAAGAAGAGCATGATCTTCATTTACTCAGGATTCTTGTGATTAAAGGTGAAAAAATTCTGGCCTATAAAAAATCAGAAAAAGAATGGTTGTCAGGGCAATTTGAGGTCCCTACCTTAATAATTTCTACGACCGATAAGAAATTAAAACAATATCCAATGCTAGATGTTCAAGTTGATTTAAAAGAACTCACACGATTTAAGACTGGAATCACAAAATATAAAATCCTAAATTCAATCCTACTGGCCGATCAAACCAGCCTGAAGAAACTGGGTTTTAAAATTAAGTTGGAGTGGAGAAAATTTTCAGAGGATCAGGCCAATCTATCAACCGCTAGCTTAAAAGCCTTAAAATATATTTTAGATAAAAATGTCTAAAATATTAAAAAAAACCGAGATCAGGAATAAGCCGGATTCTGTATTAAACTATCATTCCTCTAGACCTTGAGTCACCCCAAGGTTCCAGCACCCAACCCGTGAGCTCCGCGAGCAGACTCAACGCTCACCTATTTGGGCTTGCACCTCGTAGAGTTTACCTGGTTTCACTACGCACGTAGGTTTCCCTACGCCATACATACTTTCTGTTGCACTTGTCCTCGCCTCACGGCGGACGGGCATTACCCGCTACGATGCTCTATGGTGTCCGGACTTTCCTCCCGCCATTACTGGCCAGCGATAGTCCCCTGATCTCGGAAGACGCATCTTAGCGGTGTCTGTAGAGCTTATCAAGTGATCTTTAAGTTATTGATATACGGACTAAAAGAAAAGTAAATTAATCCAATTGATAAGAATGTCCGATCATTATTGTAACCAAATCGGAGTTTAAAATGAAATGGACCTTTGCCGTGCTCTTCCTTATGACCTTGATTGTCGCGAGCTGCGGTAATAATAATCAGTCTAATAATGGTTCATCTTTAAATGGTTACGGAACCCAGACAGGGTATTATGACTTGAGCACTCAGGTCATTCAGGTTGGAGCAACTACTTATCCTCCCAGTCAGCAATACGCTATTTTAGTAAACCAAGCTTTGCAGCAGGCGCAAATGAGAAATGTCCAACCTGTCATGATTAATGGTTCACGAAAATTACGCGCTCGAGTGACTTTTCAAAATCCTAATACTGGTTATAGCAATGGTTATCAGCAGGGTTTGATAATGACAGCTATTCAGTTTTACTAAGATCCATAGGGTAAAAAAATTCTACTGCATTGAGGACAGATTTTTAGTTGTCTTTGCATATCGATTTCGGATTCATCCACTCTGGATATTTTCCAATGACAGAAAAAACAACTTCCATTATTTAGACGAGTGAAAGGACCTACGGCGAGATTCTTCTTGAGAGTACTTTCTAGGATTCGTCTAAAATCATCTGGTAGCTCTTCCATGATAAGCTTCATTCGCATTTCGACCTGGGAGTTTTCAAGAGTGTGTTTTTGAATCTCTTCTTTGACTTCACCTTCAATCTCTGTAAAAGACTTCTCGAGCCCTTTTAAAAAGACCTTCGCCTCTTCTAATTCAATATGAATACCATCAGTGCGCTCCAACTGTTCAAAGAGACCATTCTCTATTACTGAAGCTTCTTTGATATAAGCATTGATCTTCTCTTCACTTCCACCAATATCCTTTAATCGCGAAGCTTGTTCTTCACAGGACTTCATTTTTTTTTCTGACTCATAATATTTTTGTTGCAGTGAATGAAGCTCACTCTTAAGCTCGGCAACTTCATCCTGCTTCTTCTGACGCTTAATGTTTAAGCTTTCCAGACGCGCTTGTTGCTCTTTTATTGCCTTTAAGTGATTGATTCTCATCTTTGACAAGGAATCATACTCTTTTAATTTAAAAAACCACTCAGCACTCACTTCATTTTCCTTAGCTTTATCGCGATAATGAACTCTATGAAATCTAAATTAACTTATTTAAAAATGCCTGAACTATTTGAAGAATTTTCTAAACATCAGAATGATTTCTTCGCAGTAGTTGATATCAAGGTTAAATCTCATTTACCTAACTGGATACAAACTTCTGATAAAGTTTTTTGGCTCAGTGATCCCGAAGCAAATAAGACGTTAATTATGTATGAAAAGGTAATCGATTTCTTTTTAAAATCAGGGATTGGACGCACTTCGAAGTTAATTGCCATTGGCGGTAGTGCCACAACTGATCTGACAGGTTTTGTGGCCGCAACGATCTTAAGGGGAATTGCCTGGAAGGCTATTCCCACCACTTTACTGGCCATGGTCGACGGATCAATTGGTGGAAAAGTGGCAGTTAATGCACGAGCTGGAAAAAATTTGATTGGAGCTTTTCATCTACCTGAGATGGTTTTCCTCTGTTTCGATTTTCTATCCACTCTACCTGAAGAAGAATGGAATTCAGGCAAAGGTGAAGTTCTGAAGTATGGATTCTTATCCAAAAAAATTCATGATTTAATCATGACCGACGCTCCAACTGAAATAATTGCATTGGAATGTGCTAAGTACAAAGAATTAGTCATAGAGAATGATTTTAAAGAACAGGGTGAAAGAGTCTATTTAAATTTTGGGCATACTTTAGGTCATGCTTTTGAAGCAACATTAAAAATTCCACATGGAACAGCCGTGGCGATGGGGATCAAATACCTATTAGAAATTTTTCATTCAGAAAGATTAAAAGATTATCATCAGCTCATTTCTAGATTGAAATTAAATGAGACAGATATGAATATAAGTTCTTATTCCAAATTTTCGATAAAAGATTTTATGAATTTTCTGGAACAGGATAAAAAGAAAATAAAAAACTCAATCCGCTTGGTCTTGGTTGAAGAAATCGGGAAAGCCTCCATTCTGGAACTAGCTTTTACTGAATTGAAATTAAAATTGGAAAGCCATGCAGAATTTAAGAATTAATCCAGGGCTACTGCCGGAAACGATTCACATTCCTTCTTCAAAATCTTATGCAAACAGAGCACTAATTTTAAGTGCGCTCAAACCGGGCAAGATGACATTGCATCACTTGCCCAAAGCAAGTGATGTAACTTTTCTCATCGATGGGCTAAGACAAATTGGTCTGCAAATTGATTGTCTGAGTGAAACGGCAGTAATTTCAAATTCTTTTCCTCATTGTGAGAGATCTCAAGGAAACGAAATTTTTGTGGGTGAGGGAGGTACCACTGCCAGATTTTTGGCCAGTTTATTATCTCTCGGTCATGCCCCTTACACATTAATTTTAGGCAATCGTTTAAAAGAGCGTCCATGGAATGAATTTATTTCTACCATCAAAAAGCTGGGTGGAAAATCTCATTTGGTAGAGAACCGACTTTTTATACAGGGGCCTGTACAATTTCCTGAGACCCTAGAAATTGATTGTTCTGAAACAACTCAATTTGCTTCCGGATTTCAGTTAGCCTCGGCTTTTTCAAATATTGTAATCACACCAAAAAATTTAGTTTCATCCATTAGTTACTGGAATATGACCCAGGAAATGGTTCATTATTTTAAATCAAAAAATGAATATGATGTCCCTATGGATTGGAGTAGTGCCAGCTATCCATTAGTTTTTGGAGCGATTAAGCAGGAAATTAACTTTCCAGGCTTGAAGCCAGATGTGTTTCAAGCAGATAGCAAGCTTTTTGATATCTTAAAAAGCATTAACGCAATCGAAGAGACAAACAATGGAATAAAAACCATTCCAACTCAATTTCAAGGTGATTTAGAACTTGATGCAGCGGATTGCCTTGATCTTGTTCCGGCTTTAATATTTCTCTTAAGCCATATTCCAGGCAAACATAAGATTAAAAATTTAGCTAATTTGGTTTTTAAAGAAAGTGATAGATTAACAGAATTGATGAAGCTCATGAAAACTTTTGGGCGAAAATTTCTTCAGGAAGGGTCAGCATTGACGATCTTTGGTGACAAAAGTTCAGCCTTGGATGAAGTGGCTTTAACTCTTCCCGACGACCATCGTATGGTCATGACGGCATCACTTTTCCTGCGGTCTGGCCAAGGTGGTTGGGTTGGGCCAGTCCGAGCCGTTGAAAAATCTTATTCTCATTTCTTTGAATTTTTCGATTAAACCTACTTGTTGCCTTTATAAATCAATCGAGACAAAATAGGCCTGAGCTTCTTTAATTGAGGTATTATGTTCCCTTGGATTTCATGCTTACTCATATTAAACATTGCCGTGGCAGAAGTTGGAAAAGTTAATAGCATTGCCGGCACCAATACGGCTTTTATTCTCAGAAATTCAAATAAAATAAATGCAGTCAACGATTTTCCATTAGAAATTGGAGATGAAATTCATTCTTCAGATAGTGTTGTTCAAATTTATATTTATCCCTCCACACAAATTAGTCTTTCAAAAAACACTCAAATTAAAATTACTGATAGCTTAATTGAAGAGACAGATGAAAAAGAGCGGGCTTTTTCAGTCATTGAATTTTTAAAGGGTGCAGTTAGGATTTTAGTGACTAAGGAAGCTGATCAAGAAATAGATCAAAGAGTTAAAGCCGTCAGTGTTGCATTTGCTGTACGAGGTACTGAGTTTGAAGTGTCTAATGAAAATGATGACATTGATTTAGATGTCATTGAAGGCGAAGTTGAGGCGAGCTCTCCGGATATTCAGACTTTTGTTCCTGAAATCATAAAAGCTCAGGAAGGGTTTCGCTATAGCAGGAAAGCGAAAAGATTTGAGCGACGTAAAGTCAGATTAAAATTCAAAGATCGCCCAGCATTTCTTAAGCCAGAGGAAATAAAAGAGAGGCGCAAACAACTGCGTTTAAAGAGAAAAGAAGTGAGAACTGGATCCAGAAATGGCTTAAGTTCTCGTATAAAGCGAAGAAATAAACGTTAAAAAAGTGTGTAAAATACCGACATTGTTAAGAAAGAGGACAGTTTGCAATGATTTATCAGCCACTTAAGAAACTTAGAATTGGCAGTTTATTTGCTCTAAGATTTAGTAAAGGAATTCTATGAAATTAATTGCTGTTGTTTTAATTTTATTAAGCTATTTAACAGCTCACGCCAGTAGTTGTGATACCAATGAATTCTTTAAATCAATAGATGGAAATGAAAAGCTAACCAATTTGACTGAACGAGCTAAAAGTTTGATTCTTTCTAAGCTTGAAGACTTAGGTATTGAAGAAGACCAAGTGCAAATTAAGGTTCAGCTCCCAAATGAGCAGAAAAAAATTCCATCACTTATAAGTGTGATTTTAAAATCGAAATCTCTCAAAGTTGAAGGTTCTAATTTTAACTCCATCAAAACTTTTCGAGATGAAGCTTGTGGTCTAGAAATTGTGATTAGCGGAGGCAGACTGCTTAATAAAGAAAGTGGAAAAGATTTCGGAAGCCTTGGAAAAGTAAAAGAATTTATTCGCATCAATCTATAGTAGATCTAACTGCTTTCATTATTCTAACTTATAAAATTGGTTACCTTACATACTGCGATTTTACCTTCTTCAATTTGACGTGAATAATCTCACCTAAACTGGGAGGATTCAATGCGTGCAATTCACAATCCACACAATGACCCTGATGAAATTTTTGTCGATCGCAATTATACCATTGGCGGTGTTCAAATGGAGCGTGACGATTTTAATCTGAAATTTAAGGGAAAAAAGCATTACGGAAAAGGTCCTAAGGGATGGAAGTATTCCGATGAGAAAATTAAAGAGATGGTGAATGAAGCCCTTTATCGGGATTATTTTGTCGATGCCACAGATATTGAAGTTGAGGTTAAAGATGGTTGTGTTCAATTGAAAGGCACAATTGAGTCTCGCGAAGCTAAAAAAGAAGCAGAAAGATGTGTCGAGAGTGTTGATGGTGTGATGGATGTTTTAAATCAGCTTACAATTAAATCAGAATAAGTTTTTTTGTGGTAAAAAATTTTGGGTGACAAACAAGATTAATATCTATGTTTTAACATTTAAAATAATACATAATAATAAAACAATGTTTACTTCAAGAGAATCTACGATAAGTCATTATGAAAAATAGATTGTTAATATTAGCATTGGGAACTTTAATGGGATTAATTTCAGTTGGTTGCTCATTATTTGGCAAGGGCAGTGAAGAACAACCGTCCTATCAAGTTGTTCTCAAACAAGACGATAAAGAAATACGAAAGTATGATCGCTATATAATTGCCAAGACGACAATCAATGGCAGCTTTAAAGAAGCCCAAAGTAAAGGTTTTCGCATTCTTGCCGGCTATATTTTTGGAAAAAAATAAATCGCAGAAAAAAATTGCAATGCCTGTCCCGATTCTTCAAAAACCTGAAAGTGAAAAAATTTCTATGACTGCCCCCGTTGTCATTGCACCAAATGAAAACAAGTCTTGGACGATGACGTTTAACATGCCTTCTAAATTCACTACGCAGACTTTGCCAGTTCCAACTGATCAAAGAGTTAAGATAGAAAAAGTCGAACCGAGGTTCGTTGCAGCGATAAGGTTCTCTGGTACTTGGGATGAATCCAGAAATGCTGAGGAGTCGAAAAAGCTGATGGAATGGATCAAAAGTTATCATGAATATGAACTCATCTCTAAGCCAATGTTTGCTGGGTACAATCCACCATGGACACTTCCTTTTTTGCGTAGAAATGAAATGCTAATTGAGCTTAGGCGTAAATAACATGTGGAATAAAATATTAGATGCAAGTATTTTTTGGAGTTTTGACCTTTCAGGGTATTTAAGACACGAGAAAGATTTTAATGAAACTTATCATTTTCCAAAATGAATAAAGCACTAAGAGGGATTCTTTAGTTAATCAGATCGATAATTACGCTAATGTCAAACGGCCCCAGGTTACACTTTTGCCTTTCCATACATTTATGTCGACGGAGTCTTTTATGAGACTAAATTTGGCGATGAAGAGATTCTCTTAGAAACCCACATTGACTTGGATGGCTAGTGAGAAGGTGGAAAAAGATACTGATAATCTGACCGGGAAATAAATATATTGAACAGGTTAGATTCTTTCGGAAGGAGGCAAAGCCTCCTTTCGAAAGAGATGATTAAAGCTTAGAAGGATCCACGCAACACATATTGTTGGTAAGCCCAACGGTGCCGGCCAGATATTTGCAACGACTGTACTCACTTGATGTCTGAGGAATAGTTGTATAGTTCATATAATAGCTAGGGGATACACAAGCTGAGGTGGATTCTTGGATTACACACCTAGGATCTTGTGTACTCCATTCACAAGAGGCTCCCTGGTTCACCTGGACGCATCTTTGTTTAGCATAATAAACGCCCATCGGGTGCCCGAGGTTGAGCTCAGACATCGAGCAATCATAGGAGATGGTGGCGTTAGCCTTGGCCTTACAGCAAGGTCCGCTAGTCCCGGTGCTCCCTCCGGATGAGCTTCCAGTTGTTCCGCCGTTGCAACCAGGGATCCAGCGGCAATTCTGATTGGCTGAGCACTCATTCTGTGGCAGAACACAGTTTACAAAAGATCCGATATTCCCATTCTTTCTTTTACAGCAATTGCTTTCAGTAAAGCATTGTCCATTTTGGGCTGGATAAAAGACGCCATTGTTGAAACCACAATTTGTCTGATGGGGATTACCCGCCACCAGTTGACCAGCAGGATTACAGCATTGACCTGTAGGCGCACCAGTAGCTGAACTGCTACTTCCTTGCTTTGATCGCTGGGCCTGAACCAGACCTGGGAGAAGGAATAGCAAAACTAAAAGTACTTTCATCAAAAACCTCCGTATTAGAAATTATTTATTTTATTCTATGCTATGATATAATCGGCAATTTTAAAAATTAAAAAGTTTGTCAAAGGAGACTAGAATTTCAATTCCGCTAATTCGCAAGAAAAATAGAGCACATGGAATATCTATCTTAATTTCCTTGACCCTATTACCCCTCGCGAGGATAAAAGGCCCATAATGAAAGCCAAAGATTATGCTGCATTTTCGTCTACAACCCACCAGCGATGAGCAGAAGTGCATTTTTGAAAATTTGATCGAAAGAAAGTAAGTCCTCATTTTTTCTGGTTTACTAAAAAAAGTTCCAAGCAAATTAACAAACTTCAAGATTTACTTAAAATATCAAGCACTGGCCAGTTGTCGTCAGAAAATTTATAATTTTTTATGGCCTGGTCTTCCCATCAATTCTATTTCACCGATCATATTACTGTTCCCCTTCATCCTGGTCATAGATTTCCTATGGAAAAATATCGACTGCTTCACGAAGCAGTTCTCAGAGAAGGTGTGATTGGAGAAGATCAACTCAGGCCCGCTCCTCTTGCATCTGTTTCAGACCTTTTACTCGCTCATGATGAGCGGTATGTGCAAGGACTTTTGACTCATTCTTTGACAGAAAAAGAACTCCGTCCTATCGGTTTAACCTGGTCTTCCCAACTGCTGGAGCGATCACTCGCCTCAACAGGTGGTTTTGTAGCAGCAGCTCAAAGTGCGCTTCAAACGGGTTTTTCAGGACTTCTTGCCGGCGGCACTCATCATGCTCATAAAGACCGTGGTGAAGGATACTGCGTTTTTAACGATTTTGCCGTCGCAGCTATGAAGCTTATAAATGAGAAACAGGTTTCAAAAATACTCATCATAGATCTGGATGTTCACCAAGGTAATGGTAATAGCTCCATTATGGGCATGAGAGATGATATCTTTATTTTTAGCATGCATGGAGAAAAGAACTATCCCTTCAGGAAGATCCCTTCCCATTTAGATATTGCACTTTCTCAAGGTTGCGATGATGAAACTTATCTATCAACACTTAAGGAGGCCCTAAGTAAAATTAACTTCGAATATGACGTACTTTTTTATCAAGCAGGTGTCGATAACCTCAAGGAAGATACTCTTGGTACATTTAACCTCTCATTAGAAGGGCTCATTCAAAGAGATACTATGATTTTTGAATTTGCCAGAGGCAAACCAATAGCTGTTGCCATAGGTGGAGGATACGCAAAACCTATTGAGCTTACAGTACAAGCACATGTAAATACATTCAAGGTCGCTAAAATTTCCCGATGAAATTGATCTCAAGGCTCTTGATTTTTTCCTTGGAGCACCATCCGCAGCACTCTATTATGCTAAAGTCTCAGAGTGAATGGGTGAGGCTGGATAAAGGTAGAAGAAGAAAAAAAGACTTAAAAAAAGTGGTGGAGGCGACGGGTATTTAGTTGAACTACGAGGAACTAACGACCGAACCTCCATTTTAATGCATTATTCAATTGATTGGAAAAGTCGCCGTCCGGTTCCTTATTACTTTATGTCCATCAAGGGACAAGGAGGAACTGAATGCAAAAGCTCGTTTCAATGATCATGGGGTTTATTCTCGCTTTAGGGCTTAACCAGTATTACCTATGACTCTTATCGCACTCTAAGAAAAGAAACTCTTTTAAAGGCATCTAAAGGCTCAACAAAGCTATCTGGTTTCACTCAGAGAATGACAGGGGGTGAAAAATGCTTGATAACCCACTGGCCCATAACCTTATAGTAGAAAGAAGAAAGAGAAATATGACCATTAAAGAGTTTGTAAAATTCTTGGGAGTTTCACCATCAACTTTTTAATTACCCTAAGCAGCTCGCAATAAAACTTGAAATGCCTCTCTCCAACGTCGATTATTGGCGATGAATGATATAGCCGATGGTAGAGCCTCTGAATATAAAGGCAAAGAAGACCGCCTCAAGAGGTTTAAGAAATAAATGTCATATGTGAAAATTATCTTATCAGATGCCTACCAAAGCCGACTGGGGGAAATTGAAGATTTTATTTGGGAATCCTCTGGAAAAAGCATCCTGGCCATGGAGGCATTTCTTTCGTCTCACGATAAAATTTTAGAATTTTTGAAGCAGAATCCTACAACTCCGGCCCGTCATCCTCAAACGGGTGGCCACTGCTATCACTAGTAGAACCACAACGGTTCATAATAACAAGAGTTTATCTGACTCATTATTGTAAAACGAAGACTGATTTTGTGTTGTTGGCAAACAAGCGCTGGTTAGGTGGTGAAAGTATTAAGTCTTTAGCTTAGTTTTTTGGACTCAAAGAGCAAAATATTAAAGGTTATCTCTGGAAGTTAAAAAACGACCCTAGGTTTAAAACTTTTTATCAACAAGGCACCAAGGAGTTACCGATGGCACAATTAACAAACGCTATTATGAGATTTATCAGACAAGCAATTGCTGTCAGCATGATGGGAAGCTTTCTGCTTCTCATCGCCGGAGAAGTCCGTTTAGCGGCCTTAAAGAAGGCAACCCAAGGGTCAAGTAAGCTCTCTAGTTTCACTCAGAAGATGACTAAGACAAAACTTCGTCTAAATCCCTAAAATCCTGTACGGGCCACCGTATTGAATTAAAAAGGTATAACTGTTATACTATTTATGATGCGATTTAAATTTGATGAAAACAAAAGCATGCTCATGAAAGACAATCCCAAAAGGGGAATTGATTTTTATGAAGTTAAGGAGATCTGGTCTCATCCCTATTACGAAGATTTTCGTAGCGATGATCCAGAACAATTCCGTGCGATTGGTTGGGTTAAAGGCAAACTGTATTCAGTCATCTTTGAAGTAAGAGAAGATGCAGAGGGTGAGTTTTGTCATCTTATAACCTTCTGGAAATCAACTAAAGAGGAGATTAAACTTTATGAAAAAAACGTCTAAGAAAACGACCAAAAAGTTATCCGCAGATGAAATCGCTGATATGGCCGATAAAGGGCAGAATATCTCTAAGTTTTTTTCCAACTCGGGAACAATGAAAAGTCCTATTCAAAGAGTGAATGTGGATTTCACGGAGACCATGCTGGATGAATTGGATTCTATTGCAAATGAATTAAATATTAGCCGCCAGGCAGTGATTAAGACTTATCTTCGCCAGGCCCTTGATCAACACTATATCGCCAAATCAAAAGTCGGTTAAAATACAAAGGGCCATGTTTTTGATACATGGCCTTCTTGTTACGAATTCTTTATTCAAATATTCAGATATTGATTCGATCTCTAGGGGGGGGTCTACTAATCAATAAGGGCTAAGTCCGTAATCCTTTCCAGCCCAAGACCCCCACGTACCATTTGGCTAACAATCTTAGACTTATATGGAACAGCACGAAGAAAATCCGATTCAGAGACACCCTTTTGCCAAGTATCCGTTGGGGCGTGTTCAATAGAAAGCCAAAGCCTATAAGACCCACCTTTTCTCTGTACGTATTCTTTTTCAATGACAACTGATTGGTAGACAAAATTTTCTTGAGGTAGGAGGTAATCTAGGGCAAGTACACTCAACGAACCCAGAAGAGCTGCATAAACCAAATAAATAGGAAGTGCCCGTAAACGTTGTCCCCTCGTTGTTCTAATGCCTAACTTTTTAGAAATAAAAGATACAAAAATTAAAGTCAAAGGAAGAAAGTAAAGAGTCAGCTTAAGCCATTGGTCTGGATTCCAGACATCATGGATAAGAAACATAACCACACCACCCATAAGAACTAGTGCTATAGTTAGGACGAAACTAATTCCAGACCCCAACGAAAAGCCCCCCCTCCAATTAATAGAATTGTTAGTTTTTGAGATTGTTTTATTTGTAATCATGGCTATCACCACATCTAGGGCACCGCCGACTTTTCGAGGCACTTTCAATGATTTAAACTTTATTTAAATACATAAGATTTCCAAGCTCGATTTAAAAGAAATAAGATTCAAGCATTTAAACTAAACAGGTTAGAAATCCAAAACAATACTTGACCGTGTGCATTAACGAGTTTAAGCTTCTTTTAAACGGGGAGATTTCTATGAAAAAACTGTCATTAATTACGTTGCTGCTCATACTGAGCCAAGTTGCAAATGCAACACACTTTCTAACAGATTCTAAAGGTGTTACCTATGGACCATATTTTGGTGGTTGTCAATTTCGTGATGATGGTCATTTTAAATGCACTGCCACTGCTCCTCCTAAATTGAAGGATCCAAATAATTATCGACAGGCGCCAAGACAGGCGCATGATGATGATAGAGGGATACGAGTTTACAGAGACAGCCGTAGAGAATAAATTAGCCCTTTTAGATGCTCATTCAAGTTTTATATTTTTTGATTTAGTGAATCCGGATGGAAACCTTAAAAGTTCCATCCGGTTTTTTTATTCTATTTTATCTAACAAACGAGACAGATTCTCCTGGATTGCTTCGATTGGCTTGAGTTCTAATTCGCAGGAGGGATTTTACTGACTCCAACAATTCTATATGAAACATCGATTTTAAAAATAATTTATCATAAAAGCGCTATTTTTTATTTTCCTCTCGTATTTACTAGTCTTTAAATAAAAAAATCCAGTCATGAGGACTGGATTTTAATTCTTTGCATTGTCATTTAAAAATTGTGTTGAAACCTAGTCTTTTGTAATTGCCCGAAGACCTATCTTTTTCCTATTGGCAGGTAGCTTTGGAATCATTTGTTCTTCAATACCATCTAGCCTTTCAAAAACAATTTTGAAAAGTTGATTGGTATTTTGCTTCAGGTTTCCAACTTCTTCTTTAAGCGAAGGTTCCATGGCCAAAAAGCTTCTTAGTTTAGTGAAGGTTCGCATGATAGCAATATTCACTTGAATAGCTTGTTTACTGTTTAAAATCCCAGATAACATGGCCACTCCATTTTCTGTAAAAACGAGTGGTTGCTTTTGCTTACCTCCACTCCCAGTTTTTGAAGTCGCAAAATGCGACTTCAAAACTTCAAATTCCTCAGGCGTCAACCTAAACATAAAATCCAAGGGGAACCGATCTGAATTCCTTCTTACTTGTTCATTTAATCTTTTTGTCTCCAC
>CAMASK010000031.1 GCA_945860895.1 Bacteriovorax stolpii
GACTTAATTTCAGATGTCTTATCCAGACTTAGAGAAGAAACTTTTTCAGGATAGGTATTCACTGGATAATTGAACTTATATTCCGGTTCATTAAGTATGGTGTAGTCATGACCTTTTAATTCTTCTTTAATCAGCTCCAGAAGTTTTTCTTTCCACTCCTGAAGATTGACTTCTTCAGGAACACCTTTAAGCATTTTGCGCCAATCAGTCTTATCAGCGATGTGTTTTTTGAACAGCATCTCAACAAGACCGGAAGTAAGTCGATTCTTCACTTCTAAAATAGGCAGTGCCTGGGTTGCCCCTTGATCTATCCAGCGAACAGGAACTTGAGTGCGTCTGGTGATTCCGACTTTCAATCCGGAAGAATTTGCAAGATAGACCACGTGGGGCTTCAAGCAATTTTCTTCGCCCCATGAAGGCTCTCGACAAGTGCCCTTATCATAGTGACAGGTTTCAGGTTTTAAAATACACAGATCACAAGAAGCGAGTTTTAAGGTGCATGGAAAGCAGTGTCCCTGAGCATAGGACTTTTTTGTTTTCTTACCGCAATTAAGACAAAGAATTTTACCTGTAAAAGTAATGGCAAGCTCTTTTCCCACATGAGGCGTAAGGTCAAAGCGCACCTCGCCCAGCATCAAATGATAATGGACGAGTAAGTCAGAGTAAGAATTCATCTTAGTCAGAACACTTGTTGTTTTCATGTGAGAATTATGACTGAAAATGATGTATCTGTCTTAGAAATGTTGCCGGGATGGTTCAAGGATTATAACGAAGAAGCGCCACATTCTGGACTTGGAATGATGAGCCCGTTAGACTATAAAAAACAAATTAAACAAGGTGCCTAGTCAATTGGGGGCCAAAGCAGAAAAAACTTCCCCCCATTGCTAAAACAGAATGCTCAGCTACAATTTAGCAGCAGCCGAAACATACAACTATTCGAGGTCCTTAAATGAATACAAAGGTTCTTAAATTAAAAACTTTTCTTCTCTCTGGAGCACTCCTTCTCGCTTCTAGTTGTGGCAATGAACCAAAGCTTCCTGAAATTCCAGGAGTTAAAGGTCCGGCATTTAATGTCACTGACGGAAAAGTGATGATTTCAGTAAAACTTTTAAAAGCAAATTTAAATGTAGGTGCAAAAGTTCCTATACCTAAAACAAAAGAGTCATACTTTGAAGTTTCACCCAACGTTGTTGATGGTGGAACAATCGTTGTGTTTTATCTTGATATTCAAGATCTAAAAGATATCAATATTGGAATTGGCGACGCAAACACTCTTCCAGATGGTAGACCTATACCTGGTATCCCAGGTGGAACTCTCAGCGATTCACTTCGTGCTGATACCGAACTTTTAGATATGTCATTCTACTTGCATCAAAAACTTTTCGGTTTTTTCATTCCTTTGGGCTGGGACACCAATGGCTTCGGTGGATACTGGAATGTGGTTATTAATAAAAAAAATATCGGGATGCTTGGGGCCGTTTCATCTGATAACGATGGCCATGGGGCGGGATTCATTCTCTTCCTAAGACTTGATCAATTGAAGGATAAGCAGTTCAACCAATTAATTGAGATGTCCAAACGCAATCCTCATTTAGTCTATTAATTATCGATAACTTAGGGCCTTACAAGGCCCTTTTTTTTTGGACACTTTTGTAAATTTTTCCTCAAAATGACCTTTTATCACCCTTAGGGTCAACCTTGGAGATAATCGTGGAATGAACCAGATTATCGTCACTTCCTTCTTATCTATGCTGCTTGCGCTATCTGTTGCTTCTTGCGGAAAGAAGGCACAGGAACCAAAATCTGAAAATCCCATCAATGTGTCGAATCCTGTTGATTCAAATCTTGAAGTCGAAACCCATAAAGAACTACAAAAAGCGATCATCGAAAACGATCTCGCCAAACTTGAAGACTTACTCACCAAAAAGAATCTGGTGGACTTGAGTAAACGTTTAGAAAATGGAGAGACTTTACTAACACTGGCAGCAAGCCATAATCGCTTCAGGATGACTCAAATATTAAATGAAAATGGCGCCAGTCCATATAAGACTAACATTAAAAGCGAAACTCCCTTAATCGTTGCTGCAAAATTTGGTTATGATAATCTTATTAAACTTTTGGTCTCAATTGGCTCAAAGCCAAATTCCAAAGACACTGCGGGTAATACTGCTCTTCATGTGGCGATATTAAATAAATTTGAAGAGGTAGCTTTATATCTAATCAATAATGGAACCAACTTCGATATCACCAACAATAACGATGAAACTCCCATAAAGCTTGCTGAGTTGAGAAATCTTCAAAAAGTCATCGACCTATTAAGAAGCTTAACTCAAACAAGTATTGGATTACCTGATAAAGCAGCAGTAAAAAATATTGTGACTTTAGGAGATGTCGAAAGCCTCGATAATCTCATCAAAAAATATCCCGGACTTTTAAATGAATATAAAGACCTGGATTATCTGGGGCTGGTGATTGAATCCCATCCTCATGATAAAGCCTTAAACATGACTAATCTTTTAGTTCAGGCAGGTGTGGGACTGAATGGCCCAACTGATTCCTCACAGAGCCCTCTCATTGCAGCAGTGAAGGCCGATTATCAGGATTTTGTGGATTTCTTTTTGAGAGAAAATGCTAATCCAAATCTGCTGGATGCTAGTGGTAAGTCAGCTCTTATTTGGTCAATCATCAAAAACAAACCTTCCCTTCTTAAGTCACTCAAAGATCGTAATGCACCAGAGAAGTATACTTATGATGAAAATGGACGCAAAAAAACCATGAGGGCCTGTACTGTGGCCCGTGAAATGAGAACTCAGCAAAATTCTACTGAAGACAAAAAGGCCAATGAAGAAATACAAGAACTCTTAGGTTGTGGCCTGCGCTGGCTTATCTAATTTAGACACAGGAATTAAAAGTAATAATCCCGGAATCGCAACGACCGTACAAACGACAAAGAACATTTCCCATCCTAAAACTTCTACCATTTTTCCCGTCGGAGAGGCCAGAATCACCCGAGGAATACCCATTAATGCCGTGAGAAGAGCATATTGAGTTGCTGTGAATTGTTTATTGGTTATTGAGGCCATGTAAGCAGCATAAGCAGCAGTTCCCATACCTGAGGCCAGGTTTTCAAAGG
Source organism: Bacteriovorax stolpii (assembly GCA_945860895.1). Taxonomy (GTDB): domain Bacteria; phylum Bdellovibrionota; class Bacteriovoracia; order Bacteriovoracales; family Bacteriovoracaceae; genus Peredibacter. The sequence goes on from CAMASK010000031.1 coordinate 3,134, forward strand.
CCACCACAATCGCTAGTGAGCTAAGGCTAACGGGCATAGAAGGAAGGATGGCAAAACCTAGAGTCGAAACAGCTTGCAGTAAGCCGAAAAAGAGCAAGGCCCATTTCATGTTAAACCGAAGCATCATGATTCCGCCAATGAGGCCACCGATGATGGTTGAAACAAGTCCGAATAACTTTGCCACGTTCCCCAGATCAGTTTTTGAATAACCCAATTGCAAAATGAACGGAGTGGTCATGTTGGCGGCCATACTATCGCCTACTTTATACATAAGAATAAAAAGCAAGACGATCAAGGCACCTTTGCGGGTAAAGAATTCTTGCAACGGACCAAAAACCGCTTCCTTCATGTTGGTGGGAAGCTTAAACGTATGACTTTCTTTGGGAGCAATGACAGTAAAAAAAATCGCCGGAAGCATACACAAGGCCATTATTTGATAAACATTCGAGAAAGGCATGACATCGGCCATGTTAAGTGCCAAGGACCCAGACACAATCATCGCCAAGCGATATCCATTTACATAAAGTGATGAGCCCAATCCCAGTTCTTCATCGGGCATAATTTCTCTGCGATAAGCATCAACCACTACGTCTTGTGAAGCGGAGAAAAGCGCAATACAAAATGCCCATCCCAGCACCATCATCAAATTTGTTTTTGGATGGCTCAAAGAAAGACCAAAAATAGAAACTAAAATAAGGATTTGAAACAAGATCATCCAACCCTTGCGTCTGCCGAAGAATGGAAGTTGAAAACGATCAAGAAAAGGTGCCCAGAGGAATTTCAAAACATAAGGCATGCCAATGAGAGAAACCATACCGATGGAAGTCAGATCAATTTTTTCATCTGTCATCCATGCCTGAAGTGTTCCACCAGTAAGAAGAAGCGGCAAACCTGAACAATACCCCATCATGATCATGGTCAGCATTCGGAAACTAAAAATCTTCTTAATGGTGTCCATAACTTCCTAGAGAAAAGTTGATTCACTATAATGAAAGGCGTTCTTCCCCATGATGGAGGACACTTCTTTTTTCTGACTCTTACCTTTTTTAAAAGTAAGTTCACTCACCACTTGACCTAAGGCCCTCGCCAGAAGTGGTGGTACGGCATTTCCGATTTGACGAAAGACCGCAGTTTGAGATCCGTGAAAAATAAAATCATTCGGAAAACTCTGACAAGCCGCTGCTTCTCTTGGAGTCAGATATCTTGGCTGTACCGGATGATAATAACTAGTTCTTGAGGTAAGAATGGTAGGTGAAGGTTCATTCAATGGCAAACGCTGCAACCGAGTCTGACGAAAACGATTTTCTCGCAATGTGTTCCAGTTTACGCCGAACCACAATTTCTTAGGCAGAAATTCTTTTTCATCTTCTTTATAACGAATTCCCCTGCCGGCCGGAATAAATTTTAATCTCTCACGATCAGCAATCTTTTTAATTTCAGTCAACTTCACATCATGATTATAAATTTTGCCATCAGCTGATTTTAAATTTTTCAGAGCATCTTTGACTGTCATTATTTTTTTTGAGGCCCGCACTCCATGGGAAGCCATTGGAAAAATACACTCCCCGTCCTTGACACCCATAATAATTGTGCGACGTCTTTTTTCCGGAACTCCAAATTCTTCGGCGCAAAGTACCCGGGCATCCATGTTGTAGCCTAGTTTTTCAAAGTACTGAAAAATTTGCTTTAAAATCACTTCATTTTTTTTAGCAACTAAACCAGTCACATTTTCAAACAATATCACCTTAGGCTGAGTTGCTTTCACGATACGAACAAATTCTTTGAATAATTGATTCCGTTGGTCTTTCACTTCTCCGCGACCAACGGTTGAGAAGCCCTGACAAGGAGGTCCACCGACCACCATGTCTACCTTTTTACCTTTAAGGAGAGCTTTTAATTTCTGTTCTGATAATTTTTTAATATCGCCCAGATATACTGCCGCTTCATGATGGTTGGCCGCAAAACTTTTAATCGCCTCTTTATTGGCATCCACCCCCAATAAACATCGGTGCCCGGCCATTTCTAGTCCGCAGGACAATCCCCCGCATCCACTAAAAAGATCAATAAACGTGTAAGACTTTTTATTTTTCATGCTGTCTCGAATTATGAGTTATTTATTGTTTTTTTAAAGTGTAATTTTATTTGCAAACTTTTGAAAGGAATATCATGCATGTGTTTGATGTATAAAACACGTTTTTTTCCATTTTTTCACTCTTAAAACTTGAAAAAAATGTGATAAATTATAAATAACTTTTTACCGATATATTTTGCACATTATTTTAACAAAAGGTCACATTATGAAAAGACGGGATTTTTTAAAAAGCACTTTGCTTTTTGCTGCTGTATCAACAGTAGTTGGTAAAGCTTCAGGAATTTTTAACAATGCTATGGCCGCTGGTCTCCCAGCTGCTCTTGGAAAACTTGGTTATAAACTAGTTTCTCCTCAAGCTAAAAATGGCAAACAGTGCTCTACTTGTAAACACTACAAGGAAAATAAAGAAGCTGGTAAAGAAGCCGGTGAATGTGTTCTTCCAGCAATGAAGAACGCCATGAAAGCAACGAATGTCTGGGTTAAAGAAGGCGCTTATTGTAATATGTGGGCAAAAAAAGCTTAATCAATCTTACATTTCTTACTAAAAAGGGTCCGAAAGGGCCCTTTTTCATATCTCCTCTTCTGAGAGATAAAGCTGTCAGATGATGTTAGTAGGCAGACAATTCTAACTTTGTAATAAAGGCGCCTGAGAAATACCCCTTTGTTTAGGAGTTAAGGGAATGAAAAAGATTTGTGCGCTTGCTACTCTTGTTATGACTCTTCGGCCAGCTTTTGCCAGCATCAAAGTGGTCTATGGAGTTGATAATAGACAAGATGTTTATCAGACCTCTAATGCGCTGCACATTAAGCTCGCGAAATCTACCGCGGGGATGATTGAAAAAAATAAATTTGTCAGTGGCTTGGTTGCCAACACTTTTGACCTCCAGAAAATCACCTCACTTGAGCGCGGACAGAATATCTGTGCTTCAGATAAATTCTCTCAACAACCAATCGCACCTAACTGTTCAGGATTTTTAGTTGGCCCTGACACTTTAATCACTGCTGGACACTGCTATAATTCCTTCGACACTCCTGAAAGTGTTTGTAAGAAGTTTGCCTGGGTTTTTGATTACGCTCTTAAGTCTGAAAAAGCTGATCCAACCAAAGCTATTTCAATCAACAATATTTATCACTGTAAAAGCGTTGTCTTGGCTCAACGTGATGATCTTTACGACTTCTCCATCATCAAACTCGATCGTAGAGTTGTGGACCGCGAGCCACTTAAATTCAGATCTACTGGAAAAATTGCTAATAACGCTGCTTTAGTCGTAATCGGTCACCCAACAGGGCTTCCCACGAAGATTTCTGCAGGGGGAAAAGTAACATACAATAAAGAATCTACTCGTTTTTCAACAAACCTTGATACTTTCCACGGCAATTCTGGTTCAGCCGTTTTTGATGCAACTACTGGAGAGGTTGAAGGTATTTTAATTATGGGCAAAAACGATTACATTCCTAGCATTTCCTCTAATCCAGAAAGTTGTCTCACGGTAAATACGTGTGATGACAAAGCTAAAAATTGTACGGCCGGTGATGAAAATGGAACTCTTCAGTATGGTGAACTGGTTTTAAGAATTGAAAAAATTGCACCATTCATTATAAAAGCTCTTGCAACAAAATAGTTAATTCATGAGAGTTGAGTTCCACCAAAATGTCCTTTTGGCGGGAACTCTCCCCGCGGATCAAAAAAATCTTCGATTTAGAAATCTTAAGAATTTCAGAGAAAAATTCAATTAAAGCTTCATTTGCCTCACCATCTCGTGGGGGCGCTTTTATTTTTACCTTTAATCTATCACCATGAATTCCAGAAATCTCAGTTCTAGAGGCGCCGGGTTGAATATAAAGCTCAAGGATAGACCCCTTAGCATGATTTTTTAGCCACGATTTCATAAGTTGATGTTAACATTTTATTGGGGAAATCAAATTTTTTTGACTTTAAAATCGCCTGTCCTATAAAGGAAATATTTATGAACAAAAATAATCTATTCACCTCCATTCGATTCTGGCCAATTTTTTGGACGCAGTTCTGGGGTGCTATGAATGATAATGTTTTTAAAAATGCCATGGTCCTACTGATTACCTTTAAGGCCTATACTGTAATGGGATTAGGTGTAGATCAAATGGTAGCGTTGTGTGGCGGAATCTTCATTCTTCCCTTTTTCTTCGCATCCTCAATATCCGGTCAGTGCGCGGATAAATTTTCAAAGTCCAAATTAGTCATCATCACCAAGATCCTAGAAGTGGTGATCATGATCCTTGGGACTTATGGTCTTATGACTGAAAATATTATTGTGCTCTTCGTTTCACTCTTTCTTCTTGGACTACAGGCCACCATCTTTGGGCCAGCGAAATACAGTATTCTGCCTGAGTTAATTGAAGAGAAAGATTTGGTGAAAGGAAATGCCCTGGTTGAGTCGGGAACATTTTTGGCGATTCTTGTGGGAACAATTGTGGGCGGAATTTTAGTAGGAATGAACAACGGTACAATGTTAATCTCTCTGACTGCACTTTGTATTTCAGTTATCGGGCTTGTTGTTTCACTAAAAATACCTTCCCTTTCGCCCGTGGATAAAAATCTTAAGATTGATTACAATCTGATTCGCTCTACTTTTGATGTTATTAAAATTTCTAAAAAAACTCACAGCGTTTTTATTTCAATCCTAGGGATCTCTTGGTTTTGGTTTTTCGGTGCTACTCTCTTATCCATTTTCCCCGTTTGGGGAAAAGACATTCTTCACGGAAATGAAAATGTCGTAACTCTCTTTCTCGCCATTTTTAGTATTGGAGTGGCCATAGGTGCCATCATTTGTGAAAAATGCTCGCATGAAAAAGTTGAATTAGGGTTGGTTCCTTTTGGCTCTATTGGATTGTCGGTATTTGTTCTTCATCTTTATTACATGGGTAAACCCTATGAAGCCACAGGGGCATTACTCGGGATTTCAGAATTCCTCGCCCGCCCAGGAGTATACTGGATCTTATTTGATTTGTTAGGTCTCTCTGTTATGAGTGGATTTTTTATTGTTCCCCTTTATACCTTTATACAAGTTCGCTCTGATCGTGAAACGAGATCGAGAGTTATTGCGGCCAATAATATTTTAAACGCACTCTTTATGGTGGCAGCAGCAATCCTTTTAACTGTACTTTTTGCCTTCAAATTAAGCTCGGTAGATATTTTCTTTGTTCTCTTCATTCTCAATTCATTAGTTTCTCTCTACATCTACACAGTTCTTCCTGAATTTCTCTGGCGATTTGTATGTGTGATTTTAAGCAAGTTGATTTATCGCATGAACATTCTTGGCCAGCATCACATTCCTAAAGAAGGTCCGGCGGTTCTTGTCTGTAATCATGTGAGCTTCATTGACTGGATGATTATTGGTGCTTCTATTAATCGCCCCGTAAGATTTGTCATGCACTATTCATTCATGAAGATTCCGATATTTTCCTTTTTCTTCAGAGGTGCCAAGGTGATTCCAATTGCCGGCTTTAAAGAAGATGTGGATTTGATGGAAAAAGCCTTTGATAAAATTTCACAAACTCTTCGTGAGGGCGAACTTGTTTGTATCTTTCCAGAAGGAATAATCAGTCACGATGGAAAGATTGCCACTTTCCGTGCTGGAATTGAAAAAATTATTCAAAGAGATCCGGTACCAGTTATCCCCATGGCCCTTAAAGGACTTTGGGGCAGTTTTTTTAGCCGCAAGTATGGCGGCGCGGGCACTAAACTCAGCGTGATTCCTGCAAGAATCTGGTCTCATGTGGACCTTAATATTGAAGCGGCCTGGACCCCTCAGGAAGCCACGGCAATAAAACTTGAGGCAAAAGTCAAGGCCATGATGGGTGAATTAAATTGAAGAGCGCCTCATTGATGCATCAGAAGAATTAAAAAAATCGTATAAAAAAGACGTTTTTTTATACGATTTTTTGATGGCCTTTTTTATACGCAAATAAAGAATACATCGCAGGAACAACCACTAAAGTAAGCACCATTGAAACCAGTGATCCACCAATAATAGCAATGGCCATAGGTTTAAGTGACTCTGATCCCGGACCTAAGGAGAGGGCCAGTGGAACTGCACCGGCCACGGTGGAAAAAGTAGTCATGAGAATCGGACGCAAACGTTGAGGACAAGCTTCTTTGAGTGCAGTCTTAACATCATGACCTTCTTCTCGTTTCTGATTGGTGAAGTCCACCAGAAGGATTGAATTCTTTTTCACAATACCCATTAAAAGAATTAATCCGATCATTGAATACATATTGATGGTTTGACCGGCCATCCAAAGACCCAGAAAAGCTCCGGAAAAACTGAAAGGCAGGGCCACAAGAACAGTGACTGGATCAATAAAGCTATTAAACTGGGCGCCGAGAATCATATAGGCAATAAGAATACCTAAACTCAAAGCGATGATTAAACTTTTAAATGTTTCTTTAAAAGTTTCAGATGATCCGGATTCTACTAAGGCATATTCAGGTGGAAGATGTTTTTTTGTCATCTCTCTCACCAGTGCCAGGGCCTCGCCTTGAGACTTCCCAGGAGTAATACCAGCAAAGATAGTAATAGCACGCTGACGCTGGCGGCGAGAAATGGTCTGAACACCGGGCAGCTCTTTAATATTTACCACATCCAGAAGTTTGATTAACTCTCCCCTGGTATTTCTCACATAGATTTTTTTCAAATCATCCAAACGTTCTTTTGAAGCATTGGACATCTTTACGCGAATATCATTTCGGTGTCCCTGTTTGGAATATTTACCAACCACAACTCCACCGATTAAAGCATTGATGGTGGTTCCAATTTCCTGAACACTCACTCCATACAATTTTGCACGATCACGATCTGGGAAAACTTTAATCTCCATCACTGATTCTTTATAATCAGTATCCACATCGGTATAAATTCCAGTTTCTTTCATATCCGCCATGGTGGATTTAGCGGCCTTGATGAGTGTTGGCCAATCCCCTCCCGTAAGAGTGAATTCTACTGGGAATCCCCGGCCCGAAGCAGTGAAGCCACCTTGAGACGTATCTTGAACAAAAACTTGCCCCAGCTTAAAATTGGACTTGAAATAATCACGGTACTCATTCAGGAGTTCAGTTTGCTTTTTTGGTCGCCCCAATTTCTCATCCTTAGGTCGATCTGATGGTTTATGAAGAGTTACAAACATATTTGAAACATTTGATTCACTGCCACTTCCGCCAAAGCCACCGATAGAAACATAAAAGCGGCGGATCTCTTTTTTGCTATTAAAATAAGCCTCCACTTGTTTTGTGGCCTGATCGGTAAATGCCAATGAAGACCCATCGGGAGTTTTAAGTCTCACCATAAATGATGAAATATCCTGGGCAGGAACAAATTCTTTTGGAATGAATTTAACCAGAACAAATGTTGCGGCAAAGAATACGAAAGAAACGATTAAAACTAACCAACGGTGATCTAGAGTATAGGCCAGGACCTGATCGTAAAATTTAACCAAATTTGCGAATAATCTATCAACAGCAGCACCGATTTTATTGCGCTTGTTGGTTTCTTCAATAAATTTACTAGTACGCATTGGAGTCAAGGTAATGGCTTCAATATAAGAAAGTCCAACAGCAACTGAAATGGTTATACCAAATTGGAAGAAGTATTTTCCGATGATTCCTTCCATCATGGCCACGGGTAAGAAGATCGCCATAATAGCAATTGTAGCGGCAAGAGCAGCAAAGGCAATTTCGTTAGCACCATCCCGTGAAGCCTTAACTTTGTCTTTACCCATTTCATGGTGGCGATAAATATTCTCAAGCACCATGATGGCATCATCCACCACAATACCAATTGAAAGGGATAAACCCAACAATGTAAAAGTATTGAGAGTAAAACCCATGTATTTAAGGAAAATAAAGGCACCCAAAATAGAAGTTGGAATAGCTAAAATAACATTGAAAGTAGCGGCAAATGAACCAAGAAAAAGCCAACACACAAAAGCGGTTAATAACGCCGACATCATCAAGGTAAATGATAATTCGTGAATAGACTCTTCAATGAAAGTGGTTGAATCAAAGTTGACTCCCAGTAAAGTGCCTGGTGGAAGTTGTTTATTGATCTCTTCCATCTTTTTCTTCACACCATTGGCCACATCCACCGAGTTTGAGCCTCGTTGTTTTCTCACTCCCAGACCTATGGCGGTTTTCCCAACGACCCGGGAAATCCTTCTCACATCAGCGAGACCCTCTTCAACAGTGGCCACCTGACCCAAAAAGATAGGCACATAGTTAGGTGCGCCCGCACGTCTAATGATAGGCAGATGAGAAAACTCTTCCACCGATGTGGCTTCCCCCAATGTTCTTACATTTTTTTCACTTGTCGGATCTTCAATATATCCAGAGGGTGATTCTCTATGCTCAGATTGAATCGCATTGGTCACATCTGTTACAGAAAGTTGGTATTTATTTAATTTATCATTATCTATCCAGACTCTTAAATTGGGTTCAACATAGCCACCTAAAAAAACATCCGCCACGCCTGAAACTGTTTGAAAGCGATCCTTGAGGTTATCCCGGACATAGGCCATGAGGTCTTTTGCGGCCATGGTATCTGAAGTAATAGACAACCACATGATAGGTCTGTCGTCGGGATTTACCTTTGAAATGCTTGGAGGATCAATTTCACTAGGCAGAAACTTTGCTGCCTGATTAATTTTTGCCTCAACTTCCGACACGGCCACGTCGATATTTTTTTCCAAATTAAATTCAACAGAAATATTTGCTGTACCTAAACGCGCCTGAGAAGTAATGCTCTTAACACCTTCTACGGAAAGGACTGCGGACTCAACCGGATCAATCACATCCAATTCCATCACTTCAGGTGCCGCCCCTTCATAGGCAATAGAAATATTCACGACGGGAAAATCCACATCAGGTAACTGGGAAACACCCATTTTCCGCATGGACATATAACCGAAAATAATCATGGAAAGCATCAGCATCCAGGCAAAAACCGGACGACGAATAGAAATATCTGACAAACTCATGGAAGAACTCCTATCGATGCTTCAAGGCTTTTATGGGTCATATGAGCAAAGGCATACAAACTGTCATAAGAGCGTTTGGTCTGAACAAAGACATTGAGAGACTGAAGCACATCCAGATTTGTCACAAGACCGAAGTTGTAATCTTTTTTATTCAATTTGTAGGCTTCTTCAGCTTTAGCGAGGGCCTTTTTGAGAGCTTCAAGTTGGGCCTGGATTTGGAGATAGTTTTGATATAAAACTTCCAGCTCCCTTTCGGCAGTGCGAATGCTCTCGTGTGAATTAAGCTCTGCAATTCTTTTCGTGGCCACAGCTTCGCGAACTTGTGCCTGAACTCCACCGCCCTGATAAAATGGAACTGATACCACAATTCCAGCATCCCATTCAGATGAGGCGAGAACGCCAGTTCGGTCTATGTAATAGTTGCCGACTAAATCCACTGAAGGATAATGACTTCCTTTGGAAATTTCAATTTGAGATTTGGCAACTTTAACTTCCTGCTGACGAGCGAGGATATCAGGTCTGGTTTGTAATTTACTGAGATAAACTTCCAGACTGCCATCAAGTTTAGGTACCTCAGATAAAGGCGCAACATCTCCGGGCATTTTATTAGTTAAAAATTCAAAGTTTTTTATATTTTTTTCCAAATCACGAAGCCCGGCCTGATATTGAGATTCCGATGTATAGAGCTGGGCTTCAGCTTCTACTAACTCTCCTCGACGAGAGCGTCCAATTCGGCTACGTTCACGAATTTCACTTACTCTCTCCTTACTGTAGGATAAAAGTGTTGCCAGATTCTTCACATCACTTTGAGAAATTTTTAAATTGTAATAGGCATTAATTACTAATTGATAAAGATTGATATCAGTGGCTTCTTTTTGAAATTCTGCTAGAAGAATATTTTCTCTGGCCACATCCAAAGCACCCAAAACTCCTCCACGCACCAGAGGTTGTATTAAGCGCACTCCCAAAGAGTATTGCTTCTTGAGGGTAAAAGCTCTGAAACCAGCAGTCTCTGGTGGATCGATTCTCGTATAATTAGCAAATCCATTCACGGTGGGTAGAAGTCCCGCCCTTGCTCGATTTTTTTGCTCTTCCCTTTGCTCAATACTTGCATCTGATCTTTTCAGAGCTTCCATATTCTGACGAGCTGCCTGAAAAGCATCTTTTAAAGTGATCGCCTCTGCGTGTACTAAAGAATTTGTCATCAATAACAGAAACAAAAGCGAGCGCATTTATACCTCTTTAACAATTTTCATAAGTTCATCTAAAACTAAAATTCCAGTCAATAGTTGTTCACGTTGAGTCTTGGTAAGTTTCTGAATGCCTGCGTCAAGCTCCGAAGTAACATAGTCGGAGACTCTGCTCAAAAACTTTTTACCTTTTGCCGTCAGTACTAATTGATTAGCACGTCGGTCATCGCTGACTTTACGATTCATCAAGCCTTTTTTTTCAAGGCAGTTAATCATTTTACTCATCGCAGGCAAAGAGACATGCAGTGTTTCTGACATCTGAGTTTGACTCTGCCCTTCTTTAATTAAAAAAAGCACGCGCAATTGTGACAGTGTTAATGATTCGGTAACACTTTCGGTGGAAAGCTTTCTAATAATACGGATAGACTGTGGAATAGATTCAAGTAGCTTTTTGGCAATCATAAAGCCCTGCATAAATTAGTTAACCTGGTTAAGTATAATAAAGTCATCAAGCATATGTCTAACTATCATAAAGTAAAAAATAAATTCCGATAAATTTGCTAAGATTTAGCGATCTCAATGAGAGAAGATGTAAGGTGCATTTTATAAAAGGAGGCCTAGAGTCTATATATTAATGGTTCTCAAGGAGGAGACATGAAAAGATTAGCGCTCGTAGCAACTATGAGTCTTTCGTTCCAGGCGATGGCCAACATCAATACAACTTACTTTCCCTCGCTAGATGTAAAATCTATCCACGATGAAGAAGTTTTCAATGAAAAGAAAGGAATTGCTCCGCGTTTTGCTATTGCGCATACAGTTTCTGTTAGTCCAATGAGATCTCAAAACTGGGAAAAATCGGGTGAGGTCTATACTTGGAATCACCAGGTAAGTGCCCCGAATGCAGTTTCTCTGAACTTTGGTTTCTCCCGTTTTCATTTACCAGAAGGCGCTGAATTAAATATTTATTCAGCTGACCGCACTCAATTCATTCGTACTTTTACTGCTGAAGATAACAATGTTAATAATCAACTTTGGACTCCTGTTATCATGACTGATGATGCAGTGATTGAACTTACAGTTCCAGCTTCAGCTGTTAATCAAGTTGAACTTGAAATGACTCATGTTGGTCAAGGTTTCAGAACTTTCGGTCAATCAACCCTTAAATCTGGCTCTTGCAACATTGATGTTGCTTGTAAAGAGTCTCAGGGTTGGGAAAATGAAGTTAACTCAGTTGCGGTAATCTCTACTGGTGGCTCGACTTTCTGTACTGGCTTTATGGTTAACAACACCAACAATGATAAAACGCCTTACTTCATGACGGCCGCTCACTGCCGCATTACTGGTTCTACGGCTCCAAGTTTAGTGACTTACTGGAACTACCAAACTTCTAAATGTGGTGGTGCTCGTGATGGTAAAATGACAGATTTCCAATCAGGCTCTGTTTTCTTGGCAGCAAATTCTCGTTCAGATTCAACTCTGGTAAAATTAAATTCTGCTCCAAAGACTGAATGGAACGTAACTTTTGCAGGTTGGGATGCAACGACCGCCATCGGAACTTCAGCCGTTGCCATTCACCACCCGAATGTTGATGAAAAATCAATTTCATTTGAAAACGATGCAACTCAACTTAACTCTTATGGTGGAACAGGTGCAGCTCCTGGTGACTCTACTCACGTAAGGATTATTGATTGGGATAAAGGGACAACTGAACCAGGTTCTTCAGGTTCACCTCTTTTTGATTCTAATCACCGTGTAATTGGTCAGCTTCATGGCGGTGGTGCTGCTTGTGGAAATGATCTTTCAGATTATTATGGTCGCTTTCATACTTCTTATAAGGAAGGCAACTTTGCGAAGCATCTTGATTCAGCTAACACTGGCAAACTAACTGTCGATACTATCTAATTTAAAGTTTCAAAAGGGCCCCGCATTTTATTATGCGGGGCCTTTTTTTTTACTGACCAAAAATATTAAAATGCTCTTTATTTACGAAGCTTAAAAGCTATGACAGCCTAATATCTTTTTAAGGATATTATTATGAGTCTCCCCCTCATTGCCGTGCTTTTCATTGGCTTCATCACTTTAGGCTATTTTTTTTATGGCACTTGGGTGGCCAGACAGTTTAATCTAGATCCAGCTCTTCCAACTCCTGCACACATTCATAATGATGGTGTAGATTTTGTTCCAACCAATCCCTTTTATCTTTTTGCTCAACATTTTTCGGCCATAGCAGCGGCAGGCCCCATAGCTGGACCGATTGTGGCCTGTCAGCAATTTGGATGGCTGCCTTGTTTAATATGGATCAGTTTAGGAGTGGTATTCATTGGTGCTGTTCATGATTTCTCATCCCTCACCTGTTCTGTAAAACACGGAGCTCACTCGATTGCCGATATTGCAAAAGAACAGTTAGGCACTAAGGCAGGTAAGGCCATGATGCTCTTTATCTGGATAGCTTTAATTTATATCATTGTGGCCTTTGCAGATATTACGGCGGGAAGTTTTGTCTCAAGTCCCGAGGAATTACAGGGACTAGATTTAAATTTTCATCCTGGTGGTGCCGTTGCCTGGGCTTCAATTTCATACCTTCTTCTTTCTATTTGTTTAGGTCTGGTTGAAAGATATTTAAAGTTTCCTCTTTGGATAAATACCCTGATCTTTGTACCGGCAACATTTTTTGTATGTTGGGCAGGCACTCACTTCTCTTTTTGGTTTCAAATGGATCAAGCCTCTTGGGCACTATTAATATGTGTCTACTGCTCAATTGCCTCACTTATACCTGTATGGCTACTGCTTCAACCAAGAGGGTATCTGGGAGGATATGTTCTTTACTCTGTTCTTATCTTAGGTGTCATTGGACTTTTCTTCAGTGACAGAACCATTCAACAACCAATGTTCACCGGATTTCATTTTGATAAAATGGCGGGTTCACTTTTTCCATTTTTATTTGTCACCATTGCCTGTGGCGCATGTTCTGGTTTTCACGGTTTAGTTTGCTCGGGAACCACCTCTAAACAAATTGATAAAGAATCTCACCTTCATCCTGTGGGTTATGGAGCAATGCTGGCCGAAGGATTTGTAGCCTTAGTTTCATTAGGCATTATCATGATGATGGCGCCTCATGAAGTTACTGGACTCAAGCCGGGCACAATTTATGGTCGTGGTATTGGAGAATTTCTAACCCTTATTATTGGAAAAAATCATTTACCCTTTGCTATGACTTTTGGGGCCATGGCCTTTTCTACTTTTGTCTTTGATACCCTGGATGTGTCAACCAGATTAGGAAGATATTTAGTTGAAGAATTGACAGGCCTTTCTGGAAAAGTTGGAGCAATCCTCGGGACATTCATTACGATTGCGCCTGCGGCCTTAATATTAATGAACACAACCTCTGGTATGTGGGCACAATTCTGGACATTATTTGGAGCGGCCAACCAATTATTGGCCGCCCTGACTTTACTCGTGATTTCAGTGTGGTTACATAAAAACAATAAACGCCTGGCATTCACTTTAATACCCATGGTATTTGTTTTGATCACAACCTTGGTTGCCCTGATTCAACTGGCCCGAAGTAACTGGGAGAAATCTTCAGGAATGGATTTACTGCTGGTAAATTCACTCACCTCCATAGGACTCATTATGCTTTCAATTTATTTGGTGACTGTGTCTTTGGGTAAAATGCTTAAAACGAGGAATGTGTATTGAGTGGAGATGGATAGTATTCCCTGGCCAAATTCAGAAAATCCGAAAGATCGATAGGTTTGATGAGTATTTTTAAGTTCTCCAGATCATATTCATTCTTATCCGGAATTCGTGCTGTAACAAGTGCGATTGGGATCTTGCCAAGTGATTCTGGAAATTCATTTCTAAGAGTTTTGATAAAATCAATACCGCTCATTCCTGGCATTGTATAATCTACCACTATCAAACAGGGATAATCTTTCGGAGAGAGTTTAGATAAGTATTCAAGGGCTACAATTCCATTTTCAAGAGGTAGAGTTTTGATGTCCTCAAACTCCAGAGCATAACACATAACTGATCTGACATCTTCATCATCATCATCTATAATACAAATTGGTTTGTTCATGGTGCATTCCCTTTTTTAAGCACCACCTTGAAGGTAGAGCCTTTAGCTATATCACTTTTCACAAGAATCTCTCCTCCATGTGCCTGGACGATTTCTTGTGCAATAAATAATCCCAGTCCTATGCCGCTTACTTCAGAAGCTGGTATGGCCCGTTGAAAATAATTAAAAATTCTTTTTTTATCTTTTTCACTTATTCCATATCCAAGGTCAGTCACAGAAAAAAAGATTGTCTCTTTCCTCTGGGTCAATTTTACTTCGATTGGTAGCTTCTTACCATACTTAACAGCATTATCTAAAACATTGGAGAAAACTTGTTCGATTCGTTTTTTATCGCCAATAAATGTAATATTTTCTTTTAATTTGACAGAAAATTGTTGCAAAGGATGTTCAATAAACTGGTGCTTTAAGACTGAATTAACAGTTTCACTTAGATTAAATGGTTCCTTTAAATAATGCATCTGATTTGAACGAATGCGGGAAATATCAATCATTGCATCAACTAACTTCCCCATGCGATTGGCCTGACTTTCCATTTGCTCAACCAGGGCATCAACTTGCTTTTTTTCATAGTGAGTGACCGTGTTTTTGATCGAATTTCTTTTGAACACCTGAGCGTGAAGTTTTAAAGCAGTTAATGGTGTTTTTAACTCATGACTGGCAATAGTCAAAAATTCTTCGCGGTAAAACAATAATTCCATCAAGGATTCAATTGATAGGCCCTCTTTGGGTAGCGCTGATTGTTTGATAAAATTCATAGAAAGCTGTTTAGCAGAAAGCCAAAAAAAAGTACATCCCAGACCCTAATGACTAACCTAAAAGTAATCATAAGACCTCTTGATATTTCCTTCATTTGACTCATTCTTAATGACGGCAGAAGCTTATTTCAGTTCTTTAGAAGTTAAGAAAAACTAATAAAGGAGAAGAGTATGAAAGCACTTGTTTTTCATCGTCCAAAAAAAGTTTCTGTGGATAATGTTCCAGATCCCAAAATACAGGCAGGTTCTGATGTCATTATTAAAATCACTTCCACCGCGATTTGTGGCTCTGATTTGCATATCTATAACGGTCTGTTTCCTCAACTGCGAAATATGGTTCTTGGTCATGAGATGATGGGTATTGTTGAAGAAGTGGGGTCAAAAGTTAAGAACCTGAAAAATGGTGACAGAGTTGTTGTTCCTTTTCCCATTGCCTGTGGTCGCTGCTGGTTTTGTGAACATCAATGGCCGACACATTGTGAAAACTCAAATGAAAAAAATTATGGACCTGAAGGTGGAATATTGTCTCAAAAAGGGGCAGGTCTGTTTGGATATACTGATCTCTATGGTGGTTATGATGGTGGACAAGCTGAGTATGCAAGAATTCCTTTTGCAACTTTTGGTCCTCGGAAAGTTCCAGAAGGCTTAACAGATGAACAAGTTTTATTTTTAACAGATATTTTTCCCACCGGATGGGCTGCTATTGATAAGGCCAATCTCCAAGGGGGAGAAATAGTCGCAGTATTTGGATGTGGCCCAGTTGGAATCATGGCCCAAAAGGCGGCCTGGATTCGCGGCGCCAGTCGGGTGATAGGAATAGATCTTCTGGACTATCGCTTAGAAATTGCCAAAAAATCAGCCGGTTCAGAAGTGATCAATTTGAAAGAAGTTGACCCTGTAGAAGCGATTAGGGAGATGACCCATGGAAGAGGAGCTGATGTGGTGGTGGATGCCGTGGGAATGGAGGCCAATAGAAATATTTTGGATAAGGCATCTAATCTGGTGCACTTACAAATGGGTACAATTAATTGCCTCAAGCAATGTTTTAGTGCTGTTCGAAGAGGAGGCAAAATCAGTGTCGTAGGATTTTATGGTACCAACTACGATAACTTCCCTTTGGGACAATTTTTTGAAAAAGGGATTACTCTTTGGGCAGGAGAAGCTCCTGTTCATAATTATATAGATGAACTGGCCGCACTTGTGAGGGATAAAAAAGTCTTTCTCGATGATATCATAACTCATAAATTACCTTTGAGCGAAGCCCCTAATGCCTATCATTTGTTTAATGCTAAGGAAGATAATTGCTTAAAAGTGGTGCTCAAACCACATGGATTAGCATAGAATGGAGGTATAGAGGATTAACAATGCTAGTCTCAGTATATGACATTTCAGTGCACCAGTTTATACTTACACTTAGTAATCTCAGGCAAATTTTAATTAAAGCCGAAGCTTTTGCTCAGGCAAAAAAATTTGAAATGCCAGTGTTGTTAGAGACTAGACTTTATCCGGATATGTTTCCCTTAGGTAAGCAGATCCAAACAGCTTGTGATGCGGCCAAATTCTGTGGTTCAAGGTTAACTGATGTTACTCCTCTGGCCTTCAATGATAACGAGCAATCATTGGCCGACTATATTGCCCGCATTGACCATACCCTTGAATATTTAAACAGCTTAGAAGAAGAAGATTTCAAAAATTATAAAGAAAAGAAAATTAAATTTCCCTGGAATCAAGGTCAGGAACTGACAGGTAAAGATTATTTAATTCAATTTGCCTTGCCCAATTTTTATTTCCACGTCACTACTGCTTATAATATTTTACGAAGCTCGGGCATTGAACTGGGCAAGTCAGATTACTTAGGCAAGATTAACTGGCAATCACAAAGCTGATTACTCTGCATCCTTGGTCATCATCGCCGCTAGATTAAGCTTAGCTATCTCTGCAGCATAATTATAATTAATGGTTGAAGGTTTGTCGCACTCCATGTGATAGCACGGAGTTTTTGTGCTCCAGTTTTCAATTGTTAAAAGTGTAGGGACATTCGCATGAATGAAGGGAACATGATCACTTCCCCATGCACCGATAGTAATCTTTGTTTTCAAGCTGGTATAAGCGCCGGTGAGTTGAGAAAACCATTGGGCCAACCCTTCATATTGAGAGTCTGTTTCAAGCTCGACAATACCATTGGAGTTGTAACCAACCATGTCCATATTAATCGCCAAAACCATTTTCTTAATTTCGCCATTTTTTGTTAACAAATCAGCGTAATGCTCGGCCCCAAAGAGTCCGGACTCCTCACCATTGGTAATGAAAAAGCGCAGAGTTTTTTTGGAGTTAAAATCTTTTAACACACGGGCCACTTCCAAAAGAACAGCTACCCCACTGGCATTATCATCTGCGCCGGCAAAATTCTTTCCAACAGAATCCACATGTCCCATCAACATAATAACGTCATCTGCAGAGGATCCATCACCTACTTTATCTGCCACAATACTGCAGGCATCAGGACGGTAACAGTATTGAGAAATGCTATAACCTAAAGATGTGAGGATTTGTTTTACTTGTGCAATCGCTTTTTGATTATCAGATGAACCCACTAAACGTGTTTTATAATTAGAAAGCATTTCAACGTCATTCTTGATGGCGGCCACATCAATGCGAGAAGTAAAATCCTTAATGATTGGAGATACAACTGAAGATTTAAGGACTATAGGCATGTAGCTCTTTACACCGCGCCCAGTGGTTAATCTGAAGTTTTTCATGACATGCGAAGGAGTGTTCTTTTTTAGATTAACTAACCAAAGACGACCATCTTGTTTAATTGTTTTAATAAAAGGTGAAAATTCTTTTACATCATGAGGGTGTGAACTAATCACTTGATAGAGTTGGGGTTTGTGAATACTGGAAAACACCAATAAAGAACCAAGAAGTAATGTGGCCAGGTTTATTTTATCCATTGCTTTGCCCCCCGAAAACTAAAAAACTCTCTCATATTAGAAACTATCCCTAACGGTTTAACAATCTTATTTGCCCCAAGAATAATGCATAAATCATTCTCACAACTTCTTACAGGGGGAAAGTCTAGGCATCCCAATTGCAATCTCTTAAAACGACCAACACGGAGGTAGTCTATGAGTTTAAATTTTTTAAAAGACAAGGGAATTCCAATAGAGAAACAACGCTTCACCTGGAAAGATTTGGTGCAGAAACCAATTAGTAAACAAACAGTTCTACCTGGAGGAGCTAAAACATTTTCAACATGCCACACAAGCCATGCCGAAAAAACAGGTCTCAATGAAATGGCCGTGGAATTCAGCAGTGGGTAATGGAGCTTACGCTTAATAATAAAATTGTTTCACCTGAGGAGAATTTCACCATTGAGATTGATCAGGATGATGTGGGGTTAAAGCACTAAATTTATAAATCGTCGTTTGATGATAGAGATCTCCTGGTCTCAGAAGAGTTGAAGGAAACTCTTGGTGATTGGGTGAATCTGGAAAGTGCTGCGTCTCCAAACAGAGTCCCCTGTGTTTTTGATAGGCCTCCTTGCCTTTGCCTATGATGGATCCATTCAGAAAATTGCCGGTATAAAATTGCAGTCCCGGCTGAGTGGTATAGACTTCCATTAAACGCCCACTTGTTGAATGAAATAAATCCGCGACTTTTTTTAGTCCTTTTTTATTTCGTAAAACATAATTATGATCATAGCCATGTTTTAATTCATTTAAGTAGAGACCGATGTTGCGCCTAGATTTAAAATTCATTCTGGCATCAACTGGCACTAACTTCCCTGTGGGGATCATTTCATCATCAATTTCTGTAAAATAATCAGCGTCAATTGTTAATTCGTGTTGAGCAATCGTTTCTTTTGGGATGCCGCTTAAATTAAAGTAAGTATGCTGTGAAAGATTTAAAAAAGTCGTCCGGTCTGTCGTGGCCTTGTAGTCAATTCGAAGTTCATTATGCTCACTTAAACTGTACTTGACTTGGACTCTTAAAGTACCAGGATACCCTTGATCTGCGTCAGGTGAAATGTATCTTAAGATTAAATTTTTTTTGTCTATTTGCGTACAATCCCAAAAAACTTTATCAAAGCCTTTTATTCCCCCATGCAGATGGTGAGAACCTTGGTTAATTGTTAATTGGTAACTTATTCCGTTATAAATAAAGTGACCTTTATTAATGCGATTTGCATAACGGCCAACGATCGCACCAAAATAGGGATGTTCGTTTAAATAATCTGAAGGTTCTTCAAATCCAAGAACAATATCAGCTAATTTACCTTCAGCATCAGGCACAAAGAGATGGGAGATGATTCCACCCCAATTAATTATTCTCATTTCAAAACCATTTAAATTTTTTAGTATGAATGATTTTAGTTCGATAATTCACCTCTCATTACAATTATTCCATGAGGAAGAGTTGTAAAAACTCATCGCGCTAGATTAAGCTCATTTCATGTACAGGAAAAAATTAATAAAACCTGACGGTCGAAATCTAATCCTCTATTCAAGATATCCCATATCAAATGACATCATTGCGACGAATCCAAAAGATGAAGGTGTTAAGGCAAATCCCCACATGCGCTGGCATCCATTACGAAAGGAATGGGTCATTTACGCGAGCCACAGGCAGAATAGAACGTTTCTTCCTCCAAAAGATTACTCTCCTTTAAAAGTAACAGATGATGAAAAATTTCCGACGGAGCTGCCGCGAGGAAATTATGACGTTGCCGTTTTTGATAATTTATTTCCCTCTATGACAACTAGTGCAGACGCAACGTCCCCTGTTTATTTAAAATCCCGGCCGTCGAATGGGATTTGTGAAGTAATCGTCTTCACCCAGGATCCGGAAAAAAGTCTGGGAGAATTACCACTGGCACAGATAAAACTTATTTTAGAGGTTTTAGCAGAACGGACTAAAGAAATAGCATCGAATCCTGAAATTAAATATGTCATGCCTTTTGAAAATCGTGGCGTAGAAATGGGAGTGACGCTTCATCACCCTCATGGTCAGATTTATGCCTATCCTTTTATTCCACCACTGGCCGCTCAAGTGATGAATTCAATGAAAGAGTTCTTTAAAGAAAATGGCAAAAATCTTTTAGGGGAAATGATTCAAGAAGAAATGAAAGCAGAACAAAGAATCATTGCTGAAAATGATTATGCTCTCTCCTTCATACCGGCCTGCGCTCGTTATCCTTATGAAACATGGGTCACAACTAAAAGAAATGTCCCCCATCTGCATGAGTGCACTCCACAAGAATTTCATGACCTCGCGATTTGCCTGAAAACAACTTTGATGAAATTCGATAAACTTTGGAATAGACCATTCCCATACCTCATGACACTCATGCAAGCGCCGGTTAATGATGGCAATACTGAATACGCTCATTTTTATTTTCAAATTTATCCCCCCTATCGCACTCAAGAGCGATTAAAGTTTCTCGCAGGCACAGAACTGGGGGCTGGAATATTTGTCAATGATAGCTTGCCGGAAGAAAAAGCCAAGGAGCTCCAGGCGGTTCAAGTGGAGATAAATCTATGAACGAAACCTTTGTTCAAAGGGCCTATGGAAGAGTGAATTTAATTGGCGAGCACACTGATTATAATGGGGGATGGGTTCTACCAACCGCCATCGCTCAATTCACGGAAGTTACTTTAAAACAAAGAAATGATAAAAAAGTCATTCTCCATAGCTCAAGACAAAGAGAATACACTTATGAGCTTGGTCAGGAAGTACCAAGTCATGATTGGACTGATTATTTAAAGGGGGCGACAAAACTTTTGCATAAATTTACCCAAGAAAAAGCCGAACGTTTTAATGGATTCGAGGCTACCATTGAGTCCACTATTCCTGAAGGAAGTGGGCTCTCTTCCAGTGCTGCCCTGGAGGTAAGTTTCATGAAGGCCATCCGTCTTGCCTATCATCTGAATGTGAGTGATGTAGAACTCGCCCTAATTGGTCAGAGGATTGAAAATGAATTTGTGGGTGCTCATGTAGGCATCATGGATCAGATGGCCTGCAGCTTGGCGACCTTTCATACGGCAGTTTTTTTAGATACAAAAAATCTAACTTACGAACAAATTGAACTTCCTTATGACCAAATGGACTTATTAGTTATCAACTCTGGTATTTCACACCAACTCTTTGCCAAGGGCGGTTATAATGAGCGTCGTGCCCAATGTGAAGAAGCATCTAAACTTTTAGGAATAAAACTTTTAAGAGATATATCGCTGCCAGAATTGGCGACAAAAAAATTACCAGATATTCTTATGAAAAGAGCGCGCCATGTAGTCAGTGAAAATGAAAGAGTCCATTTAGCTGTTAAGGCCATCAAGAACAAAGACCTCAACTCTTTAGGTCAGCTTTTTATTGATTCCCATCACTCTATGCGTGATGATTATGAAGTTTCAATTCCAGAAATAGATTTTTTGGTGGAACTAACTCTGGCCCAATCCGACACATTTGGTGCCAGACTTACAGGTGGAGGATTTGGTGGCTCCATCGTTGCTATTACTAAAAAAGGCAAAGCACTTGAAGTGGCAAACTCTATTCTGCCGCTTTATGAAAAACAAACTAAGAAAAAAGCAACTATCCTTTCCTAAGTATCAACTACAAATCCCCAATGAATAGTGACAATACCATTTTGGACCAGATCTTTGGGAGGATTAGGAAAAGGGCCTGCCTCATTAAATGATTCAATCGCCGCATCATCAAGTTCTTTAATACCGCTGGCACCCTTGATATTTATATCTACGATTTCGCCAACTTCATTCAGAGTGACTTCTAAGGCGGTGATGAGATTTTCATTTTTTCCAATGACCCTACCCTGATTGACTAGATCCTCTGCTTTTTCTTGAATGGATCTTCCCCAAAACTGCTCGAGTTTTTGGCGAATGCGGTGATAAAAACCGTAGTATTTATATTCCACTGTATTTAAGTATGTTAGATCTCCTGGAGGGATATCTTCCAGATGATCATTGGAGGAGCTTATATTGCGATTAGGTTTATTTTTTAGATCTTTTAAAGCTTCCTTGAGTGGCTCATGATCTTTCCTAAAGGCGCCAAGATCAGAGAGCTTTATGTCATTTTTTGACTTCGAAGCGGAATTTTTAGAAGAACGAAATTTATCCACCACTCGAGCTTTGGTTTGCTTATCCACCTGGCGGTTTTTATCACTTAAAAAACTTTTTTCTCTTGGAGCTTCCTTACTTATTGGATCCTCAGACTGCACAATTTGTCTTTTTTGCTGACCTTTCAATTCTTTTAGAACCCTCACTTTCAATGGCTGTCTGGGTTGAGGCTTTTGAGCGATTTTCGAAGCTGAACTTAATTGCAAAACCATAAGGCTCAAGTGTATGAAAAGAACTAGAGAAAGGATTATGAAGTAGAGACGATTTTTGTATAACCAGAATTTTTTTTCCAGGAAAACCTCCTAGAACTTACTCATTTTAACATTTCAATTCCATAGTTTCCTGAAGAGAATCTAAATAATGTCAGACAAAAAAAGATCTGGGGAACTTTAGATAACATTTTTTGACATGGCAGGTAGAGATGTCTCAGTGCCATAAGAGAGATTTAAAATATTGGAACAGAATTTACAACATCACTCATAAAACCCATGCGTGACTCGTCGGCAAGTTTTTTATCTAAACAAATCATGGTAGATTCATTGTTTTTATATGAGTACTTATCAAGATTGAAGCTACCAGTAGAGGTCATGATGTTATCGAACATCATTTGTTTAGAATGAATGTGATTAAAGTACAGCCATACTTCAATATTTCGGCCTTTGACCACTTTTGATAAGTGTTTTCTTTGGGTTCGTCCGATTAAAGTTGCAACAAATAGTTCCAGCTTTTCAATTAATTGGGCCGTATCCATCTTGCCATTACGTCTTAAGTTACGGGCAAAATTTCGAAGCTGATAACCAGCTTCCCCCCATCCTCCATCAACTCCATTAGAAATAAAGTCAACCTTCACTCCACGCTCACCGCCGGCCAAAATGGCTTTGATAATCTGGGAATTATCATATTCATTCGTTGAATCTTCTGAGAACCGGAAAGTCGGCGAACCAATGAACATGTTGTATTTAACATTTTTTAAGATTTCAATATACGCCTTAGAAATGATTGAAGGAGTGGACGAAGTCTTAGTCCCCTGAACCAGTACACGACAAACTCCAGGGATGTTTTGCACTTCTTGACCTAACCAAGACGCATAAAGATCAGTCCCACGAAGCTTCATGAGCCTTTCTTGCCCTTGTTTTTGCACCACCAGGGCTTTATAGGCAAGCATTGTTGGATCATCATTATATCTTTGATCATTCCAGATACGAACATATTCATTAATTAAATCAGTCACGGCCGGACCAACTACGTGTACATCCTTGTCACGAGTTTGATTATTAAAGCCTGTAGAGGAATTTTCAAAATCGTGCATATTCTGACCACCGATGATGGCTTCTTCTCCGTCACGAATCCAAAATTTAGTATGGTGAACAGTAAACATTGTGCGTGGATTAAAAAAACCCTTACCCAAAGTGACCTTTACTCCACCACTGCGAAGCTTCTTGAGACATTTTTTTAAAATCAAGTTAGTCCAGACACTTTCCACAAACAGTCGCACATCAATGCCTGCACCAGCACGCTCTATCATGGCATCAATAATTTCGGAACTTGTTTCATCACAATATTGAACCATGACGACTGAATGAAAAAATCTTTTTGATTCTTTTACCATCCGTACTTTTTCTTTGAATGAAATTTCTCCATTACTTAAAAAACGCAATTTATTTCCGGCCGTCATTTCAGTCTTAGTCAATTCATCCAAACGGCGATGAAGTTCCACACCCAACAAGGGACTTTGCTCAATACTTTTGGAATCAAGTGGAGCAAATTGTTGACCATACATTTTAAGAGGCAGGCTAAATTTCCTTATTGGATTATGATTTAAAGAATGCCAATCAGATGGGTAAACATAAGGCCTTGAATAAGTTTGAGTTGACTCGCTAAAGCTTTGTGCCTGATAAAATTTTCTTTTGGCCGAGGCAAAATCAGCTGTACCGGAATTTTGAATAAACCTTTCAACATCAGTTTCAAATAATGAATGAACAAGTGCTGGATTTCTTTCCGTAAGAATAGGGGTCGCTACATTTCGCTCTTTGTCGATTCTAAAAGAGAGCAAAGAATTTTTGGATGGTTTAACTACGCTGCCAGTTTTAGACTCCAGATAAACACTGAGGGAGCTGAAAGTTTCGATGTCCCCCAGGCCTTGAGCATAGACTGCTCCAGAAAGAACTAAACTAAGCACAATTGATAAAAACATTCTACGTCCCCACAGTAGTAGATTTACAAGGAGATGATATATGTTAACGTTTTGATATGTCAGACTAAAAATGACTTTTCGGGCAACGCGTTAAGCATTTGTACTATTCAAAAATGGCTTTTTTGAATGTACCGTCCCAACTGAAAAGAGAAATATTCGGTTCGATAGTTGTTTTAGTGACCACTTTATCAGCTTTCTTAACTTTCCAGACTCCATTCACTCGAATCAAATCAAGAGGATAATGAACGTATTTAAGAGGATCTTTACTTGTCATAAGTGAAAAAGAAAAAGATCCACCCTTATCCTTTGAAAGAACTGTACCAGATTTAGTTTCAAGCATTAGAGGATGATTTTTTTCACCTTCAACCTTAAAGGCTACAGAGTCACCTTTATTAAACTGTTCCACAGTTTTGGTTTCTTGCATGGCCTCACCATAACTATCTTTGTAATCCAAACGAATCCCGATTAGATTTCCAGAGGTATCCGTTAAAACCCTCACAGCACCTGAACCGTCATGATTAACTTTTATGCTGATTACTCTAGTACCTAGTGGTTCAGTGAAACCAACCATTGCTTCAACTAATTCAAGTGCAGTTTTAGACATACTTGAGTCTATAGAACAGTTCTCAACTGCCAGGACGCTGCAAGTGCAAAGCATTGAAAACAAGAGAAAGACTTTGGTAATAAATTTAAAACCCATGCGAGTATTCTAGACTGGAATTTTGTTTCACTCAAAGATAGGCAAGAAATTAGCATTTGGACAAAATTAAGATGTTGGGTCTTATGAGTCACGTTCAAACTAGGAAGGAAACGGAGGTTCCTATGCTCGAAGAATCTCAAGCAAGACGCTCAGAAGAAGTCTGGCCACCCCTGGCCTATGAAAAATGGAAGGATACTTATATCACCCTTCACATGTGGACGCAGATTGTAGGAAAGATTGAACTTAAACTCAAT
Source organism: Bacteriovorax stolpii (assembly GCA_945860895.1). Lineage (GTDB taxonomy): Bacteria > Bdellovibrionota > Bacteriovoracia > Bacteriovoracales > Bacteriovoracaceae > Peredibacter. Next base: position 28,541 of record CAMASK010000031.1, read on the forward strand.
CCTTTGGTAAATCATTGGTGGGAAACTGCCCTTTTAGTTACACCTCGGGGATTAACCACCTACCCAATCTATTACCAAAACCGATGCTTTGAAATTGAGTTCAATTTTTTTGAACATCTCTTAAAAATATCCGTCTCTGACGGAACCAACCGAAGTATGTCTCTCTACTCTCTTTCAGTATCAGAATTTTATCATGAATTAATGAGGCTTTTAGCTGAACTTGGGATCAGCATAAAAATAAATACTATGCCCCAGGAAATTTCCAATCCCATTCCTTTCCCGGAAGACAAAGTACATCGAACTTATCAGCGAGATTATGTCCGAAATTTGCATAAAATTCTTCTTCAGGCCGATCGATTGATGAAAGAATTTCGAGGAGGATTTATAGGTAAATCTTCACCCGTACATTTTTTTTGGGGTAGCTTCGACATGGCCGTGACTCGTTTTTCCGGCCACAAAGTTGATAAAATCTCTGCTACAGACTCAATCAATAAAGAAGCCTACTCCCACGAAGTCATCAGTGTGGGTTTCTGGCCAGGGAGTATGAACATCCTTGAGCCTGCTTTTTATGCCTACTGCGCTCCAGAGCCAGCTGGGTTCAAAGACAATAAAGACATCCGCCCTAAGGAAGCTTTTTATAATGGGCCTACTAAGGGTTATGTTTTAAAATATGAAGATGTGCGACGATCTAATGAACCTGATAAAATGGTGTTGGATTTTTTTGAATCAACCTATGATGCCGGCGCCAGTCTCGCTCAATGGGATCGCAAATCACTGGAGCGAAGCTTTCATTAAGGCTTGAGGGCCTCACGAATTAATTCTCTCCAAACCTGAGCTTCAGTCTGGTAACCATCGTGGCCGGTTCCCAAAAAATTTTTATAATGAAGATTTGGCAGAGTTCCCACAACACTTAATTCATCTTGATATGATTCAACCGGTACGAAGGGATCTTTTTGACCAGAGTAGAGATAAAAATTAATTTGAGAATTTTCAACCAAAGCTCGATTGAAATCTTTAATGGTCAAGATATCCTGCGGTAAAAATTTTACCATCTTTCTGCCGTAAGAATCAAGGTTCGATTCAGGGTCTTGAAGGATGGATGCACATT
>CAMASK010000032.1 GCA_945860895.1 Bacteriovorax stolpii
ATCCTTTGCTCACGAGGATGTGTTGTTCCAATTTATCCAAGTTATTTAAGTAAAGAAATTGATTACGTCTTCAGACACTCCGACAGCTCAATTCTAATTGTTGAAAATGACAAACAAATTGAAAAAATCATACCCCTAGTGCAGGACTGGCCTAATTTAAGAGTGATTATCTCTCTGACGGACATATCTGAAGAAAATTTGAGAAAATTTCGTAATTCCATTTCTTACTTCACGTATAAAGAACTCATACGCCTAGGAACTGAGGAACTAAAAACCAATCCTGATCTTTTAGAGAATCTCATTCAAAACCAACTGCCAGAAGAATATGCTTCTATTATTTATACCTCAGGTACAACTGGTGAGCCAAAAGGTGCAGTGATCACTCAGCATGCATTCGCAAGCATGCTACTGAATATTGAAAAAACTATTCAAGGTGGCTTCACTCAAAACGACAAATCTTTGGTATTCTTACCACTCTCCCACGTCATGGGAAGATGTGATTCTTTGTTGCCTTTAGTATTTGGATGGCAATCTGTTTACGCTGAATCTATCGATAAACTAGTGGATAATATTCAAATCGTACGTCCATCAGTAATGTTGGCAGTACCGAGAATTTTTGAAAAAATTTATGCCAAAATCATGGCGCAAATTGAAGAAGGAAATATTTTTGAAAAACAAGCCTTCAAATGGGCCGTTCATGTAGCCAGAAAATATTTTAATAAAATCGATAATGATCTTTCACCCTCTGCCAGTGAATTATTAGAATTTAAGCTTGCCCAAAAATTAGTTTTTGAAAAAATTTACAACCGCTTTGGTGGTAAAATTCGTTATTTCGTTTCTGGTGGTGCTCCCCTGGCTCCGGAAATCATTCAATTTCTTCGCTACGCTAACTTAACAGTTCTTGAGGGATATGGATTAACCGAAACAATTGCTCCTTGTTGTTTGAATCCTTTGCAAAAACAAGTGGCGGGTACAGTTGGACGCCCTATCGGTGATGTTCAATTTTCTTTTGGCGCAGATGGCGAAATACTTATTAAGAGTGAAGCTTTACTAAAAGAATATTATAAAAATCCTGAAGCCACAGCCGAATCTATAAAAGACGGCTGGTTTTTCAGTGGTGATATTGGTGAGTTTACCTCAGATGGTTATTTAAAAATTACTGATCGTAAAAAAGACCTAATAAAAACCAGCGGTGGAAAATTTGCGGCCCCACAGAAGCTTGAGAATCTGGCAAAAACTCAGCCGCATATTTCATACATTGTTGTAATAGGTGATCAGAGAAAATTCCTGACGGCTTTAATTGGCATTGAAAAAGAGCGCTTTCTACCAATGCTTGAGGAATTGGAATTACCCACTGATTGCAGCCTGGAAGAGCTTTCCAGACATGAAAAGGTGAAGGAAATAATCGGAAAAGAAATGGAAGCCATTAACCAGGAACTTGCCCAATATGAGACTATAAAACGCTTTACCATCCTTCCGGAGGAGTTTTCTGAGGAAAATTTCCTCACTCCTTCCCTTAAAGTGAAGAGAAAGGTCGTGACAGCGCGTTACTCTGATACTATTGAAGCAATGTATCAATAATCTCCTTTGACAGAAGAGGCTATCTCTTTTACAAATGGAGATTCTATTATTCCCCGAATGAGGTTAACTATGGCACGAGTCACCGTTGAAGATTGTTTAGAACATGTTGAAAACCGTTACGAATTGGTTCATTTGACTGCTAAGCGTGTAAAGCAACTTCGTGAAGGCGATGATTCTACAGTTAAGAGCAAGAACAAAGAAGTTGTTACGGCCCTTCGTGAAATCGCAGCTGGAAAAGTTAAGCACACTCTTAGAAGTGAGTATGATTCAGACGAATTCTAATTTTTATTTAGTTTTTAAATAAAAAAAGGGAGCTTAAGCTCCCTTTTTTTTTATCTCTTTTTCAATGCGATCTTAAGCACATCATCAAAGTGCTTCACCGGGAAGAACTTCATGCCTTTACGGTGGCGCTCTGGAACTTCTTTCAAATCTTTTTCATTCTGCCATGGAAGAATAATGGTTTTAATACCAGCACGTTTTGCAGCTAGAACTTTTTCTTTAATTCCACCAACAGGAAGAACTTTACCCGTTAAGCTCAACTCTCCCGTCATCGCTACATCACCACGAACCATTTGATTAGTAGCTAGTGAATACAAAGCTAATGCCATGGTAATACCGGCAGATGGACCATCTTTAGGAGTAGCCCCTGCTGGTAAGTGAAGATGGATTTCATGAGTTGCAAGAAAGTCTGTCGCTTCTTCAGCATTGGGTGCTGCCGGAGCCGGAGTATGCAGAACAGGTTTTACTACTTTTTTAACAGGAACTTTTTTTACAACTTTTTTCTTAAGCTCTAATTCAATCTGACTTTGAAGAACTTTCTTCACATAACTGTAAGCAAGATTGGCCGATTCTCCCATCACCTCACCCAATTGACCTGTAAGCTTGAAGCCTTTCCCTTTAAGAGGAATAGATTCAACAAACAGAATGTCTCCTCCAAATGAAGTCCATGCCAGACCAGTAACGATTCCAGGACTAAGCGGCTTTTGTGCCATATCAGTTTCAAATCGCTTAGGGCCAAGAATTTTTTCAAGATCTGGAACAGTTGGAGCAAATTTCTTAAATCGTTTAGAAGAAACTTTTTCCAAAGCAGCACGACGACAAAGTTTAGCAATCGTCTGCTCCATTACTCGAACACCCGGTTCACGAGCATAATCAGAAACCAATGCTTTAAGCACAATAGATGAGAGAGTGAATTCTTTGGCACTCAATCCATGCTTCTTAAGCTGTTTAGGAATAACCCATTTGATCGCAATAGATAATTTCTCTTCAATGGTATAGCCAGAAAGCTCAATCAATTCCATACGATCTAAAAGTGCTTCAGGGATCTCACCTATATTATTTGCAGTAGCAATGAAAAGTACTTTTGAAAGATCACAAGGAACATCAAGATAGTTATCGATGAATGTTTTATTTTGCTCCGGATCTAAAACCTCTAATAGTGATGAAGCTGGATCTCCTTGATATGATTTACCAATTTTATCGATCTCATCCAGCATGATGACTGGATTATTAACTTCAACCCGTTTCAGTGCCTGGATAATTTTTCCTGGCATTGCTCCAACATAAGTACGACGGTGACCTTTAATCTCAGCTTCATCCTTCATACCACCGAGTGAGAAGCGGTAGAATTTTCTACCAAGAGCTTTAGCAATTGAATGACCAAGCGAGGTTTTACCTACACCTGGAGGGCCAGCTAAACAAAGAATTGTTCCATCATATTCTGGCTTGAGTTTTCTCACTGCTAAAAATTCCATGATTCTTTCTTTAGGCTTTTCTAAACCATAATGATCTTTCTCAAGAATCTTTCTAGCGGTACCAATATCTACTTTATCATCAGTTGTTTTATTCCACGGAAGCTGAACCATCCAGTTAAGATATGTTCTGGTTACGTTGTATTCTGGCGAAGAATCAGGAATAGATTCGAGTCTTTCAAGTTCTTCCATTGCAGCTTTTTTAGCTTCTTCCGGAAGATGACCAAGCTCAATTCCTTCTTTGATTTTTTTCATGTCCTTGGCTTTTTCGTCTTCATCCATGCCAAGTTCATTACGAATAACTTTTAATTGTTCACGTAAAAAATACTCACGCTGATACTTGTTCACTTTGTCATTCACTTCATCAGTGATTTTCTTCTGGATATCGGCAACATCTTTTTCGCGCTTCAGATAAATCAAAAGTTTTGCAAAACGCTTTTTAACAATTAATGTTTCTAAAAAATCCTGAGCCTCAGGAACGTCCAAAGACAACGCAAAAGCCACTAAGTCAGCAAGTGATCCAGGAGATGGAGAATTCAACATTGCAAGTTTCATTTCTTCGTTGAAATAAGGATTAATTTCAGAAAGTTTCTTTACCTGATTAATTACTGAACGAGTGTATGCATCCAATTCTTCATCCGGTTCGTGGATGTCACTAAAAACTTCAGTCTTAGCAACCAGAAGAGGAGAATCTACTATGTACTCAATAGCACGATATCTCTTCATTCCGTGAACTAGTAAGTTCACAGAGCCATCAGGAAGTTTTAGTTTTTTTATTACCTTACAAAGCACACCAACTTTATAGATGTCCTTGGGTGTAATCCCTTTTGGAGTAATGTCATCAGCCGAAGAAAGACCAGTGTATCCTTCATCTTCGTCTTCATCCTCATAATTTATTTGTTCTTCGCCCATTTCCTGAAGCACTTCTTGTGTTTCACCGAAATCTTTGAATTTGACTAAGTTCAATGCAACATAATTATTTTTAGCCAGATAGGAATCGAGTTCTGGAGTGTATTTATCCTCAGAAAGAATAATTGGCGCGATCATTCCAGGAAAAATCGGACTATTCACTATAGGAATAATCACCACTTCTTTTGGTGCATCTGCCACTGAATCTGCTGGAGATTTCTTCTTATTCTTAGGAGCCATTTTTATTTCCTTATTGATTAACGAATATCGATTACGAGACGGCCCGGATTTTCCAGATAGAAAACGTCAAAGCTTGCCTTGCTATTCATAGAGATATCCATAGTAACTGACTTACCATCAACATTTATGAAGTCGATTGATTTTATGTTTTTAGAATTTTTTAATTGAGGCTGCCCGGTATTTACAGACGAATTAAAAAAATCAACACTGATTTTTTGATCCTTCACAGAGATGTGTCCATAAATTTTAGGAATTGAAGTTGAATCAAAATCAACTACCAATCTTTCATAACCTTGCACAGCCGTGCCTGAAGTCCTAACTGCTGTAATGCCACTTCTTAATTGTGAATTATGATGAAAAATACCAGAATCCAGAAAAATAGATTTTTTTCTAGGGGCAATTTTCCAGATTCTTTCCTCCATTAAGCTTTGAGCAAAAACAGGAAGACTTAGTAGAACTGTAATGAAGATTAATCGCATCATTTATGACTCCATAAGAATGGAAATTCTTTGATTTATTCTAGTCAAAAGGAAAGGTTAAGACAAAAAATTCTTGCCTCTTTTCGAAAACCTGGAAATGAAAAGAGAAAGTAAGAATCCAAAACTCATAAGCATCATGAAATTTCCCGGTCCACCTGGCCCAGATGGCGGATCAATAGTCCCACAAGTCGCTGGCGCAGCATTAGCTACTCCCTGAGCATCCTCAATAGTAGACGCCTTGGAATTTTGAACTGCATACGTAAAAGGAGCATCTAAACAAGAGGCGTTGTCCGACAAGTTTGATCCACTATCGAACAACTGCCCTGAACTGAGATCCTCCAAACTCACAACGATGAGGTAAGGGAGATTTTGATCTGAGCCAAAACGCAGAACATCAGGGATGCTATAAGCTGCATCAGAGGTATCTAATTTTTTAGCTTTAATTTTTAAGTGATAAACATTCCCACTAGCACTGAGTGTATTTGAAGCCAGCAGATCTAGTTTCAAAGTATTTTCGGGATTAGTTGAAACTTTAAAAGGACTTCCACTTATTGGTGAAGTCCCTTTATTAACTATCATTTCATATTTTATCGCGTTACCTAATACCTGAGAGACTAATCTGATTTTTATACGCTTAGTTGTTGGAGATGCAATTCCTGTTAGATCAATAGAAAAATCATCGGATGCTGTCCATGTTAAAGTGGATAATTGAGATTTTCTAAAAAATCCTACGTAAGATTTTTCCCATCTTAGCTCATCAGCATAGTTAAAAATAGGAAGTTCAGTAAAATTAGTTTGGATTTTTTGATAATTATAATCTTCTTGCGAACGCATGGTGCAGTTAATACTCACTTCACCAACATCTACTTCAGTATTTAAAAAACTTAGATTTATAGCCGTCGGTAATCCATCGTTGTCCCTACCACAATCACTAAAAAAAGACCCTACATAAGCCGCTGGACAAAACTCTGTCTGGGCACTGGCGAGAAATCCAGGCAATGCATTTAAATTTTTCAGCGGCGATGTATACAAATAGTAAGTATCATTTAAATCCAAGCCACCGATTTCAAAATAACCAGATTCATCACTAATACCACCGATTGCCTCACCAGTTTTACGTGATATCGCCTGAACATGAGTACCTAGTACGCCAATATGATTTCCACCTTTTACATAACCAAATATTTTCCCAAAGCCTGTATCATATTTATTACGAATACCTGCTTTGTCATCAGAGGCCAATGAGGATTGACCTGGAAAACTTGAATAAAACATACTTGAATTCAAAACTTCAGAGTGAGTTAGCCCAACGAAATGACCAAGTTCATGAGTAACCACGTCTTTCAGATAAATACTATTGGAACCAATAGGCACTGTAGGTGAAATAGTGAAGTTGTAATTCTGTTCATTTAAAATAATCTTTGCATTATTGATTAAGCCATTAGTTCCATAACTAACTTCCGTGACCCCTACTACGGCAGATCCATAAATAGAAAAATCATTCGAAAATGAAATTTGATTATTACTAGAACTCACGGGTTGAATCAAAAAACTTGAGTAACTATTCCATTCAGCAATTGAATCTAAAATTAGACTGTTAGAAAAAATGGAAGTAGTAGAATTATTAATAATTTTAATAGGAACGGTATTAGAACTCCAGCGCACTTCTTTTTGATCTGAGGTAAGGGTATTCTGATGAGACAGAACTGGAAATGAAATCAGAATTAAAAACAATGATAATAACAAATGCATTTCTAATCCGATGAAACCTTTGAAAATTATAATTACTTAGAAGTCCGTCTTCGACTTAAACGAAAGATTCCACCAGAAATTCCAAGTAATGAAATCAGCCATAATATATTCATATTTGGGCTATCTTCTTTATTGTCTATTTGATCAGATTTTGAAGCAATAGTGCGAATTTGCCCCTCAGAAGCGGGTGATCTACCACTTGCTTGCTGATCAGGAGAAGTCGGGTATTGAGGAGCATAAACAGTTTTGAAACTGGTTTTTTTAATCTCTTTCAAAGCTTTTTCAAAATATCGATAGTTCACTTGTCCGATCTGCGGGTCATTTGGGTAAATGTAATTCACAAGAACGGTTTCTTTCCCATAATTTACAATTCTAAATGAGCCAAACCCTAAATTCATTCCCCAATAACGATTTTCAATATTCTTAAGAAATAGCAAAACTTTCTCACCTGGTACAAATTCAGGTATGCCGTCCACTTTCACGGTCAAGTCACCTAACTTTCCGCCTGGATAATGAACTATAATTTCATCCATTCCAAAGAAATCTGATTGTAAACCAACCTCACGACTCATCTTGAAAACCATTTGAGTGGCAAGGGAGCCATTTTCAAGTTTAATCGTCTTAGATTTAAGGTAATTTCCAAGAAAGACTCCATCAGATTCAAGGATTTGATTTTCAATCGGTTGAGCCTTAAAAGTCGTGGCATGCAAAGAGGTGTGAATTAACAAGAGTAATATAAATCGCACAAGATTTTCCTTTGTATAGCCTACTTGTCTAGTCGGCTATCTCTTGGAAAAACTTGAACTTTTTAATCTAGTTTAGTTAGTTGAATGTGGTCTTTTTTATATTCTAAATGAAAATTAGCTAAGTGCCTGAAATAACTAGAAGAGTCTATTACAATGATAGTGTTTTTTAGCTGCAATAAATCCTGCAAAAAAGTTCCTAACATCTTCAATTCTTTGTCTGATAGACCAAATGAAAGATTCTCAAAAATCAACAAAGAGTTCTGAATTGTTTTAATCAATTTTGAAAGGAGATAAATTCTTTGTTTTTCTCCCCCTGATAAAGTATTCAGAGAACGATCAAGAGAGAGATAATCTAAATTTAAAATTTTCAAATATTCCCAGATACGCTTAAACTTTGGTGTTAATTCAATCCTCTCCAAAACTTGATTAAGGGGCAAATTATAAGCTTCTGCTACAGTCATTTTTCCATCAGAAATATTTGCATAAAGCGGTTTAATTTTTAAACCCTTACAATCTTCACATTCCAAAATAATGTCTTCCAGATATTGCATATCAATAACAATGGACCCTTTACCTTCACAACGAGGACACATTCCTAATTCAGAATTAGCAGAAAGATGTCCTTCTTTTAAGTTCATACTTTTGACTACCGGCAATTTTAAAAAATGTCTTCTGATTACGGTTGATAGTTCCGTGATCGTTCCAATCGAAGAGCGTGAAGTAAAACGATTTAAATCCGAAGAAATGACTATTATATCTTCAAACTTCTGTGGATTTTTGACAGATTTAACAGAAAAAGGATCGTCTTCAAGAGATTCTGAATATAATTTTTTATAAAGGGTATTGGCCATCACCTTAATCAAGGTGGCACTTTTTCCAGTACCAGAATCTCCAGTGACCCAGATCATTTCCTCTAAGGGAACTTTAAAATCAGGATAAGTCTTACCATAAATCTCTGGAGACATGACTTCTATAAATTGAGGAGCTTTATGGATTTTCTTTTTAACATCCCATACAACATTTTCTTTTGTCGCAAAATAATTTTTAGGAATACCCTCATAGACTATCTCGCCACCGGCCTTACCGGACGAAGGCCCCATTACGATCAAATGATCACTGTTTTTTTGCAAGAATTCAGAGTGATCAATCAGAATAACAGTATTTCCCTGATCAATAATTTGTTGAATTCCCAATAAAAGTTTTTTTAACTCCGTTTCTCCTAATCCCAGACTTGGTTCATCTAAAACAAATAAACTATCCACACCTTTAAAAGTCAGATACTTGATTAACAATAGACGTTGATATTCACCAGCGGAAAGTGATTTGGCTTTTCTGAGAATTGAAAGATGATTCAAACCCATTTCTGCCGCGAGCTTTAACTTTTCACAAATATCTTTATATAATCTCGCTTCATGAGTTTCTTCTTTTGCACGTTTTTGTGAAAATAGCAGAAGTGCATCCTGAACCGTCAGGGCCATAATCTCCGGTAGACCCCAATACCTGCCAACCAAAGATATTTTATAATGATGAATATTCTCATTGAGTCTTGAAGTTTGACAAACCTGGCAAGCCTCCTCTCTTTGCATGTGACGAATATAAATTCTAACCGATGGCTTATACTTTTTGCTTTCTAAATAACGTTTCAATTCAACATAGCCGGGATATTCACCATGCCCTTCTTCCAGAAGAACAAAGAAATCCTTGGGCAGTTTTTTAATTGGTGTATCTAAAGGAATTTTTTTTCTCTTCAAAATTTTCAGAAATTCTGCATAGGCGTCCTGAAATGGACCATAATTCAAAAGCTTCAGGCCACCCTCTTGAATGGTTAAGTCTCGATCTATAATTTTCTTCTCATCATAAATGAGGTTTGCACCGTATCCATTACATTTCGGACATGCACCCAATGCGCTGTAAGGTGAAAAAGCGGACACTGTATTTGCCGGGTGAGATTCAAAATCACATTTAGGGCAGACTTTTTCAAAATGAAAATTTAACGGCTGAGGTTTTTTAATATCTGGCCCTATTAAAAGATAATTCAATGGAAACTGGGAGAGCTTTAGCTCTGTCCATTTTTTCTCCAAGGCATCCATATTTTCAAATTTAAAACGCATGACCTCCCAAAGTTCATCTGTCTCTTGAAAAGTATCCATCGATTTACGTTTTAACGAATAGGATCTGGGAGGTATAAAACCTTCTCCAAAAATACGGATAAATTCATTAGGAGATAACAGGATGTGGTAAATTCCACTACCTACTAAAGTCTTAGTTTGTTCTTTTAATTGCTGTCCAACTGAGCGAATTTCAAGATCACACTCATGCACAGGACATAACTCCTTAGCAGCTATAAAATACAGATTCTGAAGACTATCAGTTAGGCGCATGACATCTGCTACTACTGTCCGAGAACCCATAACGGGATTGATCTGGGGAAGTCCAAAAACTGGTAAAACAGGAAAGATTCGGTCAACATCCACAGCTGCTGGGCGCTCTGTAAAAAACTTCATGGAATTTGGAAATGAATTCACAAATCTGCGCTTAGATTCTGTTAATAACGTATGAAAGGCTAATGAGGTTTTACCTGACCCAGAAGGGCCTGCAAAACAGATTAATTTTCTTAAAGGTATATCGAGATCTATATTTTTAAGATTATGAACTCGGGCACCGCGAATTTCAATTCGGTCAACGTCGCGTCTTTTCATGAGATCTAAGATAGCAAACAAAAAAAGAAAAGGCTCCTTTCGGAGCCTTTCTGAACAACAAATGTTGAAGTCTGATAATTAACGTTTAGAAAATTGGTAAGACTTACGAGCACCTGATTTACCTGGTTTCTTACGCTCAACTTTACGAGAGTCACGAGTAAGAAGACCTGCAGCTTTTAATTCTGCACGACAAGCAGGAGTAAGCTTAAGTAGTGCGCGAGCAATACCTAGACGAATTGCACCAGCCTGACCTGTAACGCCTCCGCCCTTAACATTGATTTTGAAATCGTAAGCTTCGTTTACTTTCATAAGGTTCAACGGCTGATAAACGATGTATCGGCTTGTTGCTTTAGGAAAGTAATTAGAAAGCTCGCGAGTATTGATAAAGATTTTACCTGTACCACGAGAAACGTAAACTCTTGCTACTGCAGATTTACGACGACCAATTGTGTGAACATCATAAGATTTAGCTTTGCTCATAAATCTCTTCCTTAATATTTAATTGTTAATGCAACTGGCTTCTGAGCTTCGTGACCATGGTTAGGTCCTACGACAACTTTAAGCTTGGTTAATTGCTTACGACCAAGAGTGTTCTTAGGAAGCATGCCTTTAACGGCTTCTTCAAGAATCAATTCTGGATGTTTAATTAATTGTTCTTTAGCAGAACGGCGCTTAATCCCACCAATGTGGTTTGTGTGCCAGTTGTACTCTTTTTGGTCCCACTTGTTACCAGTGAACTTAATTTTTTCAGCATTAACGATAATAACGAAATCGCCAGCATCGTTGTTTGTACAGAAAGTAGGTTTATTTTTTCCACGAAGTATTTTTGCTACTTCTGAAGCTAAACGTCCTACAACCATATCTGTTGCATCTACTACGAACCACTTTTTATTGCCGTCGATTTCGGCTTTTGTGATCGCATACGAACTTTGAGTGATCATGATCAACCTTCCATTAATAATAAAAATTTGTCCCGTTATAAATAACGCTGGGCCGTACGTCAAGAACTACTCTCTAAGCCAACTTGCTAAGGGTCAGCGGGAGCGGATCAGGCTCTTTTAAAATTCGGGGATTAAAAGAAGCCAATTGACACATGGAAGCGTCCGGGGTCCTCTAAAGTACCATTCTTGTTCCTTTCCCTCAAGAGTTTTATCCCGTAATCGAAATCTAAAGTTCCAACTGGGGTTAAAATTTTGAAAGTTAAGCCGACTGATTGTCTCAATTCTCCAAGATCGACTTGATCCACATAAACGCGGCCAGCGTCATAAAAAACACCCGTCATAATGACATCGTTTACGAAGTATCGTGGCTCAAATTTAAAATTAGCCAGATAGGCACGATTAGTGATTTTAATGTCTGAAATATCGTTTTTAGCAGATCCAGAAACACGATTAATTTCTTCATCATTGTAGCCGCGCACAATATCCATACCAGTTAGGCGAAAAACTTTAATATTTGGAATGTAACCAGCAGTCTGGGTTACTCCATTAACTTTAACTTCTTCGTCTGAGAGATTTTCCTGAACCCCCCCCACCATCGAAATGGCAACAGTTCCATACTTATAAGGAATGTAGAATTTATTTCTGGAAACCAGCTTGTAATAGTTAACGGTTAAATCATCTTCCTTCTGAGAAAGAAAATAAGGATTAGCGAACTCGCAGGATAAATTAAAAAACGCTCCTTTGGTAGGCAAGACCGCACTGTTTCTTAAATCAAAAGTAATACTTGGAGTAATTGCACCAATTCTGAAACTTCCATTATCTTTTTGGTTATCGGGCTCTTCGATAGTATTTGGGGCGGTATTGTACTGGTTGATTTTTTCCAGTTGATATCGTGCAGAGGTGGAAAATTTCTTGGTTATATCACGAGTAAAAGTTGCACTCCCTCGAATAATATCAGCATCAAATGGATAGAATCTCTTTCTTTGAAAAGAACCAGCTACGGAAGAATCAATTGAACTATTAAAAATATCTCCCTGAGTATAGGTCAGAGTTGTATTGTGCTCCAGCATTTGAGATTTTTCTCTTTCGGGATCAATCGTCTGATAATTAACCCTTCTATTTATTTGACTTCTTAAAGTGATGGAACGGTTCATTCCTCCAATATTCAAGTATGAAACTGTGCCAGTTAATTTAAGACCAAGATCAGTTCTAAAGCCAGGGGCGACTTCAACAAGGCCGAAGTCTCTTTCAACGACTTTGACTATTAAATCAGTGGCAGAGTATTTTTTTGACGTATGTCGGACCGGAGTAACTGAGACAGCGTTAAATAAACCAGTAGCAGAAAGACTAGCTTCATAATCTCTGGTGTTATTTGGAGTAATAATATCTCCGGGCTCTAGTTGAATTTTTTTTGTGAATACTTTTTTTCTGGTTTTATTATTCCCTAAAAAAATAATTCTATTTAATTTAACCATTGGTCCAGATTCAATTAGATAATTTAAATCTACATCTGCCCCAGATTTTGAATAAGTTACCAATGAATCGTCATTGGAATTTATAATTTCTGCAAAATAATAACCCTTTTCCTGCATCGTAGAAGTGACAACTTTTAAATCTTCAGTCAGTGAGATTGGCTTAAAAGGAGAACCTGATTTATTGACAATTTTAACCAAAATATCATTTTCAAGCTCCGTTGGCAGTCCTTCAAACTTTACACTCCTTACAAAAGCACGTGGTCCTTCAATTATTTTGTATTCGACTGAAGCATTTTTTTTCTCTTCATTAAAAGATTTATTAGGACCAAGAACCCTGATTTGCACAAAACCATTTTCGATATATTTTGACTTCAAAAATCCAACAAAATAATTAAGATATTCTTCATCGTAATAATTAATTTTAGCTAACTCAAAAGCTTCATCGTGAAACATTTTATGGATCTTTTTTGCCGTGAAAAAAGAGTTTCCAGCAAATTTTAAATCCGTTAAACGAGTTTTTTCATTTTCAACAAGAAAAACTCGGTAAAGAGTTATCATTTCTTTATGATTATTCTTAAACTTTTCAGTTTCAATTCTAACCTGTGCATTTAAGTGAGCTTTTTGTTTATAGTGGTCCTCGATAGCCATCTTGAGAATGTTATCAGTCAAAGGCCTTTTATATTTTCGAAATAAATCTTTAACTATGCTATGGATAACATCTCTATGCTCAATTCGTAGGTTCCTAAAATCAAAAGCAAATAATTTATCATGAGTAACTTTAATATCAAGGATAACCCGATGCTTTTTTATAATTGGAGCAAAATCCAAATTAATTAAATAGTAACCATAATTAAAAAGTTCTTTCTGTGCTTCATCCAAGTAAAGTTTGAATTTTGTAAATTCAAATGGTTTATTATAAAAATGATAAAACTTCCTAGTTAAAAAATCATTCACATACGCAGATGTTGAATTCGTTTTAATCTTTTTGAAAACGATGGGACGTCCTAAGGTGATGACTAAGTTAATTTTCACTTTATCTTTTTCTTGCACAACTTTTAATTTTTGCGAATTCTGAGGATATCCCATAGTTTCAAGACGGCCTTTGAGTCCTTGCAAATCTTGTTTCAGTTTCTGAGTTTCAAAGAAGTCCCCTTCTTTCAAGGATAATAGCTGAATTGGATCCATTTCAAGATTTCTATCAAAAATGTCTACATTGATTTCTTGTATTGTAGGTTTAAGTTTAACTTTAATGAGCAGTTCAAATCTTTCTTGGTTCTCAAATACTTCGTAGGAAAAATTCTCATAACCACCGTCTGATGCCATCATTCTTAATGTTTCTTTTAAATGGAGTAAACTTCGATAATCACCGATGAGATTGCTATAACGGAGTTTTTTTGCTGAACAAAAATCTGACACGTCACACTTAACTTCAACTTTTGAAAGTCGAAAATTCGTTTGAGCGAATAGTTGCAGTGGTATAAGGATTAAAAAAACTAGGAATAACTTCATTTGAAGGTCCACCTAAATTTTAAATCTCCACCAATGGAATTATCAATAATATCAGTCTCTCCTTCAGCGTTGGTTCGAAGTTCATATATACCTTCAAGCTGAACTTTTTTATTTAGACTATAGTTTAAGTTCATACTTTGTCGCTGACCAATACTTCCGCCCATAGTACTTGAGACCGAGAGACTCAAAGCTTCGTCCAGACGCTTTTTTAACTCAATTTTAGTGGCTGATCTGGTGCGACCGAGAGTTCCCTGACCTTCTTGGGATCTCCCCGACAATAAGCTATCAGTTTGGGACTGTTCCAGAACAGTCCCAAGATTCACTTGTAGTCCGAATTGTTTATTTAAAATGTCACTGATTTTGAATCTGTCAAAAACAAAAGAACCCACTCCAACTTGAGTGAGATTTTGTTGGTCACGCTGTTGAAGAGAATTTTGAATTTCATCCGTATATCCGAATGCAATTAATGAAAGAATTGAATTTCTTGGAAGAGATGGATCAGATGTAAGATCAAAATTGAATCTTTCCAAATCGCCATAAGCTTTTGCATAAACTTTATAAGAAGAAATTAATGTTGTGGCCTGAACATCAAAATCAGGATTTGAGATTTCTTTTTTTGGCGAAAAATTAATATCCGCATTGGTTATGTAGTATTCGCTGTTTTTGAAGAAAACACGTGAAGAATTAGCTGGGGAATAAAGTCGTCCTTCCCCACGGGGTCTGGATGGGTTGCCAAGCAACATCACCTCTCCAAGCATACTAATATCCATGAGAGAATTTGAAATTCTCGCCGGAGTATCAATCTTAACATTAATATTAAAATTAACATATTTCCCAAGTGAAGACTCCTGACTTGGGGGCAAAAACCTCACTTGCGAGAGTGCATTGGATTTTTGAGAAAATTCATTGAGCTCGTTAACAATTTGAGCCTTGTTTACAATTATCTCACCACCAATATTATAAGGCGGAGCATTTCCAAGAATGATTCCTTCACCAGTGAGATTGAGCATCGATTTTCCTAAGATTGGAATCTCGGCCTTATCTAGGTAATATTTAATATTTACATCAGGATTTTTATCATCGAAAAAGACATCACCTTTGATACCGACGGAGCCGTTATCAAGAGTTGTTTTTAATTCTTGAATGACTAATCGATCATCAGTGTGCTCCATTGAATAGCTTAAATGATTTAGTGGAAAAGGGACTCCCTCAATAGTTAAGTTCAAATCAGAACTTTTAGAAATAACACTATATTGGTACTTGTTCCCCTGACCATCAATTCTAACTATATTGCGAAGAAATCCTTCTGAGGAAAGCACTGGAGACAAGAAAATTTCAAATATCCTTGAGTTAAGATGGATCTCATTAACCAAAGATACGTTTTGACCAAACTGACCTTGTCCCTTTGTCTGAACAAATAAATCTGGTTGCTGAATTGCGAGGTTCCATTTTTTTATGAGGTTATTCTCGATTAAAAACTGAGGCAGATTGGAGGAATAATTAACATTAAAATTTTCATGACGAAGAACCAAACTTTCAAGAGACGCCTTTAAACCAACTTGTTCAAAAACTCCTTTAAACTGGGTATCTAAGCTTAATTTAAAATTACCGCTAAAATCCTCATTTCCCAGATGAGATCCAAAGAAAGCCGTAGCAAAAGGTTTCAATGAAATAACATTAAAATCTACAGCAACTTTTGAAGGCTTCGTATTGTTTAGAGAATAATCAAATTGGGTTGCAATATTTTGCCCTAAAATATTAGCTTTCCCTTTTATAGAATGAGGAGTCAAAATCACATCAAATTTACTGTCTTCAAAAGTATATTCATCAGAACGAGTTTCAGATATTTTAGCATCAAGTATTAGATTATAATCTTTAGTAGTACCCTGACCCGCAAAAGAACCAGAAACTTCTCCATCCAAATTTAATTTCATCTTTTTCGGAAGAGAAAAATTGCTGATGGCAAAACCATCCCATGAGTAATTCATTTTCAGGAATTCAGACTTCATCGAATAGGAAAAATCGCCGTTTATTTCTCCCTTACTCTTTTTAGCAATTAAATCTATCAGGCTAATTTTTTGATGACTAAGGCCTACAGTAACCTTACCCGAATTGAAGTTCTCACCAAAAGCATGCAAGTCACTAAATTGAATATTAGATTTTACTTTTATATCTTCTAAAGATGTTTTACCAAAAATATTTGCATCTATTTTTGTATTAAAGTCCAGGTCTTTTGGTAAGAAAGTTATTTTAGAAAATATTGGTGCTAAGATTTCTTTTAAGTCTTGAAAGTTTGAACGTGCTGAATTTATGCCTAAAGCAATATCGGAATTATCATAATTTACAACCCCAACACCTGAAATTGAAGTGCTCCTGTATGTTGCTTCCATTTTTTTAATGACAACACTTGAGTCAGCTAAATCAATACTGATTTCTTTATCAACTTGTCCCAGTTTATAACCAAGAAGACCGAAATCTTTCGTATTACCTTTTAAATTAATAGATGTATCCTGAAGCTCGCCAGATACAGAAATATCAAGTGAACCTTTACCCTTCACATCCAATTGGGAAATATTTCCGAAATCTTCCAGATCCACAATTGCATCAATTGCCTTAATACTTACTTTCTTAGAATTTATAAAACCATGTATGTCCAAAAGGGAATGATTCAACTTCAATATAGAATCTATTTGAAATTCTTTATTAATCAAGCGGAAGGTTGAAGCAGATAACTTTGCATTCTTTATCATCAGAATTGTAAAGGGCTTATCTTTGCCAACAACTAAGCCAAGATTTTTGATAAGAAATCCATCATGTGGCTTGAATTCCAAATTATTATTAGCGTAAGTAAAATCCAAATCGCCGGTTAATTTTCCTTTTAACGGATTAAGAGATGGTAGAATACTTAATGCATTATTAAGATCTAAATTCTCCATGTGAACAGACACAGGTCGAAATAGAAATTTATTGGTCGAGGCATTAAAAATTTCAGTTGGGTGATGAAGTCTTAATTTTTCTTCTTTGTTGGAAAGTAAGAATTGATTTAGAATTAAAATATCTTTATCAAAACTCAATGCAGCAATCACCTGCTCAGCATTTATAATATTTGAATTAAGGTTAGACACAGATAATTCAATCCCACCGTTTATTTTTTGATCTTTATAAAACGTTTTGAAACTAATATGTGCAAAACCATCATGTAATTTTATCAGATCAGGCAGAGGGATATCACTCTTAATGTTTTTGATGTATATGGAGGCCTCGCCCATAAGATTTGCGTCCGCATTCTTCAATAATCTATAATTTGTAATTTTTCCTTTTATCAACAAACTATGGACGTCATGTTGAACTTTCAACCGATAAAGGGAAATATTCTTTCTGCCTATCTCGGCATCTCCCCAGATTTCGTCGATGGAAATTTTTTCATTGTCCTTAGGTTGAAGATTAGCGACATGGAATCGAACTATAAAATTATCCCGCTTCTTGAAGATTTTAAGCCTTTTAGCTTCGATTAAATCGTGATTTATGTGGACTTTGCAATTCTGAAGTAAAACTGTATCAATGCGAAAAGGAAGATTATTCGAGAAATCAAAAACTTGATTAATAATTTTTTCATCAATTTTCTCAATCGGTTTCTCGTTGTCCTCAGGAGCGTTATAATTAACAATAGAATCTGAAATTCTTATTTCTCCCAGTGATAGTTTTTTTTCTTCCAATTCAATCAGACCGATATAAAAGCCTAGCTTGCCAAACTCTGCATGGAAGCTTTTATTCGCTTCATTTTTTTTATCCATCACTACTTTATTTAATTCAACTCCAGGGGGAAAGAGGCTAATACCGATACTTTTGATGCTAACTTTCATGTTAGATCGTTTTTGACTTATATCAGAGATAACTCTGGTAGCAACTCTACCAAATGTTTTTGATTGCAGAAAAATTAGCATTGCAATAAAACTTGCAAGGCACAGAAAAATAAATGCTCCAAGAATACTTTTAAATCGCATTTAGTCTGTCCAATCTTTCTTTGGCTAAACGATAGTTATCATCAATTTTAAGTATTTTTTTCAGCACAGTTTTGGCAGCCTTATATTCTTTTAGTCGAAGATGGGCTTCTGCTTGAGAATATAAAAATGAAAGTATATCATTTTGCGTTTTAGCGTAGGCTATAGCATCCAGAGCAATATCCAGAGCAGCTCTGTAATCACCTCTTTTAAGCAAACAAGTCACTTTTAGATAATTAGACTTTAATTTTTCTTCATCATCTGAGGTGGAGTCATAAGCAAGTTGACTTGCCTTCAGGGCTGCATAGTAATAATCCGATTGCAAAAAGCTTACGGCTATATCCAAAAGCTCTTTGGTCGAAAAGTTACGAAATTTCAGTACTTTTGTAAGTAACATTTCATCTGCTGACATGTCAGATAAAATTTCTTCATCAATTGGTTCATAAGTATATTTTTCTACTTCCATGTCATAATCTGAAATTGATTCTTTAATAAATACTGATTTACTTTCTTTTTTTTGAAAAAAAAGATTTTTTAAATGGGGTAAAAATTTATCAAAATACACATAACTATACTTCGCGTTTTGCCTAATCTCGAAAGCATAATCCTGAGCTATTTCATCCCAGCCTTGTCTCACTATTAGGTTTAGAATGAGACACTGCATACGAAAGTCTTCAACGTAAATAACTAATTCAACAATTTTCTTTATATTTTTTTTATCCAACTCCTTAGAAGTCATTAATAAGCAGAAATTCTTGTATAGTTCGAGATAATAAATCTCTTCAGTTGAATTAAGTACCTCATATAGCTTGAGCAGTTTTTCCTTGGTTCCTCTTGAAGATGATCTTTCGAAACAAGACATGATCAGCTCAGTTATAGATTTCTCACTACTTTTCAAATCTCCTGTCATTAGCATAAGGGCAGTTCTTTGCAATTGAATTTGAAAATCTTTAGGAAAATATTTTTCCGTAATAGAATTTATCAATTCTGGGATCGCAGGAATTCTTGATTCATATTGAAGTATATGAAATCGAGAAATGAGATGAAACAAATCTTCAGTTTTGCCTTTTTTCTCTGAAAGAATAATTTCAATCTTTAGCAATCTCTGATTTTCTTTGAATTTATTTTTTGGAATTAAATTTAGCCAGTGGACTGCTTTGTCTGTGTCATTTAATAATAATTTTTCGATTAAACTTAAAAGCATTTCCAAAGGAATTTCTTTATTTTGAGATATCAAGGTTTCAAAATATAGCTCTAGAAGTTCAGCATTTTCTGAATTTTTCTTTTGAAGAAATTGAACTTCCACTGCTTTTTGAGCTTCAACAAATTTGGACTCCGCCAACAATTGTCGAATAATAAAATGACTCTCCACCATGCCCCTTCCTGTGGCACATTAAATGCTTAATTTTATTATACTTTTAAATGAGTTTTTTGGATAAATAATTGGTCGAAAACTTACTTTCTACGAAGTCCGGATCATTCAATATTGATTTATGAAGACCGATGTTTGTTTGAATTCCGCTTACTACTGTTTCATTTAAAGCACGCTTGGCACGTGTAATACAATTGGCGCGATTATCTGCGCTCACGATGATTTTGGAAATCATAGAGTCGTAGTAAGGAGGTACAGTATATCCTGTATAGATATAGTCGTCTGTTCTAACTCCCATGCCGCCAGGTCTATGATAATGCGTGATTTGGCCAGGAGAAGGCATACCACTTTTAGGATCTTCCGCATTTATGCGAAATTCAATAACATGATTTCTGAAAATAATATCTGATTGTTTGAATCTATTTTTTTCACCCTGAGCATGGCGGATTTGCTCACTTATCAAATCCACGCCCGTACGACCTTCGGTAACGGGGTGTTCCACTTGAATACGAGTGTTCATTTCCATGAAATAGAATTTATGGGTATCCTGATCGTAAAGAAACTCTACTGTTCCCACTGAGTCATAATCGACAAATTTTGCAAGTCTGACAGCTGCCTCACAAATTTCTTCCCGCACTTTTGGAGAAAGGACCGGAGAAGGGGCTTCTTCCAGAATCTTTTGAAAGCGTCTTTGAATAGTGCAATCACGTTCACCTAAGTGAATAACATTCTCATGCATATCTGCGAGTATTTGAACTTCAATGTGTCTTGGATTTTGAATGTATTTTTCAATAAAGAGTGTGCCATCTCCGAACGCAGCTTTTGCTTCTTCATGCAAACGACTAAGTGCAGGCCATAATTCTTCGAAGTTTTCAATTCTCTTCATTCCACGGCCACCGCCGCCAGCAGATGCTTTGATCAGAACTGGAAAACCCATTTTTTCTACAGATTTTTTGATTTCATCTTCAGAAACTTCTTTCACATAAATAGGTTCAAGAGTTGGAACTTTTGCTTTTTTTGCTGTAATTTTTGATTCAATTTTATCGCCCATGGCCTGAATACATTTCACGCTTGGACCGATAAAAGTTAAGCCCCATTTTTCACATAGCTGAGCAAATTCCTGATTTTCAGAGAGAAAACCATAACCTGGATGGATTGCATCCGCGCCTGTAATGTCGGCCGCTGAAAGGATTTGAGGAATATTTAAATAAGATAAAGTCGATTTAGGAGGACCTATACAGACGGACTCATCGGCCATTTTCACATGTAAAGAATCTTCATCCGCAGTTGAATGGACAGCAACTGTTTCGATTCCAAGTTCTTTACAACTACGAATTACACGAATAGCAATT
Organism: Bacteriovorax stolpii; assembly: GCA_945860895.1. Taxonomy (GTDB): domain Bacteria; phylum Bdellovibrionota; class Bacteriovoracia; order Bacteriovoracales; family Bacteriovoracaceae; genus Peredibacter. Next base: position 20,808 of record CAMASK010000032.1, read on the forward strand.
TCGCCACGATTGGCGATGAGAACTTTTTTAAATTTCTTTGCTGCAACTTTCATCTATTAAATCTTGATTTTGAAAAGTGCCTGTCCAAATTCAACTAAACTTTCGTTTTCAACACAAATTTCAACTATTTCACCATTAACATCAGCATCTATTTCATTCATGATTTTCATAGCTTCAAGCACACAAAGTGGCTGGCCGGCTTTCACTTTATCACCCACTTTGGCATAAACTGGCTTACCAGGACCTGGAGAAGAATAAAAAGTGCCCACAAAGGGAGACTTGATTACGTGATGATTACTTGCTTTAGCAGCTACAGGTGCTGCGGAATGAGAAACGTGCTGTACATGCTGAATTGGAGCAACGGTACCAGTAGAAAATCTTACTTCGACTTTAAACTCTTTCGCTTCAATTTTTAATTCAGCAACGCCGTCATCTTTAGCTATTTTTACAATTTGTTTAAGTACATCTAAGTTCATAATTAAACCTTAGCGCGTTCGATGTATTCACCGGTACGAGTGTCTATTTTTAAAACTTCACCCTCTTTAATAAAGAGTGGAACGTTAACTTGAAGGCCTGTTTCTAACTTAGCCTTCTTATTTCCGCCTGCAGCAGTATCACCTTTCATACCAGGATCAGTTTCAACAACTTTCAAGTTAATGAAATTCGGAAGCTCAATCGATATAGGACGTCCATTATAATAAAGGATATAAACGCGGATATTTTCTTGAAGGTAATATTTATTATCTCCAACTTGATCATGTGAAAGGTGAACCATTTCAAATGTTGTTTGATCCATAAAATTATAACCATCAATATCTGAATAGTTATATTCCATTTCTTTTTCTTCCATATCTGGCTTACCAACAGTTTCGACACCAGCCTTGAAAGTACGTTCAATTGTTTGGTTGGTTTCAAGATTTCTGATACGAGTTCTAACAAAAGCAGAACCTTTTCCTGGATTCACGTGTTGAAAATCAACAATGATCCAAGGCTTTCCTTCAATCTCAATCTTTAAACCTTTTCTGAAATCTGTTGTCTGGTACATAGAGCTGTTCCTTTACTGGAGCTGCGAGTATATCGCGATGTAATAACTTTGTTTTCCAAGCCCGCCCATTATGGCCGTAGCGGCTTTTGCCGTCAACAATGTATGACGGAACTCTTCTCGCTTATAAACCTGGCTTAAGTGGACTTCAATTACTGGAATTTTCAGGATTTTCAGAGCGTCATGGATGGCAACACTCGTATGAGAGTAGCCACCAGGATTAATGATGAGAGCGTCATAATGTTGCGAATGAGCTTGCTGAATACGGTTCACAAGCTCTCCTTCAAGATTAGTTTGGAACCATTCTAAAGCAGCCTGTCCTTGAAGTTTTGCCTCAGTAAATTTCTTTATGTCATCCAAAGTTTCTGAACCATAGACTTCGGGTTCACGCTGGCCCAGCATATTTAAGTTGGGTCCATTGATGATTAAAAATTTTTTCATTATTTTACCGATAGTTTAATGAGCGCTCTTTAAGAGCATTCAGAAATTTTCCCAAAGTTTCTTCAAGTTGAACGACTTTGGGAGATTTAGCCTTTACTTGTGATTCTATGATAGAAATTAATTCATTATGCCCATCTTCTTCTGTTACAGAATTTTTAGAGTAAACGGAATGGCCCTTCATTTCTAAAATTTGAGATAATTTTTGCTTAGAAGCCTGATCATGTGGATTAAGTTCGAGAATTTTTTGAAGTAATTCAATAGCCTTGTCATAATATTGTTGAGCACAGTAAAGATCAATCAGTGTGTGGGACACAATAGGTGAATCGGAATTAGGAATTATTTCTGAATTGGTTTCCTCAATATCTCCATATTCCTCAAATTCATCTGCATAAAAATCATCTTCTAGACTTCTGACAGGTATTGATTGTTTCTGTAAAATTGGATGTGTGGAGATCCCTGGTTTTTCCATCACCCAATCTGCATCATCCTTAACTGGTTCAATTTTTTTTATTTCTGATGTTTCAGGCTGATTGAAGTCAACCTGAACCCAATCATCGTCCTGCGTTGAAGGGTTCGCAATTCTTTCCATCTCTGGTGCTTTAATCAGTTGATCAAGACTCAATCTCTTATGGCCAACCATTAAATCATCTTCAAGTTTTTTCACCTGTTCAATAAAGAATTTATCTCTTGGATTCATAAAAAGAAGGTATTTATAAGTATCAAGAGCTTCCTCTAGATATCCAAGATTCATACAAGCTTGAGCAAATATTTTCTGTAGGGAAATATTATCTGCATTTTGGGATATTATCGGTCTTAGGGTGTTGTAGGTTAGTTCGAATTTACCCTGATCGAAATAACAATTAGCCAGAACAATAAATCCAAGTGTGTAATTTGGGTGATGACGAATTCCGTCTTTTAAAATCTTATATGCATCTTCCAACATTCCCAATTTACGAAAAGACTCAGCAAGAGGTGCGAACACCTTCGAGCGAGGATTCTTTTTATACATTGTAAAATATTTGGCCAAAACGGCCGACTGATTTTTTTTACCTAACAACGCTCAACCTACCTAAAGAGTTTGATCCGACGATGATGTCTTACCTGCTTGTCTCTCTGAAAAGCCAGCCTCTTCTTGATTTATAATTCTTGGAGTCATGAAAATTACAAGTTCGTTCTTGTTAGTCACATTTGATAAAGGAGTTCTGAATAACCAACCAATCAACGGAAGATCTTTCATAAAAGGAATACCACTGTGCTGGTCAAGACTATCTGTCTGATAAAGACCACCAATTACAATTGTGGATCCATTATCAACTAGTACATTAGTATTGATGTTACGTGAGTTCATGTTTGGTGGAGCATCTTCACTTGGTCTTGTACCAAAAGAAGATTTTGACAATGAAATTTGCATTGAAATCGCACCATCATTAGTCACTTGTGGTGTAACAGTTAAAGTTAAGTCAGCTGAAACGTTTTCAAAAGTAGCAAGAGCTGGTCCAGTTGCTGTAGCTGGTTGCTGAACTCGGAAACTGGTTTGTTGAGAACTTGTAATAGTTGCAGCTTTTTTATTTTGAGTCACAACTCTTGGTGTAGAGATGATGCGACCTTTTGATTCTGACTCTAATAATTGTAATCTAAAATCTAGGCCCAACAAACGCTTATAAACTGCGATTTGCGCGCCAATGGCCGGAGTACCAATTGAGCTGAAAGAAAATCCTGGTCCACTGGGTTGTCCCACAAGTCCGACAGGGTCATAACCAAAACTAAGACCATTAGTTAAACCAATACTCTTGGTGTAATTTTCATTCGCTTCTACAATTTTAGCTTCAATTAAAATCTGTGGTGTTTGAGTATCTAGTGTTTCAATAATTTTTTTGACTCTTTCAATAGAATCAATAGTATCTTTTACTATTATGCTGTTCGTCCGATCATCGGTCTGCAAGGTAGAGCGATTTGGAGTCAGATAATCTTTAATGATTTTTGAAATTTCAGCCAGAGTAGCGTAGTTGATTAAGAACACTCTTGTAACCAGCGGTTCAAGGCCCTCTTTAAGTGCTATACTTTTGAGTTCATCCTCTTTTTCTTTAGAGGCTTGGCTTAAAGTTTTCATGATCAGAATGTTTGCATTCTTATCGGCAACCAGTTTAGACAGATTCATGATTGTATCTAAAGCCTGATCCCATGGGACATTCGTAAGCGTTAAGGATAATGGAGGAAGTTTTGAAATCTCCTGATCAATAATGATATTGAAACCAGATGTATCAGCAATCATGTTCAACAAGTCTGGAACTGGAATTTCTTTCACATTTATAGAAATTTTCTTACCTATGTATTTTTTTGGGCCCGACATGGTCAGATTGCTAATAATGTCTTCAATATTATTTGATTTAGGAATATTTAAACCAACTGAATCTTCAATTGTCTGAGTTCCTTTTAGGGAGCTCGATTCACTGTTTCTGATTTTACTTTGAGCAAAAACTCCAAAACGATTTTCAATATTTAATACGATTGAATTGTTTTTATTCTCAAGAATCGATCGAACGTTATCTCTCAGTTGAATTGCAAATCGAATGTCATTTGGAGCTCCCGGTTTTTTGTAACCAGAAATAAAAACAGTACTTCCAGGAAATTCAGAAGTATCAATACCCCTTAGAAGTTTTGGAGAAATTTTTACATTTTTCAAATCTAGAATGATTTGTTTGTCTTCAGTGACATGAAAACGTTCAGCAAAGATGTCTTTATCAGCTTCGATAATCAACTTACTGACTTCGCCTTCCTGGACAAAATTTACGTTCTTAATTTCTTGTGCTGATAGGCTAAGTGACACTATCAGAATAATTAAAATAATACCTGTTTTCATGCTTTCTCTCTTCCTTAAGATGAGCGTATAACTCAATTGTAAAGAGATTATTTGGAAATGGGTATAACTGTTTCTAAATATTCTTCTTGTCCGTAAACATTTGTAATTTTCTCAACTAATATCACCCCACCAGGGAGAATAGCCTTAAGTTCTGCACCGTCATCACCGATTTTCATTCCTTCTTTGACAATGATAATGGTGCCTTTTTCAGGAGAAACAATCGCCCTTCTTTCTTTGCCAATAAGCACACCAACTACTTTGATCTCATCAACAGTCTTGATGGTTGGTTCATTAATATTGCTATATTGGCCCTTACCGGAAATAAAATACCCCTGCTTCTCCTTGTCTTTTTCAACCTTATTCTGGGGAGCTTTAAATGGATCCCTTAGTTCAAAAGGCTTTTCAATTTTAGTTTTATCACGAAAGAAGTTACTCAATGGATCTACAGGGGCAGCAAATGCCCCTATCGTTGAAATTAACAAGAAATATAAAATGTTCATCATACAGTTACTTTTTTACGGTGTTTCTAGTTTATCAAATCCACGATCAACTTTAAAATCCGGGTTAAATCTGAATGCTTCAATTACCCCTTCGGCAGAGATAAGTTGAAAGCGACCTTTTTGACCGGGATTATCATTTAATAGTTTAAAGCTTTTTACATTATAAATTCGTGCTGCGCTTCCAACTCTTTCAAAATATATTAAAAATTGAAGGAAAGTTCCCTTAGCTTTAATTTGATATTCTTTTGAAATGAAATAAGTACTAGCAGCTTCTTTGCCTGGGGTGATATTTGGATCTTTAATGTTTAATGCACCGATTTCTAAATTAAAGAATTTCAAAATTTGGTTATCATCAATGTCAGCAGGAAGTTGCTTTTGAGCGGCTTCAATATTTTTAGCAACTTCTTCTACTCGAATTTTTGATTCTTCTGTTTTCTTAACAAATTCCTGGAATTCTTTTACTTTCTCTAAATTCGCGGTAATCTCAGCATTAACACTAGGAAACTGGCTTTCGATTTCAGTCATCTTAAGTGAATGCTCATCATAGGCGACATAAACACCATAAATTCCGTAAATTAAGATCAAAATATGGGCCTGACCAATAATCTTATTAACTAAATCTTTCATTATTCAAACCTCGCTACTGCAAAGTGAATCTCGAAGCTTTCTATTCTTCGTTTATCAGATTCTCTAACTGTGCTGGTTGTGCCTTTGATACTTGCATCACGAATAAAAATTGAAGATCTTAAATTATTCACAAAGTTACCAACACTTGTATAACTTAAGGCTTCACCTTTCACGATCATTGTTTCGTTTTCTAGACTTAATTCTTTAATCCATAAATCTTCTGGTATGTTTTTAGCGATATATAGTAGCAAACTAGCAGGATTTCTTTTTTGCGATATAGCTTCTTTTACTGCAGTAAGTTTTTCTCCAAGAGTTTTTTCTTGGGCATTCAACTCCTGAATTTGTCTTTCTAAATTTGCAGACTTCGCGACTTTTCGTTTCAGGGAATTAAGTTGATTTTGGAGCTGATCTAATTCTGTTTGTTTAGTAGTTAAATCGGTTTCCCAAATCGGCAATAAAACAAAGTCAGGAATATATATAAGAGCAACGACTAAAAGCACCGCCTTAATTTTTATTTTGGTAAAGTCAAAGCCACCAATATTGGATATATCGACCTGTTTTTTAGCTGAATTGAGGTTAATTTTAATCATTAATCAACTTTCCTCATGGCCAATCCAATTGATACTGCCGCCACGGCAGACAATTGCTCTAAGCCATTTTCAGCCTTTTTTTCATCTACTTTTATTGATGAAAAAACATCAAGGCGTTTAACCTCAAGTCCTGTTAAAGTTGATAACTTTTCGATTAATCCGGGTAAAAGAGAATTTCCACCAGTAATAAAACAATGACCCACTTTTTCTGCGCTTCCTTGAGTCACATAAAAATTAATATTCTTTCGAACTTCTGCAACTTGTTGATCGATTTGAGTATTTATTATATTCAGAACTTCTTGTGGAAGATTACCATTTTCATCTGAGGTAGTTTTTAAGTCTTCAGCTTCTTCATAACTTACCCCCATTTGACGTTGAATCTCTTCCGTAATTAAACTGCCACCAATAGGTAATTCTTTTGTAAAGATTGGACCACCACGCTTGAACACGATTATTTTGGTACTTTGCGCTCCAAAATCGATAATCAATGTGCCTTCTGAATATTCGTCTATTTCGTCTTTATAAACTTCTTCGAAAATATTCGAGATTGCCAAGACGTTCAAATCTACGACTTTTACCTGAATCTTTGCATCTGCGAGGATGTTAGAAAAACTATCCACTATATCGGAACGTGCAGCAGCTACAATTGCATCTTTACCGCCACCTTCATTATCTCCAATTATATCAAATGAAATCTGGGACTCATCAGCACCGAATGTAATATATTGTTCTGATTCCCACATAATGTGGTCTTCAATTTCTTCTTTTGTCCCCTCAGGAACATTTAATCTTTTAGTCATTGTATTAGGTCCGTATAAACCTATACATGCAACTTTAGATTTTATTCCAGCCCTAACCATGGCCTCTAATAAACCTGCAACTATCTCAGATGGCTTTTGAATTTCATCTTCAATAATAGCAGCCTCAGAGAGCACGAATGATCCGAATTTTTCGACCTTAAATTTACCGGGCGTACCACTTACTTCGCAAACTTTGATACTATGTGCACCAATATCAATTCCGAAAATAGATCCGGGATTGAGTTTACTTAAAAATTCGTCCAGCTGATCTTTTAATGATGCTGCCAAAGTTTTCCTTGCTGTGTGAATAAACAAAAACTTATCTAATTATAGACAGAGCGATAATGGAGTATCAAGGATTTAGTGCTTCATGCCAATCATGGTTATTTGACTATTTTAGTACAGCTATAGCTTAATTCTCATATTGATAGAGATAATATTGTTTGTTGGAGATGGCGATGAATTCCTCTAGCTTCCCATGACACTCTCTAAGTTTTGGGTCATTGGTTAGAGTATATAAATAGCAAAGTCGTTCCAGGAACCTGACGGAATACCGAGCCAGATCCATTGATTTCTCAAGTATTTGTTTAGCTTCCGTGTATTTCTTTACCTTTATCATTTCCAAAGCAAACATATAGTCACATCTACCGTATTCAAGATCATAAAAGCGACTTACTTCTACATTTGAATAATCCTTGAGCTCTGATCTGTTTCTAAATTTATAATTTTTAGAAATGTCACACTCATAACTAATTGATGGTCTCTTCTCGCTATCTTTAGTCACTTTAAAAATAATTCCATAAACCGTGGCTTTATAATATTCAGGCAGCTCATTGGGTGGAATATTGAGGTAAAAATTAAAATCATTAAAATTAACGCCCTCAATGATGTTGGAAAATTTAGAATTAATCGCTTGAGGATATTTAAGGGCAGCTTTCTCTATTCCCCAGCTGTTTGTGAGTGTCGCATGCAAATGAATCAAATCGGGTCTAACATTCATTACATCATGTAAGTAATAAGAAGCTCCACCTTGAGTGTCGCCATAGCTATAATAAATGCTCTTTGGAGGAAGGGAATTCAAAATATTTAATGAGAAATCTTCAATACTGGTATTGTCACTAAAATCATTTGTATTAAAATTTTGAGTAATGTTGAGTCCAGCATTAACCAGAAATGCCATGACTATCCATTTCGGAATCTCAATTTGGGCACGATTAATTCCCAGAAGTACGAAAAAAAACAACATTAAAATTGGCTGCAAAAGAAATCGCTCAAAAATCGTTTCTCCAAATCCATTCAACGAAATTACGCCACCAGTTAAAAATGTGATGAGAAATGCCGATAGGCTCAATATGAGAATGCTAAAAATGGTGAGATGTTTTTTTAATTTATTCCAGCCTTTAACAGCTATAAAAGCCAAAGCAAGTATTAGAGACCAGCAATCAACAATTAGATTCTTCAAAAGAAAATGAAGCCAAACAGGATCGGAACCATCTTTTTTGGCAGTCAGACTAAATGTTCCGTATTCAACTCTTAAAAAATGATCAATCAAAGCTGAAACGGATTTAATACTTCCCCATGATCCATAATCGTCAGGATGAAATAAAAAAAGGGAAAAATAGACGAAAGCAGAGAAAAACCCAAAAATTATAGAAAGGATCATTTTCTTTTTTAAATTGCCTTGGAAGACTGCATAGGCATACATCGGAAAAACAAAAACAATCGTGTGATGGTGGGCCACACAAAGAGAAATGAGAAAAACCATCCATGGGTTTTCTAAAACATCTGGTT
>CAMASK010000033.1 GCA_945860895.1 Bacteriovorax stolpii
GGGAGAGGTGTTTTTTGTTTTCAAAAATTAGTTCAAGAAAATAGTAAGTTACAACGATAAGTATAAAAGTGGTACTTGAGAAATCTTTCTAAGTGCTTTTTTTGATTGAAGAAAATGATGTTATCCACTGCTAACCGTCTATAGTCGAATTTTGTAGCGACTGCGTTTCATTTTCGAACTCCTTTTTAATTAAAAGAAGTTCTCTGACAATTAATCCCGTCCACGTATGCGTATCCATTGAATTCAAGGGATACGTAATTGCGTGGTCGGGAAATATGGTTCAATACATTTTTATTTTTACTCTGAAATCTGATCGCACAAATGTCGCACATTAGTCGCACAAAAATGAAATACAGGGAAATAGAGTGAAAGGTTTGAACAAGCGGCCAGCGATTAGATGACTGCTAAATGCCTGAAGTTAAGTGTTTGAAAAAATAAATTTTTTCATGAAGTGACCATGTGTGTTTGATTTTTGAAGCAGATTTTTTGGAGGAGACGTCCGGATTTGAACCGGAGGCTTTACGGTTTTGCAAACCGTTCCCTTGGACCACTCGGGCACGTCTCCATTGAAGAAACAGTTTCGGTTCTTTAAGCTATTCTGTCAACGATTTTGAAGGGTTTTTTGCCTATAATTCTAGTCATTTAGCATATTCAAGTCGGACGCCAAGTTTTTAAGAGGAGAGTATTTGAGACTACAAAGACTGAACTCAGTGCCATGGCACTTCCTGCAACAACCGGACTTAGATAGCCAAGAGCTGCCAGGGGAATGCCAATGACATTAAAGAAGAAGGCCCAAAAAAGATTCTGCTTAATTTTTTGATAAGTTTTTTTAGAAATACTGATGGCATCAGCAATCAGCTTAGGGTTTCCTCGCATCAGGGTTATACCTGCGCTATGCATGGCCACATCAGTTCCTGTCGACATCGCAATTCCCACATGTGCGGCCGCCAGTGCTGGAGCATCGTTGATGCCATCGCCAACCATGGCAACCGTATAAGATTTTTTTAAATCTTCGATGATCGTATGTTTATCCTTGGGCATTAGTTCAGCATGAATAAAATCAATCCCCAGAGCATTGGCGACTTTGTTGGCGCTTCCTAAATTATCTCCAGTCAGAAGAACAGTTTTTATTCCCAATTTCTTCAAGTGACTAATTGCCTCTGCACTTTCTGGCTTTAATTGATCAGCAAATGAAATGACTCCTAAAATTTCAGAATTAGGCTCTTGGATAAGAACTGAAACCGTTTCTCCAGAGGCTTCAGCCGCTAAAATAAAATCTTTTATTTTCTGAGGTAGTGAATAATCAATAGGAAATAGTTTCTTACTCCCCAGTATATACTTTTCGTCGTTAATTTTACCTTCAATGCCTTTACCTGCAAGGGCCTTGACTTGGGAGGCATTTTCAAATTGTATTTTTCTTTTAAAAACTTCATCCAAGACGGCTTGCGCCAGAGGATGCTCACTGGCATTTTGGAGCGAAGCCATTTTTTTTAATAATTCATCTTCTGAAATTTTGAGTGATAAAATATTGGCCACTGCAGGCTTACCCTGAGTCAGTGTTCCAGTTTTATCAAAGGCCATCAGTGTTACAGAGTGGGCGAGCTCAAGACTTTCTGCATCCTTGATGAGAATTCCACTTTTGGCGGCCATCCCTGTTCCCACCATAATCGCTGTTGGAGTTGCCAGTCCTAAAGCGCAAGGACAGGCAATCACCAAGACTGCCACTGCGTGTAGTATAGCATTCTCCCAATTACCTGTGGACATTGTAACAAAAATCACTGTGAGTACGGCAATTAATAAAACAACTGGAACAAAGACAGATGAAATCTTATCCACCAGTCTTTGAACGGGAGCTTTATTAATTTGTGCTTCTTCAACCATCCGAATAATTCTTGAAAGAACAGTTTCTCCACCTAAGGCGCAAACCTGAACTTGAATCCTTCCATCCCCATTAATTGAACCTGCAATAATCTTTTCTCCGGGAGATTTTGAAATGGGTAAACTTTCTCCCGTTATGAGAGATTCATCGGCCTGGGAAAAACCTTCAGTGATAATTCCATCGATAGGATTTCTTTCTCCTGGCCGAATAATAACGAGATCATTTATTTTTAAATCACTAATTGGAATTTCTTTTTCAACATTGTTTTCCAAAACTCGAGCTTTTGTAGGTCTTAAGTTTTCCAGAGCGCGGATGGCCTCAGTGGTTTGTCTCTTTGCTTTGGATTCTAAGAATTTGCCCAGAAGAACAAACGAAATAACTGCCGCGGAACTTTCAAAGTATAAGGCATGCCCGCCATGACCTTTACTCATTTGGTAAAGACTTAAAAAATAGGCGGCACTTGTTCCAATGGCCACCAGTAATTCCATATTTCCACTACGGGCCTTAAGTGCTTTCCAGGCAGAAACATAAAATGAAGCTCCAAAAATGAATTGGACCGCAGAGGCCAGAATTAGCTGAGTCATGGGTTTTAACTCAATTCCAATTAACATCGACATTAATAGTGGAAGAGTTAAAACGAAGGAGCAAATAACTTTAATCTTGAAAGACTGCAGCGATACTTGAATCACTGGAGTCTCTTTTTTTATTTCTTGAGCTTCATAACCAGAGTCGTGAATGAGAGCAATAATTTTATCACTATTTATTTTATCTTGATCAAAAGTGACGTGTGCTTTCTCAGTGGCAAGATTAACAGAGGCTGCCTTAATCGAATCGCTTTTTTTTAAAGCGCGCTCTATTCTTCCAACACATGAAGCACAGGTCATTCCCTGGATACTTAAATCAATTACTTTTTCATTCATAGATGCCTAAATGATACAAGGCGGACTATGGTTAATGAAGTTCTTTATCTTGTGAGGATTTGGATCTGTAACCTGGAGGATCACTTGCTGGAAAACTCTCATCCGAAGCTTCATCCACTTTTTCATCTTCACTCATGACATGCTGTTGATCGTCACGAGTAGTAGCTTGGTTTCTAAAATTTTGCCAAGCGGCTTTGATGTTGTTGTTAAAATTGAACAAACGTAAACGAAGTTGCTGCACATTCATTTTTAAACTCCTTATTTGTCTCTCATATGAAAAGCATGATCTATGCCATGATCTTTGCTGACCATTTTTCTCAAGTGGTTTTTTTCCCCTTTTTGGGTCTCGTCATTTGGGACATAAATACTCTGGTCAATGTAATCCTAAGACTTTAGGGCCCCTCAAATAATGGCAACTCTATTGCTATGGTATCGCCGTGTTCAACACGGAGGTTCTTAAATGAAAAATGTATCAGTGATCTTGTTAGCTGCTTCATTAATGTCAGCTGTGGCGTGTGGGAATAAATCCACCAGCTCCAGTCCGTCATCCATAAGCATGCTTTTAACAGAGGAAGGAAAGTATCTAGCTATTTTATCACCACTAAACTCACACGTTGCTGGTGAGACTTCAGGTGAGGCCATTATCAGGGTCAAGGGTGATGACTTTGCAGCTGAAGTAAAAATCAATGGAACACCTGCTCAGATTGTTCACACGCAGAACATTCACGTGGCAGAAATATGCCCAACGCTTTCATCTGATTTGAATAAAGACGGAATTATAGATGCCGTAGAAGGACTTAAGAGTTACGGTCAGGCAGTGATTCCTCTAGATAACCAACTTACCACTCAAATTGAAAGCGATACTCGTTTCCCGACAGCCGATTTCTCGGGCAATTATTATTATCGACAGAATGTTTCTATGATGGAAATGATGATCGATCTAACTAAAAAAGATTTCGACTCCAAAGATAATTTGATCAAACTTAAATCAAGCCTTGGAATTGCAGGGCGACAGATCGTGATTTATGGAGCAGCAGAGGATGCTAACTTGCCTGAATCAGTAGCCGCTTTAGCTGGTCAGACTAAGCATGCTTCTCTGCCAATTGCATGTGGAACATTTCTAAAAGTTGCTTCTGATGATAACTCTTCTTCCGGCGCAAAAGAGTAGTTTCGCTCACACTTGGGCCCCGCTTGAAAAAGCGGGGCTTTAGTTTATTATAGATCCATGACAAAAATTGGAATTGTAGAAGGTTTCTTCGGACCTGTATGGGATCATCACGGGCGACTTGATTTTGCTGATTTTCTGAAAAAACACGGCGGCGATTTTTATATTTATGCCCCCAAACGAGATGCTCATCTACGTAAAGCCTGGCGTGAAAACTGGAGTCAAGAATATCTGGATGAAATTTCAGAACTGAGAGATGCATATCAAAATAAAAAAATTGAATTCGGTCTGGCATTAAGTCCGTTTGGCCTAGGTAGTAAAATTTCCCAAAATGATTGGGAACATTTAAAAAATAAATTCCAAATTTTAAGTGAGTTAAAGATAGATTATCTGGGACTCTTTTTTGATGATATGCCTTCTACAGATGATCTTTTAAAAATTCAATCTGAAGTCGTGACTCTGGCATTAAATTATTTCCCTCAAGGTCTTATTTTTTGTCCAAGCTATTATACCTTTGATCCCATTTTAGATAAAGTCTTCGGCCAAAGACCAGAAGGATACATTGAAGGCTTAAAAACGTTCATTCCGCCAAAGGTGGAGGTTTGTTGGACTGGGCCCAAGGTTATTTCAGAAGAAATTAGTGCTGCTCATTTGGCAGAGGTTGAGGGCTTGATCGGACGTAAGCCCTTTATTTGGGAAAATCTTTATGCCAATGATGGCCCACGAAATTGTAAATTCTTAAAACTAAGATTTTTTTCAGGAAGAGATCATTCCCTTCTTCAAAATACTTCTGCGATTGGTTTCAATTTAATGAACCAACCATATCTTTCTCAAGTTTTGTTTCTCTCCTCGCTAGAAGTGATGCGGAATAATTTACTGCCAGAGGAGGCTTTTAAAAAAAGTTGCCTGACAATTCTTTCCACGCCGATGGCACAATTTTTAATTAAACATCGGACAGATTTTTTGAACGAAGGATTGGATAAATTGAGTTCGTCTCAAAAAGAACAACTCATCAATGAACTAAAACTTTTCTCTGATCCTGCCGCTAATGAAATCTCATCCTGGCTCAAAGGTGAATATCTCGTTGGGCCCGAATGTCTCACGGACTAGAGGATACTCATTCTGCAGTTTTAATTAGTTGACCCTTGTTAGCGTCAACAATGTATTCTACATTATCCTCCTCTTTCATTCCATGTAGTCCATAAATCCAGCCAAGTCTTGGATCATTTTCCAGATGCCATTCACCTTTTACGTCTTTGCCAAGTTTTTTTATGATTTGTGCCGCCGAGCCAAGAGTGATGAGACCGTTGCCTGGCTCAAAAATATCACCAGCGCCTAAGTTTAAACCGGAAGCTTCGTCCAGGTTTCCTTCTCGGTCGAATTCAACCATCATTTTTGTACCAGTTTGAGTTTTTACTGAATAATCTTTTCCAATCTTTCTAGAAATTTCTCCATGAGGTACCATGCTTTTAACTATTTCTTCTGTGGCCCTACTCAAACCGTAGAGAGGGACTATCACCAGGGCCGCAACTACCAGGTACCTTTTCATATTCTTCCTCCATTAAAGAATTGCAGAGTCGCCTTTTGAATCAGGTAAAACATAATGTCTTCCTTGTGCAATTTCCTCTATCATCTTCTTACAAAAAGCAGGAATATCAGACGGGCTGCGGCTAGTGACAAGACCATGGTCGTTAACCACTTCTTCATTGACCCATTTAGCACCAGCATTGATGAGATCTGTTTTTACCGACGCATAAGAAGTTAGTCTTCGCCCCCTTAATAAACCTGTCTCTGTTAAGAGCTGCGGAGCATGGCAGATTGCTGCCACAGTTTTTCCTGAAGTCAAAAAGCTTTTTACAAAATCCACCACTGACTTTTCACGACGCAATCGATCTGGATTAATGACTTCTCCAGGTAACATCAAATTGTCATATTCTTTTGGAGAGACTTCAAAACTACTCGCGAACCAAAAGGTAAAAAGAGAAATACTGCGAAAAGAAAACCCAAGCTTAGTTTTGTCATTTAAGAGCATGATGCCAGAAGACTTCATTATGATTTTAGACTTGAGTGGGAAGGGGTTTTAAAGAGTTGGGCGGTTCCTAAGGGTCCTTCAGAGAATCCCGCAGAAGGTTTAAAAAAAGGACATTTAGAATTCAAATTAAAAGGAAAAAAGCTTCATGGCAAATGGATGCTCATTCGCACTCATTATCAGGAAGCTGAAAATAAAAAAAACTGGCTCTTAATTACATTTTTGATTTACTATATCTGAATGGACAAGACCTCAGGACTTTGCCCTTGATTGAACGTAAAGAAAAACTAAGGGCTTTACTTCAAAATGTTTCTTCCTTTCTTATTTTTAGTGATCATCTTGAAGGCATTGTTTCTAAGTTGGGCGATAGTCCTTATCGCCCTGGCAGAAATGACTTATGGGTTAAGACTAAATGTTCCTTACGTCAGGAATTTTTCATTGGCGGAAGGAAAAAAACTTTATTACGTTGGGAAAGTTGGAACAGGCTTCGTGTTTTTTTCAGAAGCATATTACAGGTAAAATTCCTTCTTCATTTAGTACATTTTCTGTTCAAGAAGATAAAGGTCAGGGAATTTATTTTTCAATAGACTCTGCCAATGGTCTTAGAGAATTAGTTCAGCTAAACGCATTCGAAATACATGCTTGGAATTGTCGTAAAAATAACCTGATGCGGCCTGACCAGATTGTCATGGATTTCGATCCAGGACCCGACGTTGCATGGAAAGAAGTTGTGAGTGCGGCCAAAGAATTAAAGATAATGCTCGAAAAAATAGGATTAAAAAAGTTTTGTGAAGCTCACCGGAGGAAAAGGTCTGCACGTGCATGTTCCGCTTGATCCACGTTATGACTGGGATCAAGTAAAAGCATTTTTTCAAAGTTTAGCTCTGCAGATGGTTTCTCAAAATCCGTCCAAATATACTGCTAATACGTCTAAAAAGTTAAGGAAAGGAAAAATTTTTATAGATTACCTGAGAAATGGCTATGGGGCCACGGCCATCGTTCCATATTCTTTAAGAGCAAAACCTTTGAGTGCGGTGGCACTTCCCATTGAATGGAGTGAGCTCCTTCGAATTAAAGGTCCTCAGGAATTCACTTTGAAAAAGGCACTAAGAAAAATAAAAAAGAGAAAAGTTGATCCATGGAAAGGAATGCTTAAACTTCATCAGAAAATAAGCATCCTCAAGCCACTAGCTAAGAATGAAAGAGCTCCTTAGTAGTTAGCTTCAATGTAGTAATTGATTATCTCTTTGACTTCTTTGATTTTACTTTCGAATGTTTCTTTTTGGGCCAGACTCAAAGTAGGAATGAGCTTTTTGATAATTTCTTTATTCATCGGATGATCAGGATAGGTGTTTACATATTCTTTGAAAGCTTCAGACAGATATTTGGTCTTGCCATCTTTTGAAAGTTCCATGTTGAGGATTTCTGCAAAGCGATCATGCAAAGCTTGCCGTCTTTTCAGTCGCAGTTCATACCTTTGGAGCAAATGATTTTTGTATGATTCTAAAATCTTTTCCTGATTCGTTTTAAGATTCCCTAATAGCCTTTCAAAGTTTTCTTTAGTTTTGTCTAAAACTTCATTCTTTTTACCTGCCAGCTTATGGTTTTCTTCTTTTAAAATTCGATTAAAATCTTTTTGCTGTTTTTCATCAAGCACAGACATGTACTTACTCATCAAATCTGAAAAATTAAAGGCAATCTTTTTATAAAGCTCTTGTAGATGATCGTACTGCAAATCTATTTTTTTCACATCAAGTTCAATATCTGTTATTACAGAAATTAATTCTTTTGTGTAGACCTTTTGATCATTCAAGAATTTATCTACATCTTTTGAAAGTGATTCTTTTTGATCTGCATAAAGAGGTAAACGTTTTTCAATCTGATTTTCCAGAATAAAGTCTGCACTTGAGACTGCGATCTTTTTTGCCGAACAGCTGTAGGTCATGGCGGCCATGATAAAAAGTGATGTTATTTTCATATTTGGACCACTCCAGAGGGGTTCTTATTTTCGAGCTTGATTATCGCACAGGACTTTTTAATACATAATCAGCGATGCTTCTCAAAGTTTTCGTGCATGGCGTCGCGCGCATTGTCTATCATTGTCAATTCCAAACTAATCTAGCAAGCTTAATAGATGAATAAATTGGAAGATTACCGCTCTAGTACAGATTATCGGGAAATCCTTCGGATCCTTCAAAAAGCTTCTACCGAGAAGGATAATTTCCTTTGGCAGTCTCATGCATTAAATAAAACAATTTTTCCCATTCAATTCATCGAGATTGACTTCATTTCTCGCGAAGTATTGGTAAATTTCAATTCGAATAATCGCCCAATCGATTCTCAACTTCCGCTGTATGTAAAACTTGATCATCGCTCCAGTGTTTTTAAGGTCAATCATTTTCGTCAAAATCAGGCATCGATTACCTTTTCTTTACCTGAAATGATCAAGACTCTTGAACTGAGAACGTATCCTCGTCATCTATTCAAACCTGCGCAGGATAAGTTTGTGACCCTTCGGTCTTCGAGCCGAACATCTGCCAAGGAATCGGGAAGTGAGTTAAAGGTGCGGGTAATGGATATTTCTGAGCGTGGACTTGGATTAGTAATCTCTGAGAAAAATGGAATTTTTTTAAAAAATAATCGAATCCTTAAAATCACTGGGCTTCATGATGATTCACTATATGAGCCTATTTCAGCTGAAGTAATCTACGTAAATTCAGAAGTAGACCCAAGGTTTCTAATAAAAAAACAAAAATCACTCAAAGTTGGTTTGAAAGTTTCCACATCTTTTCCGGAAAAAAATTATAAGCGCTTCCTCCTATGAGGTTTCTATGAAATTTCTCTTGTTTCTTATTTTAACTGCAACACAAGCCTACGCTCACGAAAAAATATTTAAAACTAAAGCCGATAAAGTAGCTTTTGGTGTTTTTACTCAACAAAAATTTCACCAATGGCCATTTCCCTTATTGTCAATTGGTCACAATATGCAGTCCTATCAGGATTATTCAGGTTCACCATACTGGCATGATGGCCTCGATATTCGAGCAAATGAAGATGAAAAAATCTTTAGCGCTACCGGTGGAAAAGTTATCAATATTGAGAACTATGTAAGAGGCAATCACCTTTATTGGGAAATTGCCATTTTGGATGAAGAAGGTTTTGTCTGGAAATATCACCATGTATCCAAAGAATCTATTACTCAAGAAATTGTTAACGCTTATAAAACTGGAACGAAGATCTTAGAAGGCACTTTGATTGGAAACGTAGTAAAGTGGCCCACGACTAGTTTTGGTGAAGTTTACAATCACCTGCATCTTTTAGTTGTCGCAGCTGATGGAAGATACATCAATCCCTTTTTAATGATGAGTCCTTTGAATGATACTCAAGTTCCAGTTATAAATAAAATTGGCCTTGCGAAAAATCACAAACCAATTGAAGGAATTGAAGTGAAAGGGGAGCACTCTCTTTTCTTGGAAGCTAGTGATTTAGTCCAGCATCAAAAGTTTATTCTTCCCCCTCATAAAATTTCTTATCGGTTGAATAATGAAGCAGAAAAAGTGGTTTGGACTTTTATTAATTTGCCCTCAGGCAAAAATGACACTGATTATATTAATGATTTTTACATGAAGGGAACTTGTGGCGATTATTCATGCCGAAAATTTTATTTTAATTTAAACTTTAGTCCTGAAAAGCCAAGAGATGTTTTTCAACTCGAAGCAGGTAATCACGAAATTGAAGTTACTGTTGAAGATATCGCAGGAAACAAAGCGACTAAGAACTTTAAATGGAAAGTTTTATAGGTCCTCTTTCGAGGACCTTATAAAATTATTTTCGAATAGACTTAATTCCGTAGTAAGCAATATAGGCATAACAAAATGCAGGTAAGATAAAGGCTATTCTTAAGCCATTATTATCCGCAATCATACCAGTAATTGGTGGAATGATCGCTCCCCCAAGAATCGCCGTGGCCAATAATCCAGAAGCCTTTTCAACCGAATTATCAAATCCCCTGATTGCTTGAGTGAAGATTACTGGAAACATTATAGAGTTACAAAATCCAACTGCAATCATTGTGTAAATTGCAAGCATTCCATCTGTATTTATTGAAATAAGAATTAAGGCAATTGAAAGGATACTATTAAAAGTGAGTACTTTGCTTGGAGAGAAAAGCTTCAGGGTATAAATGCCTAAAAAACGTCCGACCATGGCACTACCCCAATAGAAAGCAATATAATTGGCAGCTTGAGTTTCCACCATTGCTATATTTTCCATCACGTAATTAACAAGAAAACTTCCAATGGCAACTTCAGCACCTACATAAGTGAAAATTCCCACCATCCCTAAAATTAAATTACGGGATTTAAAAACAGATTTCCAGGTACCCTCATCCCCACCAGTACTTTTAGGTATTTCAGGAAATTTTATTCTTCCCAAGATCACAGCAATTATCACAAGTACAACAGCAATTAAAAGATAGGGATATTTAACGGCTTCAGCATTGCTGCCTTGTTGCAAGGTGGAAAGAATGAGAATTGAACCAAAAAAAGGAGCAACAAAAGTTCCAAATGAATTAAATGCCTGGGTCATAGTTAAACGTGCAGATGCTGTTTCTTCTGGTCCCAAAACTGAAACATAGGGATTTGCGGCAACTTGAAGAAGAACCACACCAGTAGCGAGAACAAAAAGTGCTGCCAAAAAGATTGAGTATGTGTTCATTGAAACTGCCGGAAAGAATAAAACGCATCCTAAGGCGGTAACGATGAAACCGTAAACCATTCCTTTCTGGTATCCAACTTTTTCAACGAGCTTTGAGGCAGGTATAGAAGTTAGCCCGTAGGCCCCAAAAAAACAAAACTGAACAAGTGATGCCTGGAAATAGGAGAGTTCGAAAACTTGCTTTAAATAAGGGACGAGTATGTCATTTAAGCAGGTAATGAAACCCATCATGAAAAAGAGTAGAGTTAAAGAAAAGAGGGCCTTGCGATACATGGACGTCCTTTGGTTTTATATATGAATATAAAACCAGAAAGATGACCAAATGAGAAGACTCTTTGGACTTATTCTTGAATTGCCCAAAGTTATATAAGAACTGGCTTTTCCATCTCCAAGTGGGTCTTTTTATCATCCACTAAAGCGGCAATAACAAGGTCGCCACTCACGTTTAATGTCGTTCTACACATATCTAAAAACCGATCGACACCTAAAATGAGCGCAATCCCTTCGGCCGGAATTCCTACACCGTTCATGATGATCATGATCATGGGAAGAGAGCCGCCTGGAACACCTGCAGTACCGATGCCTGCGATGATACACATGAGGACAACTTGAAACTGTTGAGCAATTGACAGATCAACTCCGAATACCTGGGCAAGGAAGAGAACAGTCACGCCTTCAAATAAGGCCGTGCCATTTTGGTTGGCGGTTGCTCCCACAGTGAGCACGAAGCGGGAGATCGAAGGAGTAAGACCGAGTTTGTGCTCGGCCGTTTCGATTGATTTTGGAAGACATGCGTTTGATGAAGAAGTTGAGAATGCATAGAGCATGACTTCTTTTGAATCAGCAAAGAACTTCCAAGGTGAGCGCTTTGCAATGAACTTAAGCATCAAGGAATAAACTACAAATTGTTGAATCAATAATCCCGCAACAACTACAGCAGAGAAATAGAAAAGAGATTCGAAAATAGAAAGACCAAATTTAAAGGCCGTATTGAAGACAATTGCAAAAACAGCAAGGGGAGCAATCTTCATCGCAAGTTCAACGATTTTTAATGAGGCCTGGAAGATCTCATCAAAGATTGACATGATTTTCAATTCTTCCACTGACTCGGTACTTTTTTGGTAGAGGTAAAAAGCAAAACCAAAGAAAAGTGCGCAAAACATAAGGGCAAGCATCTCGCCTTCAAGTGCTTTAACTGCGGCTTCAAGTGGATTCTTTGGGATAACTTCGACAATCGCCTGAGCAAATGTTTTTGCATTTTTGGCATTGGCCGCAATTGTTTCAACATTGGATTTTGCATTCGTGAAAAGAGATGTGTCGACTTGAAAGCCTTTTCCTGGCTTGAAAACATTCACAAGACCTATACCAATGAGTACTGAGAAAGTTGATGCAATAACAGTATAAAATAAAGTTTTTGAAGCAATCTTACCTACACCCTGGTGTTTGGCCAGATCGTAAACACCCAGAACCAAGGCAGAGAAAACCATTGGAACAACAATCATAAAAAGTAGTCTTAAAAAAATTTGTCCAATGGGAATAGCAAGATACTCATTTAAGCTAAGAACCCAGCCTACGTCTTGATAAGGATGCAAAAGCGTTCCTAAAACAATACCGCCAACTAGACCAAGCAAAAGCTTGTAATGATTCTTCATTCTGACTCCAAATTTTAATAACAATAATTAATGATAGGTGGATTTGACTGGGTTGAGAACTACAAGTTTCATTTGGTCATATTCCAAAAATGAAAAACAAATCTTAATCGGGCGTATTATCTGAACTTTTATCTACTTGCGTTCTATAAAATGAAAAAAAACTTCGTGAATCCAGTGACTTAACTGGATGGGCAAAGTGAAACTAATTTTAAAAAGGAGTACGTTTTATGAAGTATTCAAGTCTCGTCTTTGGATATCTGTTGATTCTCACCGCCTGCAATTCTGATGGTGGAACAAGTAGAGCTAATAGAGTAATTGACCCGGTTCTTGAAAGGCCTGTTCATCAACCAGAAGTTTCAACATCCAGCTTGAAAATTGTGGCTACGAAAAAAATCGAATTACTGCACGACTTTTCAAATTATGAGGATTTTAAAGCTCATTTAAATACTTATGTCCTCCATATTGAAGCAAAGAGTGGACATTTTGTAGGGGCAAAAATTGTTTGTGCTAAGACTTCATTTGATCAATCCAAGAATGCAGTTGAGAGTTGGTTTGACGCTCGAGGCTTAACTGCCAAACTTGAATTTTCACTTCAACCAACAGATCCGAATTTTGTGGACTTAGAATGTGTTGTTAAAGACAGAAAAGAGATACTTGAAAAAAAAATCGTTCGTCTACGAAAAAGTATTATTGTCTCAGGAAAAAAAAATGCTTTTGCGCTTGGTTTAGGTAATGGAGAAGAGATCGAGACTTTAGCTTTTGAGGAGAACTCTACCCTTATTACAGATGGTGCCCCATTCTTTCAAAAAGCATCAACTCTCATCTCTAGAGGCGGCAAGCTTGTGACTTTTGACTCTGAAAAAAAATACACATTACTTGATAATCAAGATGGTTTATCTGGTGGAAATATTTTTTTAGAAACTAAAAAGACCATGGGGATTCTCTTCGTTAAATTAATAGGACTAGATGGCGGCAAGCAAATGAAGGTGCCTGAAAGAATCACTACCATCCCAGCGGCGGATCCTCGACTTAATGGCTCTTGCAGCAAAGTTGGCTCTTATTCTGGTAATGAGAAAAAATGTTTTGGAAAAAACGGTCATCAGGGTTATGAGGGCAAGAAAGGTTTGACAGGACTCAGTGGTGGCAACAGTGGTTCATTTAAATTTAAATCAACCGCTGAAAATAAACTGAAATTTATCGTGGACTATTTTCCTGGAAAAGGATCCTCAGGTGGCATGGGTGGAGAAGGCGGTCAGGGTGGGCCGGGAGGAATTGGAAGTACAGTGAGTGAGCCACATGATTCAGACCACCGCGGTTGTATCCGTTGTTTCAAGTTAAGAAGTTTTTACGCTAACTCCTATAAATATCCAAATGGTTCACAAGGCCCAAAAGGAGTCTCTGGAATTCCTGGGGATAGTGGTACATCGGGTGAAATAGAGGATTCTTCCATTGAGATGCTGTGGGAAGAATTGTTATTTGAATTTAACTATAACTGGAAAAACTTTTAGGAGTTCTTATGAAAAAAATATCTCTAATTCTTAGTATGACAGCTCTTGTTTCTGCTTGTTCTCAGACGATAAAAGAAATTAAAACTGAAAATAAAAGACAGCTAGAAACAAGCGAAAACGAGAGCATGATAAAGAATGTAGAATCCCTTCACCTGCTGTTGAATTCTGAAGCACCGAATCTGGCCCTTGCTCAACTTTTGGCACGCTCAGTCTCAAAAGAACAGCAAGAGAATGTAAAAGAACTTATTAAGGATTTTTCGGCCGAGGAAGCTAAAGCAATGATCCTGGAGATCCAAAGACAAAATGGCATGATTCGCGAAAATTATTTGTTTCATGGTCAGAAATATCAGAATAATGTGCATTTTATTTCTCAGTCACTGCTTAAAGCTGAAGAGGTTTCTTCTCAGTCATTGTCTTTTGAAGGCCAGCTTCATATTTCGGTTTTTGCTTACATTAAGAACAAAGCTTTAGATGAAATTATTTCGATCTATGATAAGCGTGCCACGGAATTAAGTAAGGATCTATCTAAAACCATCGCCTTTGAGATTGGTCACCTCGATCCACAAGTTGCGGCCGATATAGAAAAAGCATTTGGTTTTGACTCAAAAGAAAAAGTCATCGAGATGATTAAAAAGACAAAACCCCTTTTGGAGCGAATCGATAAATGCTTTCGATCTAGCGACTTTAACTACAAGGAGCAAGCGGCTATCACAGCAGGCGCAATCCTGGCCGCTGGTATCTACAAGCATATTGAAGACAATGCTGGCTTTAAAAAAATTGTTAAAAATGGAATGGGTATTGTTAGAGATGTTAAAGAATTTCAGGCAAAGATGAAAGAATTCACGATGCTGATCACATCTTTAGAAACACATATTGCTGAGTCTTCTAAAAATATACATGATCTCAAAACAGGCATGAGTGAGAGTGGGAAAGATTTAGTTGAATTATATAATCGTGCCAAGATTGGTCTGAATGCTCCGGTAAATATCGAATCAAAAAAAGTGATGGAATTTCTTTATAATAAAGTTATTAAAGGGCAGGACACGATAGCTGATGGCTCCAATAGCAGTATTATTTCTAAGCAGTACAAAATAAATCTAAACTTCCAAAAGAGTGTAATTGCAGCTGGAAATCTTGCAGATAATTTAAGTAATATTATTAATACGACCACACGCATTTCTCAAATATTAGGAATCAAGCCTTCTAAAGGACTTCAAAACGCTTTGGATAAAGCACAAAAAGTTAGTGCTGTAATTAACACTACGAAAACGATTATGGCCGGTTTTGCATTAGGTGGTCCATTAGGAGCGGCAACTGCCTTATGTTCAAGCCCAATGATGTCGATGATGGGTGGTGGAGGAGGAAACTCGGCGAAACTCGATGAAATCAACCGCAAGCTTGATATGGTTCTTAAAAATCAGCAGCGTATGATAGATATGCAAATTGATACCATGAATATGATCAAAGAACTTGCTCTCATGGTGGACATTTATCATCAGAAAGAGATGACTGCGCTGGCAGAATTACGGGATATTTCATTAGTCTCACTTGAAATTAACAAAGCTCTCCTGAATAAAGATGTTCACAGTTGTGAGCGAATGATTAATTTTCAATTGAGTTCAGTCTGGAAGAATTTTGATTTTAGAAAAGAATCTTTTTATAGCATTAATAATATCAGATTCTTTAATAATAGATTCTCAGGAGAGATTACCGGGCTCAATGATGTCAGACGTATTGCAAACTCAGTTGAGGAAAATGGATTCGAAAATTGCCAAAGTGGTATTGCAGAAGCTTTTGGTGGTAATGCAAATTCTGAAAATCCCATTCGCTCCATTTTTGCCAGTGATGAGGGCAGCAACTTAAATAAATTTAGCCGTGAAGTATACTTACCTCTTCTCGATACACTCGCGTATTTAACAGAGGCTAGTAGTTTTGATTCTATTCCACTTCATCTACCAGTGAGTCATTTCAAGTCTCTGAAGTTTAAGTCGCCTTATGTTGATTATGCTGCCCATGAGCAAGCTGCAGGACATGATATTTATGATCTACAAGATTTGATTTCGAGTCGTAATCTCGAACGCTATTTAGGACATTTAATTATTCTTTATCCCTTAATTGAGGTCGATAAACCGGTTTGGTCTAAATCCTATGGTGAGATTATTAATACCTATTTGATGAATTCAAACTCTCACACTAACCAGAATATTCGCAGCCATTACTTTTTAAATAATGCACTTAAATTAATCCAATCTGCGATTGCTCAGGAAGCACTTCTGGCCGGTGAGCCAATTTTACATCGTCTGCATTTGCGATATGCGGCAGATATTTTTTCTTCCACTAATTGCAAAGATATAAAAAATGAGGATATTCCTTATATTCCTGACATTCCATTCTTTTGTTCTCTTAGAAGAAATAAATTACTCTTAAAAAATTTAGTGGGCTATCTTCTGAATTATAACCTCGAAAAAAATGCAGATTTTGAAGTTCAGTATAAAACCGCCTTTGAAAAAGGCGACCTCCCGAATATTGCAAAATTATTCAACACCGGACTTGAAGGCAATCGTTTTGAGGTTGTGGCCAGTGAGACTGGAAAAGAAATTGTTTTGAATGTAAATGGTTATGCCAATGAAAAGGTTTCGATTAAAATTCCGAGACCAGAGGATTTGAAAGAGGGAAAAATTTTGTATTCTGAAAACATGCCCCGTTTACTCATGATGCAAGAAGTGGTTTTTGAAGCTCTGGCCCAGGTGGCACCAATCCAGCGTCACATGGATGGGAAGGATTTCTTAAAGCTTTTCTTAATGAAGTAGCGAACTCCGATAATTAGTTTTTTTGGAACTAAAGATAAATCATGGTTGAAGTTATTGAGTAGTTAAAAAAGGGGCGTAAGCTTATGAATGAGACGTTAACCAGGTTAAACAAAACTTATGGATAATAAAGTCTTTCTATTTCCACTCAATAACTCTCTTCTTTTTAAGAAAGTAACTTTGCCTTTTCATATTTTTGAATCGCGTTATCGGCGCATGGTTAAAGATGCTATTGAGCAGCAGATTCCCATAGCTGTGGTTCCTTTTAATTCCAATAATAACTACGAAGGAGCTGTTTGCGTCGCCGGTATGCCGCACATCTTAACTACTTATACTGATGGTCGAATGGATATTTATATAACTGGAAGTGTCAAATGCAAGCTGACATATTTTGATCAAGAGAACCCCTACAAAGTTTACTATTATAAACCCTTGAATGAGACGCTTTTTATTGATGAATCACTAGAGCTAGAGATTGAAAGCTTGCGGGGTTTGTTAGAGAGATGGGCCATGCATTTTCTTCCGGATCAGAGTCAAAGACAAAATTTTTCCAGTACGTTAGATGATCCGGAGGTTCTGGTTAATTATTGTGCGGTTTTTTTATTGGATGAAATTGATTTGAAGAAAAGTGTTATGGTGGCCGATAGCATGCGAAAAAAAATTCAAATTCTTCTTAGAGCCGTTGGCCCAAAGGAAATTACCCTCGGGCCTTTCTTGCCAACATTAAGATTTTAATTACTTCTTCTTCTTAGTTTTAGAAGCAGCAATCTTTTCTTTGATTTTTGCTTTTTTCTTAGCTTGACCCTTGCGGCGAAGCATTTTAACAGCTTTGCTCTTGCGACCGAAACCCATACTAACCTTCCTATTTTAAGTTGTTTTTCATTGTAAAGAGTCAGTGGCCGAATGACAATGGGAAGGCTTAAATTCTAAGAAAGGAGTTTTTATGAAAATGGGTTTTTTGTTTTTATCTATGATTTTATCTGTTTCTGCTTTTTCGGCCTCTAGATCCATCACACTTGTGAATTATGAAACAAATGGGGTTAAGCAGTGGCTTCCAGGAACTATTATTGTTAAAAAAGGTGAAGAAGTAGAAATCACCCTGATTAACAACGTTCCATCTGGGGTTCATGGATTTTTTATCCCTGATTTTGATGTGAAAAAAGATGTGAAAAAAGGTGTACCGGAAGTTGTTAAATTCACAGCTTCTAAGGAAGGACTTTTCAACATGAAATGTCATCTTCACCCGAAACACGTTGGCGGACAGCTTTTTGTTATTCCTTAAATTTTACGGCAACAAAGAAGCCTGAGATCCATATTTGGATTTCAGGTGTCCACTTAACCACCAGAAAAAAGAACCAATCCATATCAAGCATGCTACTGGATGAAGAAAGATAGCCTTCCAGGATTCCTGAAAAACAATTTTTGTAAAAAAGCGATAGAGCACAAGTAGAAAAAAGCTCGTGATCGACCAGTAAGGGTGGGTAAAAAGACAAATCATTGGAAACGACCATAAGAATAGTGTGGTCAAGAATAGAGCAAAACCCATTTTAGCTTTGCGACTCCACAAATCCTCCCATTTATCTCTCAATTGATAAACCAAGGTCTTTAAATCATCAGGGTAAAAACGCGTGAGTTGTTTTTCTCCAAAGGCTAAATAATACTTTTTATTCTGATCTTCCCATTGTCTGGAGATAGCTTCTTTCCAGGTCGAGATACGTATCATTTTAAAATCAATCGCCTTAAAAGTTTGAAGAGTCATGCACATCCATCCCTGAGAAATACTCAAGAGAGGCTGAGTTATATTTTTACGCCATTTTGCTTTACCAAAAAATGAAGCCAGAGCAAGCGTTGGATTTAGAACGGATATGGATTCTCCCAGCAGATTTGTTTTAGCAGTTTGAGGGACAATAAAGTAGGAGCGGTTTTTTTCAATAACTTTGCTGGCAGCAGAAGCAAAAGCATTAGCGCTAGGAACTAATTCCGCGTCCCCAATAATGACGACGTCCCCTTTAATTTGTGAGGAGATCTGTTCCAGCATCCATGGGACTGCTTCCACATGAGTTGGTCTCATCGGAAAACTATGGATTTCTAAAGACGGAATTTTACTTTTTAATTCCTGCCAAACATTCAAAGAAGGATGATGGCCATCAACGAGCAGGTGAATTCTTAGCTGAGTAGAAGAGAATTGAAAAGATTCAGCAGCCTTTTGCCATGCCACCAAAAAGAATTCTGACTTCGGAGCAAGGGGAATAATTAGTTCAACTGTTCCCCGAAATTGATCATCTTGAGAAAGTTGTTTTCCAACAAGAGCATTTTTGACCAGGGTGTAGATCATAATGGTGGTTAGCCCCAGGGCCAAAAGTCCTAACATGACATCGCCTTTTTAAAACGGTTTAGTTAATATCATATTATGAATAAACGCCAATATATGCAAAAGAACTTTGAGCGTCAGCGCCTGTTAAATAAGGTTATGGCCAAGCCTGGCCCGTTCTTTTAAAAAAGAGCATTATCCTGACATCAAATGGGTGAAAATTCCACATTGCAGTCGCGGCTTTATTCCTCCAACAATGTCCCTTTAAGATTTAAATACAAACTGTAGAGTAGTCCTAAGCTCATAACTCCAAAGAACAGGTGTGGAGGCTGGGCGTTCGCTGGAAAACCAAAATAATTCAAAGTTATTCCAGTTACAACATTTCCGATCACGCAAATAAAAGCAAATAGAGTTAGGAAGAAGGCATTATGATTGTAACGAAAACGGTGCAAATAAACAAAGAGATAGAGAAAAATAAAGACAATCAATATCGAAAATGAGCGGTGAAGATAAAAAATATTTCCCAGATAATCTATTACTGTTTGATAAGTCGCAGTCTGGGTGTCACGAGTTAAGTGATCTACTTGTTGGCGAACCTGGGTTCCCATTAAGACTTGAAAAAAAGTCATGACGACCAGAACTTTAGAAATTTTCAGAGCTTTTGGGTCCAATTGCGCAATGATAGAAATATCTTCTAAATCATTGCAGAATTTTTTCAAATAGAGGAGTCCGAATAAGAGTAATACAGCTAAAAACATATGAATAGTGATTAAGAAAGGCTTTAAATGTGTTGAAACAACCAGCGCTCCCACTCCACCTTGAATGAGAATTAAAAAAAGAAGCCCTCCACAGAACCATGGAAGATTTCTTTCAATATTTTTTAGACTTAAAGATTTAATGTATAAAAGAATGATGAGAATACCTAATAAAACCCCGAGTAAACGATTAAGGTATTCCGTCCAAGTTTTGAAGGGATCAAAGTCTGCAATGGTTTTGCCGGCGATTCTATAAACATCTTTATAATTGTCAGGCAGCTCGGAGATGTCCATGGGTGGAATCCACTGGCCAAAACAACGAGGCCAGTCTGGGCATCCGAGACCAGAGCCTGTCCCTCTTACGACGGCACCAGCAAGAATGACTAAGTAAGTCCCAACAATGGAAAGAAGAATAAGTCTCTGAAAGCCTTTCATGAGCATAAGCTACCATGATCACTTTGCTTTTTCATCTAATAGATGTTGAAATATTGAAATCAGAGGATTTGTTATGTTTTCAATTGAAACTACTTTACTGGGATTGGCCCTTGCCCTTGATGCTGCGGTGGTTACTTTTGCTATCGGTCTTCTTAATCTGGAAAGTTCTCATAAGTTGAAGTTTTCTAGAGGTTTTCTCACTTGTTCTCTATTTGGTATTTTTCAGTTCCTCATGGTTTGGTTGGGCAGTGTGGGCGGATACTATCTATCCTTTTCTTCTTATGGATATTTATTTCAATTGGGTGTTGCCCTGATTTTTATAATTATTGGCATTCGTGTCCTCCAAGAAAGCCTTGATGATGATGACGAGCATATTGAATGGGGACTGTTTCCCATGTTGATTTTAGCGTTTGCTACCAGCATTGATGCTTTGGCGGCAGGAGTGAGTCTTGGGACAATCCCCATGGCCTATATGAGTGCTATTGAAATTGGAATTATTACTTTTTTTACTTGTGCGGCTGCCTATCTAACCTCCATGGTGTTTAAAAAAATTCCAGCTGCCTGGCTCCTCAGGTTTGCCTCAATGATTTTTTTCTTTTTAGGTGGTCGGATTATTTATGATTATTATTCTTAGGGGTTTTTATGGAATTAGAGTTTAGTCAGTTCAAGAAGGCCTATCAAAATTTAAAGACTATTATTGAACCCACTCCCTTAATCTTGAACGAGTGGCTATCAAAAGAATATGCTTGTCAGGTTTATTTGAAACTAGAAAATATGCTTCCCATTGGTTCATTCAAAATGAGAGGGGCGACGAATAAAATTTCTCAACTTACGGCGAGTGAAAAAAAACAAGGCGTATTGGCAGTGAGTGCTGGTAACCACGCTCAAGGAGTTGCTTGGGCGGCCAATCGCTTTAAGGTAAAAGCTACTATCATCATGCCCGAAGGATCTCCTCTTACTAAAATCAGAAACACTGAAGCTCTCGGAGCGACGGTAGTTTTAAAGGGGCAAAGTATTGAAGAATGCTTTGAGGTTGCCCAGGAAATGATGAAGAAAAAGAAAATGATTTTCGTCCATCCATTTCATGACCCTTTGGTTATTGCAGGTCAAGGTAGCGTGGCTTTTGAAATTTTAAATCAATTACCTGAAGCTGATTATCTTTTTTCTTCTATCGGTGGTGGTGGCCTGGTCGCTGGCATTGGACAGGTTTTAAAGGGCCATAAATCTAAAATCAAAGTCATTGCTGGTCAAGCCACTGGTTGCTCTTCAATGGTTCAGTCATTGAATGCTGGAAAGATTGTGACTTCAGAAAGAGCTGAAACGTTCGCAGATGGTATTAGAGTAAAAACTGCCAATAAAGATATGTTTAAAATTTTGCACGAAGTAGTAGACGGATCTTACACTGTGGACGATGAGAAAATGGCTTGGGCGATTCTACAGTTGATGGAGAAGGCCAGAGTGATTGCTGAAGGAGCTGGGGCCTTACCACTGGCACTATTTGATCAGCTCTACCATAAAGATCCCAAAAAATTTAAAAATAAAAAAGTTATTCTTGTGATTTGCGGTGGAAATATCGACGTAAATCTTCTTGAAAGAATAATTGATCGCGGTCTCATAGAGTCTCATCGGAAAATTCGCATCTCGATACCCATTTCAGATAGACCTGGGGTACTTCATCAACTAACCGGTATCATAAAAGATGTTGGAGCAAACATTTTGCAAGTCGTTCATGATCGTGATTCAACAGAAGCTGGTATTACTGGTACGAATGTCTTTTTCACCCTTGAAACTAAAGGCGAAGAGCACATGAATCATTTATTGGCAGAAATGAGAAAGAAGTTTCCTAAAGTTAATGTAATCAAGTAATTCAACATCCCGTTAATCGGAAAATGGCGAGAATTGACTGTGTATAGCAGGATGCGATTCGATGTGTTGAAGAGACTATCAACCTCAAAGAGAGATCTTTGAGTATTTTTTGGAGAAGTGAAATTATGAGGACACAAAAAACTTTAGTCTTATTTGCTACACTCTCGATGCTTGGTCTATCAGCTGAGCGATCTCTTAAAGTAGCAAAAGCTGCTAACCACTTCCGTAAGTTCTCATCAAAGAGGGCACTTACTAACGAAGATACTAATGCTTATGTTTCAGAATTGATTGGTGTTGATCTTAAAGCCATCGAATCTGCATTAGAGGCTGACGATATGAAATCTATACTTGAGAAAGCTGCTGTAAAAAACGGAACTTCCCCAGAGAAAATGGCTAAAATCTTAGCTAAAAACTTTCTCTAAATTTTCACGAAATCCAAAAAAGTATAGGGCCCCAAAAGGGGCCCTTCTTATTTAATAAGGACCTTACAACCTTGACTAACTTTTTCGATATTGATTTTAAGGCATTTTAGCACAAGACCATTTTTAAAAGGAGCAGTCGGACAAAGCTTCAAGCGATCTTGTTCACACAAATCCACCATCTTCTTCACCTTCACATCTTCCTGTATACGATACTGGTTACAGGCATTAGTAAGCTCTTTCTCATTTACAGTTAAACAATGGTGCTGTTCAACTGCATTCAAACCATTTTTGCAATGTTTGCGTAAATCCATGTAACAAGGATTGGCCTTCTCTTTATCGATCTCGGCCTGAACAACTTTTTTGCAACCAACAGAGAGAACAGGAAGTTTCTTTTCCATACACGAATGAATGTCTATGAATTTAACCTGAGTCGGGCAATGTTTTTCTGTTTCATCAAAACAAGGATTTGCCTTTCTCATTTCAGCTATCCTCTTGCCCATGGCCTTCTGGCAATACCCGCTTAATTTAGCTTTATTCTTAATTAAACAGCGAGCAATAGCGCCTTCAGGTTCAGTCACTGCTGAATAACATGTATTTGCAATATCCTGAGCACAAACATCTCTTACGATGAGATTGCCTTTTTTTTGCTTGAAGTCTGCAGAGCAAGTTGAGCTTAAGTGTTCTTCATTTCTGAGCAGGCAATATTCAAGGCGACGGGCATCTGAAGGAATGTCTGAACAGTATTCAGTCAGGTCTACAAAACAGGGATTATTTTTTGTGGACTTGGCCTTAAATTCCTTTAAGCCTTTAGCACATTCAGGAGTGAGCTGGGTTTGGTAATCAGACAAGCATTTTGCAATCTGACCTTTACCAGGCTCAATCCCGGAACAAAACTTTTTTGTGTCGCTGAAACATTCGTTTGCCTCGCTCTTCATGGAGAAAAGCAGGACAAGAGCGACGAGGATTTTCACAATTAAGCCTTAAGATTTTTTCTTACAGCTATCATCAACACATGGCTTGGCATCTTTAGCGCACGAACCATCGGCGCATTTCTTCTCTTTATCGCAACAAGCTTTTTTACAATCATTTTTTGAGCAAGACATTTTTTCTTCAGATTTATTGCAACATGAAGATGATTTCATATGAGAACAAGCTGACATAGAAAGTAGAGCAGAAAGAGTTAACAAAGAAATGATTTTCATTTTTGTATCCTTTTGAAGAAAGTGATTAATCACAGTTATTATAAAGGAGGACTACTCGTATTGGAGATAAATAAATGTAGTGACAGATTTTTTGCGTCCGACTAAAATGAGCGACTATTTTTAAAGAAATCCTTGCTTAAATAAAGAGAAAGAAAGTTCCTGCAGCTTCAAGAGTCGCTGTTGAATATGTGGATCATCAAGTGCCATCGGAAAATAGCGCAGTCCAGGCTTCATATCTTTTGGATGCTTCATTAAGATCATATGCTCCTCAAAAGATAATTTTCCCACCCAGAGTGAACGTAAATCAGTTTGATAAAATTGCAAATGATAAAGAAGTTGAACCAGGCCATGAAGGTAAAGTAATTCCTTAGTAAAGGCCATTCCCCCATCCAGCGGAACTCCGCGAAATACCCTTAGGGAGAGTTTAAAAGCATCCAGTTCTTCCATGTCATGATGTCGTAAAAATGCATACACATCCTGGATGTTTGAGCCTCGTTCGGCCATTGAGGTGGCAAGATGTCTCAACATCACTCTACTCCATCTCTCTGAAGTCATACATCCTGAGATGAGTTCAGTCAGAATGGCCATTCCTTCTTGGAGAAAAGTAGTTCGTGGTGCCCAAATTCCCAACCAGGGATGCTCGACTTGGGAAGCCCCATTAAGGGATGTTCCTAAATGAACCCAACCTTCATGAACTAAAAATATATCTAATTGTTGGGTGGAATAAGTTTTGAATGGGTTTAATTTGAGGACTCTGCGGCCCGCAGAAGAATCACTCAAAAGAGACGAGGAAGGCTTTACGTCTACATCTGAATCAGAAAAAGTTTCCATCAAGCGATTTCTAAGATAGGCCCTGGCCTCTTCGCCTTTAAGCTTTATCTCGCTAGAGTCAGGGACACAAAACGCGGGAATCTGTTCAATAAAATAGAGAAAAGCATTGTTTTGAGTGGACTGATGGGAAGAGCCATAGAGTTTTGTGCAGTGATCGTAAAAAAAGACGTTGTCAAAATTTTCCATCATAGAGAGTAGGGTATGATAGTCCTCAATTCTTTGAGTGAAAATAACCTTCAGGTCATTGTGAAGTTCAGCAGTAGAGAGGTCTTTTAAAAACTGATCCATGGCCAGGCGTTTACTTTTTACGTTGACTCCAAAAGGCACACTGACATCTTCAAGCTCATTAATAAAATTTTGATGTTGAGGAAATAAACGCATCAGTTGCTTCACTGGGTAGCGTGGATGACCCAGAAAACTCAAATCCTTAGCAATATCTTTGAGCCGACTAGAAAAGTCGGCAATCGGCGTTTTATTCATATTATTATCTATCGGTAAGAAAATGATGGAATTGACACAAAAAAGAATAGTTATACTACATGAATGAAATCTTTCCTTTTTTTTACATTTGTTTCATTTTCCTCCTATGCCCATTATTCCAAGCCTCAATTGGTGGCACGCTACTCAGGTATTGATGCCTTCAATGCCCCAAATGGTTTGTCTTGTTTTAGGTCTGAGCCTCAGCCCACTCTTGATGGTGTTTTCCTTGGTTGTGTAACTGACCAAGGCTACGTGATGATGAAATGGAATCCCGCACCTGAAGTGCTTGCCCTTTCTCAATTCGGAATGTTTTCACATCCAAAAGAAGTATTAGGAAAAACGAACTGGTATGAATTCAGTGAAGCCGGTGTAAATAATCTGTTCGAATATCAGAATCAATCGTTAACAAAAATAGAGTTAAAAAATCTTGGGCCTATTGATTCTTTGATTGATTCATTTAGTGCGATCAAAAATAAAAGTTATGTCTATCGCTTACAGAACGAAGAAAAAACTCTTCAGTTGTGGAATAACAATCAAGTCTCTACGCTGTATACCGAAAATATTTCACATATTTTCCCACCAGTTTCATCTGTGGATGGAAACTTTTTGATTAAGATCCGTAGAAATGACTTAAATGAAGGCTCACCTGATGCGCTTCTATTATGGAATGATGGATTTAGAAAAATTCTTGAGGACCGGGATACTGACAGCTCTTCTGCCTTTAAAGCCTTTCGTCATCAGTATGCCATAGATGGTGAAACAGTCGCCGTTATAGTAACGGATGATAAGAGTGAAGCTCTTCTTTTAATTAATGGCGATAAAAAAGTGGAAGTGGCCCGTGCAGGTATTGATCTTGTTAGCTTTGATTATTTTTCACCTAAACTTCGAAATGGAGTTTTAGTTTTTCGAGGTCTAGACTTAAAAAATCGCAAGTCGATTTGGGTTTATCAAAATGGGAATCTTTCCAAGCTTCTCACCCAGGGAGATGTTGTCCAGACTGATAAAGGTCCCGCAAGAACAGATTATCAAAATCAGGATGCCATTTTTTATGGCGCTCCAGGAATTGGACCACATGGTGAGATTTATCTTCAGTCCACGCTAACGGATATCAATTTTCCGATGACGCGCCTAGGTATTGGTTTGATTCGTTTTAATAAAGAGTAGTTTTTGCCTTATTGGGCTTCATGGTTGTGTGTAGTGAGGAGTGTTTTAAAATGAAAGAAAAGGCTCTTTCATGAAAATACTCTTCCTCCTCATCTTCCTTATTTCTTCAGTTTCTATTCATGCTTCCTGTAAATTACCTGCTGGTCAGAAAATTACGATTGGTTGCAGTTATCAATGTGACCTTTCGACACGTTTTAGAATCCGTGCTGCAGCTGCCAGGCTAGGATATAAAGTTGAATTCAAAAATATTTCACTCAAAAAAGATGTTACAGAATCCTTATCTAGTATTGATTCTGTTTTAATTCCAGGAGGAGCCGATATTCATCCCAGGTTTTATCTTAAAGAAGTTAGCCCTGAATTACGTGAATATACTGAAAGGAACATTGAGCTCGTAAAATTAACTGAAGAGGGGAAAAAGCGCGACCTG
>CAMASK010000034.1 GCA_945860895.1 Bacteriovorax stolpii
CAGCTGCTGATAAGGCAGGGATTAAGAAAGGTGATATTCTCACCAAGCTTGATGGTGTGCCACTGCGAAGTTTTGAAGAGCTACGCCTTTTACTTCAAAAGCTGGAAGATAATAAGCCAGTTAATCTGGCTTTCTATTCTGAAGGTAAAGAGATTATTAAGCCCATTACGCCTCAAGTTAAAGAAGTTGAAGGCAAAAAATCTAAAATCGTTGGAATTGAAAGTGCTGTTGAATACATTCCCCCTCGATTGATTATTGCTAAAGAAGATTCTTTTATGGGTGCTGTTACTGGAGCTTTTAGTAGAACATGGGACGGAGTTGTTAAGACTTTTGGTGGCTATAAAAAATTAATTACCAGAGAAGTTTCTTTAAATAATATTGGCGGTCCACTTGCTATTGGTAAAGTTGCTTCCGATTCGTTCAATATTAGTCTTTCTATGTTTTTTCGTTTGATGGCCATCATATCGATTAACTTAGGTGTGATAAATCTTTTTCCTATACCTGTATTGGATGGTGGTCACATAATGTTTCTTGTCTTTGAAACAATAAATGGTGGACCTTTATCAAGACGAAAACTAGAAATTGCTCAGCGCCTAGGGATTTCAGTTCTCTTCTTTTTAATTTTTGTAGCTTTGTTTAACGACTTAACAAGATTGTTTTAAATTTGACTTCATTATTTATTGATACAACCTATGACATCACACTAGGAATTCTGGACGATGATCTAGGTTGGATTAATTTTGAAACTTTTTACGGACAGAAAGTTTCAAATATTCTTCAAAAAGAGACGCATCGTCTTCTTGATGCTAATTCGTTAAAAATTCTAGATCTTGATTCAGTTATTTCTATTGCTGGGCCAGGTTTCTACACAGGTCTTAGACTTTCAGAAGGTTTTGCGGATGTCTTAATCTTTTCAGGAATAAAACATTTTTCATTTTTAAGTTATACCATCCCTCATTTGGCTGGCATTGAGAATGGAATCTGGATGACTAAAGCCTATCGAGGAGAGTATTTTTTTCATTTATGGAATAAGGAAGTTTCCCAAAATCATTTGATTGCTGCCAAAGAACTTGAAGGCTTCCTTTCAAACGTAGATAAGACTTCTTTTTACATCCATTCTGAAAATGCAATTGATGACCTGTCTCGTGGCTTGATTGGCGAACGAAAAACCACTTTAGAATTACTTAAAGATAATTCAAAAAATATTTTTTCCAAAATTATTAATGCTCAAATTAAGAATGAGTCATTTTATTTCCGTGCTCCTGAAGATGAGTTTAGAGTAAGTTTATGAAGCGGTTTACTTTTCTTCCATTGGAAATATTTTACGGTTTTCTAATTCTTTGGATCTATTCACTTATTAATTGGGAACCAGGATACAGACTTTTAATTAGTTTGATTTTTTTTACTCTTCTTTATGCATTCAGAAGGGCATCCATTCCCTATCGTGACACTTTGAAAAATAGCGGAGAAATTTATCTTTCACCAGTCCATGGTGTTGTAGAATCTATTCTTAGAGATACTACGAATTGGGAAGATATGCCTCCTTGCTATGAAGTGAGAATTTCAATTGGAGGTTGGGATGAGAAAGGTCTTTATTTACCTACTGCAGGCGAGGCTACATATCTTAAGGCGAACCAAGGTAAGAAAATTCGTCGAGGTGCTACGTCTCAAAATTTTTATTTACCAATGATCGAGATGGCTCATACTGACCTTATCCTGACTTCAAAAAATCAAACTAAGACTTTAATGAGATTTATTGATTGTAAATACGGTCAAAGACCAACAATCTGGCTGAAATCAGGAGATCGTGGCCGGGGTGCAGCGTGTTTTGGAAATTACCCATTTGGGGGAACTTTAATAATTTATCTTCCACAAAATAGCGATATATTAGTATTTGAAAAAGAACGTGTAGTTCCCGGACAGACTGTGATTGCCGCTTTAAAAGACGTCAAATAAGGATTTTATATGTTGATTGAGAATCGTCGTTGGGCATTTTTTCTTCCCAATACTTTTACTGCCCTTAATATGGCCTGCGGCTTCGCTGCCATTCTTCAAGGCTTTCATGGAGAGTTTAAACTCGCTTGTATGTTTATTGTTTTGGGTGCGGTGTTTGATAGTGTTGATGGACGAGTAGCACGCATGACTAATACACAATCACAATTTGGAGAACAATTCGATTCATTGAGTGATCTTGTATCATTTGGTGTATCACCCGCAATCGTTTATTACTTTCGATTTTTAGATAATGCTGGCAGACCTGGAATGGTGGCAGCTTTCTTTTTTATTCTCTGTGGAGCTTTGAGACTTGCGCGCTTCAATGCCAATATTGATAAAAACAAATCAGACTACTTCCAGGGCTTACCTATTCCTGGTGGAGCTACAGCAGTCGTAGCGATGATTTTACTTTCTTTAGATGTTCCAGCAATTGTGGACTACCGCCCAATTACTGTGGGCTACTTATTATTTTATGCAGTACTTATGATTTCAAATATTCCTTTTCCTAGTTTTAAAAAGTCTGAGTGGGCAAAAAAACATAAGAAACAAGTTCTCATGGTCATTTTTCTTATTCTGGCTTCTCTGTTTATCTATGAAGAAGTGATGATTCCGGTCATTATTACTTTTTACGTTATAGCCTCTCTTATCTATTTTCTTACTCACAGAAAACGCTTTGAAGGAATCTTTGATTGGCAGGAAGAATTGGAAGTTGAAGAACGGTGATTCATTACTATCGTCTCGTTCTCCAATACAAAGGATCCAATTATTTAGGGTGGCAGATCCAACCTGAAGATGCAGGTCAGACTGTTCAGGGTGAGCTGAATAAGGCTTTGGCAATTATCTCTAAGTCCAAAGGCAATAGTATCGGTTCAGGCCGCACAGATGCAGGCGTGCATGCTTTAGGGCAAGTTGTGAAAGTGGGAATTGAACTTGAAATTATTCCCGAAAAATTAATCAAAGCTTTAAACGGAAAGTTACCTGATGACATTAGAGTCATTCAAGCCGAACTTTCCGATCATGAGTTTCTGCCAACTGTTCATGCAACTTCAAAAGAGTACCATTATCGTTTTACTTTTGATCGGGTTGCGACTGCTTTTCAAAATGATCTAATAGTAAATCATCCATTCGATCTGGATTTAGAAAAAATGCGCAAAGCCTGTAAAATACTAGTTGGAGAACATGATTTCTCAAATTACTTTTGTGAAGGTACCGAAGTCGCAAGCAATGTAAGAAAGATTTTTGAATGTGAAATTCTTGAAGTTCCACAAGGCCAATGGGAAATGTTGCCCTCTCATTATGTTTTCAAAATCATCGGAAATGGTTTCCTAAAACAGATGGTTCGTTTGCTGATGGGTGCCCTCTGGAATGTGGGGCGAGGCAAAATAACACTCGAGGAATTCCAATCTTCCCTAAAGGCTAAGAAGTCCCATAGAATGGGTCCGGTTGCGCCCCCAAATGGACTATATATGGTTCGCGTCAATTACTGAATTTGTCTCTATAAATTGACTTTTATCTGTATTGTGTTACAAAAAACCACTCTAA
This sequence comes from Bacteriovorax stolpii, assembly GCA_945860895.1. Lineage (GTDB taxonomy): Bacteria > Bdellovibrionota > Bacteriovoracia > Bacteriovoracales > Bacteriovoracaceae > Peredibacter. The sequence goes on from CAMASK010000034.1 coordinate 3,538, forward strand.
ATTTTACCTACTATCAAAGAGAGAATCTATGTCTTACACCATTCAAGAAGTTAACGGCTGTACCAAGAAATTAATATTCAATTTTGAAAAGGTAGACCTTTCAAAAGAAATTAAAGATGCTGTTATGGCCAAACAACAGAACTCAAACCTTAAAGGTTTCCGTAAAGGAAAAGCACCAGTAGAGATGGTTCAGAAACTTTTTGGACCACAAATTGAAAACGATGCACTTCACCGTTTTATTTCAAATGAATATTTCGAAGCTGTTAAAAAAGAAAATATCCGTGCTGTAGGTTACCCACAATTTGGTAACACAAAGTATGAAGCTGATAAAACGGTCGCCTTCGAAGCCACTGTAGAAGTAATTCCTGAGTTCGAATTGAAAGATTTCTCAAAATATACTTTCAAAAAAGAATCGGAAGAAGTTACTGATGCTGATTTTGAAACACTTAAACAAAACTATCTGGCACCAAAAGCTGAAGTCGTAGAAGTTAAAGATGCTAACCACAAGCTTGCTAAAGGCGATTATGCCGTTTTTAATTTTGAAGGTGAGAGAGCTGATGGCACTAAGCCTGAGAACATGAAAGCACAAGAATTCATGCTCGAGATTGGTTCCGGTCAATTCATTCCAGGTTTTGAAGATGGAATGATTGGTTTCAAAAAAGGCGATAAGAAAGATATTAAAGTTACTTTCCCTGCTGATTATCATGAAGCTGAATTGAAAAATGCTCCTGTAACTTTTCACGTAGAAGTTCTTGAGATCAAGCAAAAGAATTTTCCTGAATTCACTGATGAACTTGCAAAAGAGTTCGGCTTTACTTCAGTAGCTGATTTTAATGAGAAAAATAAAGGTAGAATGGCCCAGCAGAAGAAACGTGAAGTTCAAACTAAACTTCAGCAGCAAATTCTAGAGAAATTAATTGATGACAACAAAATTGAAGTTCCACAAGCTTTGATCGAAGAGCAAAAAGAAGGCGTTAAGCAAGATCTTTCTAAGACATTGAAGCAGCAAGGTTTCAATGAGCAAATGATTGCTCTTTATTTCGAGCGTTGGAATGACGATGTGACAAATAAAGCAGCTTTCCAGGTTCGCTCAGGCTTGATCCTTGATAAATTAGCGAAGAAATTCAATATCGAAGCCAAAGAATCAGATCTAGATGCGAAAATTGATGAAATGGTTTCTCAATCTGACATGAAGAAAGATGAAATCGCTAAATTCTATAAATCTAATGAGAATATTAAACGTAATTTGATGTACGCCATTCGCGAAGAAAAGACTTTCGACGCGTTAATTAAACAGATGAAAGTTTCTTAAGTTTTTTTATTTACGCTCCTCTTCTTCTTTGAAGGGGAGCATTTTTCCCACCATACTCCTCTGATCAATTCTCTATCGCACTTTCCATCTGTCCAATAAACCGTCTCACCAAATTCATTTGGAATAATTTTCTCAATTTTCCCTTGAGGAACGAAGTCATAATTTCCGAATCGTGGAATATTCTTTGAATCAGAATTCAAAGTAAATGAAACCATTAATACTGCTCCTGCAAACGCCTTTCTTTTCCTCGAGTAAAACAAAAGAAAACACAACAAAATACCAAAATTAAACTCCCACGGAGGGACTATGAGGCTTAATTGCGCCGACCATTCCACCATCTTCTGTAAGAAGCTCAGTATTTTAATTCCTAAGAATAGTTGCCATTGGGCTAAAGGGTAAGCAAGAACAAATAACAAAGGCATTGCTATGGCAAATGCCAGATTTAAAATAGGAGACAAAAAGATTATTAGTGGAGAAATTAATTCCCCACTAAAATATGCAATTAAGCCTTGTGCAAAGAAAAACCATAAAAATAATAAGCTCGAACCAGAATAAATAATTCCCAGGAACAAAAAGCTGTAACAAAAACTTGTAGGAGAGTCGGTAAAAGAGCCAAATAAAATATCTAGTAGTAGGGCCAGAGCAAAGCCAGTTTTTTGACCAAGAATTTTTTGATTGAATTTTATTAAAGCCATTCGCTTTAAAGCGCCTTGCCCTGAGAGCGAGAAAATACCTATTCCAACTAGGATCAAAAAAATTAACTGCCATTTTGCATGGGTTATTAATTTCATGAATGGTAACATCACGGCCGAGAGATGAAATCCTGACGGCGTAAATAAATGATTCAGGCCAAGACTTTTATATTGATCTTTGATCCAGCGTGAAACAGGTGCAGATCGACCGGTTAGCATCGACTCCCAAAGCTCCAATAATTCGACTTCTTGCTCAGAAGCACTTTTTTTTGCTGCATCAAAATGATGCAATTTATAAGTCTTTTGACTTTTATAAAATGGTGCCAGGGAAGTTAAGTCGTGAGCCTTTAATATCGCTAATAGCACAAAAGAAATGATTAAAATGGACAGTGGCCAGGTCATTTTCATGTATCTGACAAAGCAAGTTCTGGGCCACAGATATTTTTTGTAAATAGCGATAATAATTAGTTGAGTAATACATCGCGAAAATGGGAATCCCTTGCATCATCGGCCCAAAAAAGATACTTAGCTTTCATGAGTGACTTTAGTCTCGAGACTCTCTATCCCCAAATAAAACTGTGGCTAGAAGAAGATGATCTAACTCGCAATTTTCATTACACTAGATTTCTAAGCAGATCTGAAGTGAAGCTCTATTTAAAAATTAAATCTCCTTTGATTCTGGCCGGTGGTGATTATTTTGCTGCAGTCTTTAGTGCCCTGGGCGCAGATGTCGGTCATTTTGAATTTTTAAGAAATTGGGATGGTAAAGGATTTCAATCTGGTGAAGTCATAGAAATACCTCGCGCGATTCCTTTTAATATAGCAGTTACTGGTGAAAGATTGGCTTTGAATCTGCTTCAGCATGCGAGCTCAATTGCTACATGGACTAAAAAGCATGTTGAGATTGCCTCAAAGAAAAACATCAAACTTCTTGATACTAGAAAGACCACTCCTGGTATGCGCTCACTCGAAAAATATGCTGTTAGAGTTGGTGGCGGATTTAACCACCGCTTGGGGCAAACTGACACGTGGATGATTAAAGATAATCATAAAGCTTGTTTAGGTGGACTTGAAGGTGCTTACATTTTCTTCCAAAAACAAGGCGCGTTTTATAATAATATAATTGCTGAAATCCATGATTTAAAAGAATTAAAACTTGCTCAGGCACTCGGCATTCAACATGTCATGCTGGATAATTTTTCACCAGACTTAATAAATTCAGCAGTGCAGATGAAAACAGCGGGTATGAATTATGAAGTTTCCGGCGGTGTAAAATTAGAAAATCTTGAATCCTTTTTGATTGAGGGTGTAGATGCCATCAGCATGGGTGCTTTGATTTACTCAGCACCTAGGGTTGATCTCTCTTTAAAGTTTAAACCAATATGAAAGATTTTAATACTGACGTCCTTATCATCGGTACCGGCATTTCGGGATTGTCAGCAGCGATAAAACTAGCTGAGAAAAAAATGCGCGTGACGATTGTCACTCGTGAAAAAAAACCTGAAATCACGAATACTTTTTGGGCTCAAGGTGGAATTATCTATAGTCCGAAAGATTTAAATGATCAGGAAGCATTGATGCAGGATATTTTGAAAGCATCAGCTTATACTTCTAATGCTGAAGCGGCAAAAATTCTTTCTTCCCGATCTGCTGAAATTATTGATGAAGTTTTAATTCATAAAAGTAATACCGATTTTGCAAAAGACGCAGAAGGTGAGCTTCTCTTCACTAAAGAAGCCGCTCATTCTCGTGATCGAATTATTTACAATGGCGACATGACCGGTAAGGCGATTCAAATTTCTCTTTTAAATTATTTGAATGATGAAAAGCGTTTTCCAAATGTGACTTTTTTAACCAGTCACACTGCCATCGATTTAATCACTCCTAATCACCACGGTGTTGATATCACTCAACGTTATGAAGAGAATCAGGTATTGGGAACTTATCTTTTAGATCAGGAAAAAAAAGAAGTTAGAAAAATCCTTTCGAAAGTGACCATTCTTGCCACTGGTGGTATCGGTGCACTTTACCTTCACCATTCCAATGCTGAAGGTGCGAGAGGAGATGGACATGCCATGGCTCATAGAGCAGGTGCTGCCGTTACCAATATGGAATTCATACAATTTCATCCTACCACTTTCTATAATCGTTCTTCCCATCGCCGCTTTTTAATTTCCGAAGCTGTACGTGGAGAAGGTGGGCGCTTAATTAACTCTAAAGGCGAAGCTTTCATGAAAAAATATCATGAGGATGCCGAGCTTGCTCCTCGTGATGTTGTCTCAAGGGCGATTCTGGAAGAAATGATTGCTGAAAAAGAAGACTGTGTTTATTTAGATATTACTTTTAAAGATGAAGAGTATTTAAAAAATCGTTTTCCAACAATCTACGCTTACTGCTTGGAAAATAAAATCGACATGGCCCATGAACCGATTCCAGTAGTTCCTGCCGCTCACTATACTTGTGGCGGTGTAAAGACTGACCTCAAGGGCCGCACTAATTTAAAACGTTTGTATGCTGTAGGAGAGGTGGCATGCACCGGTCTTCATGGCGCGAATCGTTTGGCTTCAACTTCGCTTCTTGAAGGTCTTACCTGGGGCTACATCGCCGCAGAAGATATTATTGCAAAAATCAGTAATTTTAATGAATACGATCTGAAAAAAATTAAAGACTGGAATAAGGCTTATGAAGAAGCTGATCTCGCCCTGATTACCCAGGATCAGATGACTCTCAAACAAACCATGTGGAACTATGTTGGTTTATCACGTTCTCAAAATCGCCTTGCCAGAGCGCGTGCCATGTTTATTGAGTTACAGGATGAAATTTCGAAGTTTTATAAGCATGCACAACTGCATGATGAATTAATCGGCCTACGTAACGGAGTTGAAGTAGCCTTTATGGTGCTCAACGCTTCACTCAGAAATAAACAGTCCGTGGGTTGCTTCTATCTTAAGGACTAATTACATTGTTGGTTTGAAATAAGAATTTCCAAGAAGTGCAAGATTGCGCTTAATGAAATTACGTCGGCGCAAAACAAAGTTCGTAGGACGTTTTGGATTCCACTTACGTGGATTTGGTAGGATGGCGGCAAATAATTGAGCCTCACCTTGAGCTAATTCTCTTGCCGGTTTCTTGAAATAGTACTGAGCGGCTGCTTCTGCTCCATAAATTCCCGGACCAAGTTCAATTACATTTAAATAAACTTCTAAAATTCTTCTTTTATCCCAGATGTTTTCAATCAGAACAGTGAAGTATGCCTCAAGACCTTTTCTCAAAAATGTTCGAGAGGGATAGAGGAAAACATTTTTAGCGGTTTGCTGAGAAATTGTTGAGGCGCCCATCTTAACTTTACGGCGTTTATTTGCATCAATAGCTTTCGCAATGGCTTCGAAATCAAAACCAGAATGAGCGAGGAATTTCGGATCTTCAGAAGCAATGACGGCTTTACGTAGATGGGGAGAAATTTCATCTAATTTAACCCAATCTTTTTGAATGGATACCCATTTACCATCTAAAGCGTATTCACTAGTGCGAAGTAAAACTAGAGGAGTTAAATAAACTGGAAACCACTTTAAAGCGATAACCATTAGAATACTTAAAGCAAAAAAAGTCGTAGTTGCCCAGAATAGGAGCTTGCGCACCTTAGGCACTGTTCTAACTGCTTTTGCAAAACCTTTTCTAATATAACCCATAATCTACTTATTCTACTTTAGTCCGTTGTATTCTTGAGTGTATTACAGGACCTAATGATTGTATCGGTCGGTACTTTCTTGCCCATTTGAAAAACACAGTCTAGTCGGTTTTTTCATTCAGACTAGCGAGAAGAGTAAAAACTATATGTTTTTTCAATTTCTGAATTTAAGTGATAGAGAGGCTTGCCTTAACTGGTGCAACATGTCAAAACCAGGGGTTTCACTATGAACTTTGACTTTTTTACATGGTCTGGTCCTAGGGGGTAGGTGGCTTCCTAGACTTTTGCCTCGCTATCTTCTAAAACCTGGATTCCATTAGATCAATTTTTTTTGCAGGTGTTTTATGAATCTTGAGCCGAAGAAATTTCAAGAGAAGTCACTTTATTTTACTTCTTTAGGATGTTCCAAAAACTTGGTGGATTCTCAAGTTATGTTAGGTCATTTGAAGCTCGATGGTTTTACCATCGCCTCCACTCCTGAAGATGCTGAAGTAATTATTGTGAATACTTGCTCTTTTGTTGAGGCTGCCAAAGTTGAATCAATTGAAACAATTCTAGATCTCGCTTCTTATAAAGAAGATGGTAAATGCCAAGCTTTAGTTATGTCGGGATGCATGGCCCAAAGGTATGCTGGAGAGCTTGAGGCTGAGATGCCTGAAATTGACATGTTCATCGGAACTGGTGAGTACAATAAAATAGTCCCTCTTCTTCGCGCCATGGAGGAAGGGAAACTCGAAAAGAAATCATTTGTTGAAATTCCTAAATTTATTCACACTGAATTTGATCCACGTTTAAATACCTCTCCCTTCTATATGGCATGGTTGAAAATTTCTGAAGGCTGTAACCGTAATTGCACTTTCTGTATTATACCAACTCTTCGAGGGAAACTTCGTTCACGTACGATTGATTCTTTAGTAGCTGAAGCGACTACATTGGCAAAAACAGGTGTTCGTGAATTGAATCTTATTTCTCAGGATTTTTCTGATTATGGTGTTGATCTTGACGGCGGTGGTAAAAAAGACGGTAAAAATCCGATGATCTATGAGCTTCTTTCTCGTTTAGAGAAAGTTGAAGGTATTGATTGGGTTCGTGTTTTTTACTTTTACCCTGATGATTTAACCGAAGACGTTATGGATCTCATGGCCTCTTCGACAAAAATTACTAAATACTTAGATATGCCAGTTCAGCATTTTGCTGATGGTGTTCTTAAACGAATGAATCGACGTGCAACTGAAGAGTTAATTCATCAAAAAATAGCGACTCTTCGTTATAAAATTCCTGGCATTGTTTTGCGCACTTCTATCATTGTTGGTTTTCCTGGTGAAACAGAAGATGACTTTCAAGCCTTGCTTGAAGGAATCAAAAAAGCCCGTTTCAACCATCTTGGAGTATTTAAATATTCAGATGAAGAAGGTACTCCAGCCGTGCGTCTAAAAAATAAAATCTCTCAAGAAGTCATTGATCAAAGATTTGAGCTGCTTTATGAAGCTCAAAAAGAAATTGCCCGTGAACTGAATCAGGAATTTCTTGGCAAAGTGATCGAAGTTCTGATTGAAGGTCAACATGAAGAAACAGATTTGTTGCTTCAGGGCCGCCATGCTGGTCAGGCACCGGATATTGATGGAAAAGTTATTATTAACGACGGTTTTGCCAAAGCTGGTGACATCGTTAAAGTCGAAATCACTGATGTGCTCGATTATGATTTAGTTGGAAGAATAATTAAGGCATAACATGAAAAAATTTTCCCTCATGGGATATTGAATAGCCAGAAAGAGCTTATTGATCTTTGGCGGGTGACTTTAGTTCAGTTAACTTAACTTCCAAATCATTTATTTCAACTTGTAATTTAGGATTTTTAGCTTCATGTAATTTGTAGTGGAGAAGACCATAGGCTTGCTTGTCTTTTAAATCTTTTGTGAGAAGTTTTGTTTCCATTTGAGCAAGACCAAGTTCAATTTCTTTAACTTGAGCAGAGAGCTCTCTGAAACGAAGATCAATTTGATGATGAAGATCATTTATCAAAGCAGCGGTTTGAGTCACCACGGCTTTAATAATTACTTCATCTTCAAGTTTTTTCTTTTTACCAAAAATATGACTAAACATACTAATTACCTCACAGCCAAATTTTAGTCCACCACGAGGAAGACTACCATCGGGGCAAGAATCTCCTAGTTCAAGATAAGATTAAATGAGTTAAGCTTGATTGTATATTTAAGGAGTTACCGTGAAAAAGGTGATCGTAATTATCAGTCTTCTTTTCAGTTTTTCTATATTGGCACAAGATCAAATTCTCGAGCCGTCATGGAAATCTAAAGGTCGTTCTTTGATATCTTTTCTTAGTCCAAATCTTGGAACTTATTTTTTTGGACCTATTCCTATACCAGTAGTTGTTGAAGCAAAATTACCAGAAATCCCTAAACAAGTTAAAAAAAGTACGGACATCGCCAACTACAATAAATTGGTAAAAGAGCCTAGTGAGTATGATAAATTACCAAAAGATAAAAAGCGTCAGTTTGATTATAAATTTGTGCAAGAGCTTTTTCAGGTTACGAGAAGAACTGAAGCCCGGTACGAGGACCTTTCGTCTTGGTTAAACGTTCTTGAGCAGGGTGGTTCACGGGAAGGTATTTATCAAGGATTAGTTCTTGATGATGTCTATGCAGCATTGGAGAACATTGAAGAAAAACCTTCACAAAGGTTATTGAGTTTTAGCTTAAAGTTTAGTCAACGGTTTTTAAATCAAACTTTTAAACAAGAGAGTCTAGCGCAATTAAATCTTTATTCACTTAAACGAATCCTTGTTGAAAAAGCCTTGGATTTGATGGAACACTACGAAGTACATAATCTCGAAAATCTTAATCAGTGGTACTCGGTTTTTTCTTCAGAATTGGCAAAAGATTACGGACCATTATTGAAGAGTCCAATAAGGCAGGATATTCGCTCGGAGTATCATTTGCAGTGGGCCAAGAGTATGCCCGTTCAGCACATTAAATCAGAATTTATTATTAAGCTGCATAAAGTAATGAACGGTTTGCAGCTGTTAGAATAGACCGGTAGAAATCGCCACCCCTTGAGTCAAGAACTGAGCAGATCGATAATAGTAGTTAATGAAAACTACAAAAAAAATTATTATTAATATTCATGGCGCCGGACCCAAACATTACCGTTTCCTGGAAGATGGTTCTGGAGATTGGCAGTCCTCATTACCATCTGTGTTAGGTAATGAGTTTAAAGTGATAGCACCACAAATGCCTTCACCAAGAAATCCCACATTTGAAGAATGGAAAATCCTGTTAGATAAATATCTTGCTAAAATAAATAGTGAAGTGATTTTTGTGGGACATTCTTTGGGAGCCTCTTTTTTATTAAAATATCTTTCACAAGAAAAAATTTTACAGAAAGTTATTGGCCTTTTTTTAGTGGCCATGCCATTTAACAAAATTGATGGCTTTGAAGTTCCCAATGATCTGTCTCAATTTAGTTCAATTAAAAATATAAATTTGTACCATAGTATGGATGATGTCGAAGTTCCTTATGCACATGCACTTATGTATAAAGATCGATTAAATGCAAACTTAAAAAGTTATACAGCTCAGGGACATTTTTTTAAGCGAAGTGAGTTTCAAGATATTGCAAATGATATTAAAGCGATTTATCTGAAAAACGGATTTGAAATTTCACAAATCGAATAAAGAAAGCGCTCAACGCCTAAAGCAATACCTGAAGATGGTTGCAGTCCTTGTTCTAGGGCAGAATAAAACTGCTTTGGTTCAGGAAGCTGATAGGCGTAAAGTTTTTTCTTTAAATTATTTTGGAATTCAAATCTCTTTTTTTGTTCTTTTAGATCTGTTAGCTCATTGAAGCAGTTACAAAGTTCAACTCCATTGATGTAAACCTCGAATCGTTCGCATACTCTTAAATCAGATGATTTGAAAGTTGATAACGCACTTAATGGAGCTGGAAATTCATAAATCAAGAGTAACGGTATTTTTGCAATTTCAGGTTCTATTTTATTTAAGTAGAGAAGAAAGAAGTAGTCATCCCACTCACATTCGGCAGCAGGAACTGGAACATCCGGAAATGTGCTGAGTAATTCTTTAATAGAGATGACATCTAAATAATTTAAAATGTTGATATTTAAATATTCCAGAAAAATTTCTTGCATGGTTTTCTTAACCATCTTCTGTTCTTTCAGGTTCTTTTTGACTGGTAAATTTGATCGAAGACAATACTGAATTAACTCTTCAGTATCCTGCATGATTTTTTCATAGCGCTCATGCTTACGGTACCATTCAAGCATAATGAATTGATTGCGATGAATAGGCGAGTCTGGTTCATCCCGAAAACAGTAACTTAATGAAAATAGTTTATCGATATCTTCTTCTGGATTGGCCAATAACTCTTTGAGGCAAAATTCAGGAGAAGTGTGGAGATACTTAGGCGTTAGTTTATTTTTAGATACTGAATGCAACTGAAATGGATGGATATGGACTTCCATGCCAGGATTTTCCACGGCCGGAGGAGTCAGTACATCCAAAAAACCTTGTTGGGTGAAGAAGTTTCTAATAAGCTGAATCAGCTCAAACTGGTAACGTAAACGCATGGATTTCCACCGAATAAAAAATGTCCTTTCTCAGCATACTCTAGGCGACCTTGAGTGGAAAGGAGCCGTAATCTTTTTATGTAATGAAGAGCATGTTTTTTTAATAAAAAGGTCTGAGCAAATGCCAACTCACGGAGGACAAATTGCTTTTGTAGGTGGTCATAAGATGGCTACTGAAGTTGATCCATGGGAAGTGGCCCAAAGAGAATTTGAAGAAGAAACTAACCATGGCCGTGATTGTCTGGAATATCTGGGATGTTTACCTCCGGTTCTAACTGCTCGCCTGCGGCCAATTGTGCCAGTCATGGCCAAACTCACTTTGGGGACTGATCAATTTTTAAGAGATGTGAAGAGCAATGGAGAATGGGATGAAATTTTGGCATATCCTTGGAGTGCATTAATTAAAGAAGATGGATGGGAATATGCTTGGCGGCATGGCTTCGTGAGCAATGCAGTGATGTTTCATCCCATTAAAACTGGAACTTATCTTCCGCTTGCACAGAATTCAAAATCTCACCTGTTGTGGGGAGCGACTGCCCATATGATTTGGACCTTCTTGAGCCTTTACTTTAACAAGTAATTTGGTCCATACTTCTAGTCATTTCAGAGGACGCAGCATATGGAAACTCTAAATTTATCACCCCAGGTTTTAATATTTATTTTAGTTATTATTGGGATCGCATTATTTTTCTTCATTAAGAAAAAGCCGGTTGGGAAAGAACCCGAAATTGAAGACAAAAAAACTGCCATTGAAAAAATTCCTCTCCAAGAAGTTATTCCAAAAATTTCATGGTCCGAAAGGCTCTCTCTTGGCCTAGAGAAATCTCGAATGGATGTTTGGGGAAAAATAGGAAATTTATTTTCCAATGGAACTGCCTCACTCGATGAGATTGAAGAAATTCTCTACACCGCCGACATTCCCACCGCTCTTGTACAGGAACTATTAAGTAAACTGGATAAACAAGGGAAGGGTAAAACTCCGGATGAGATTCAGAATTTGGTATTCCATTTCATGAAAGAAAAGATGGAACCTATCCAGCACAATATTCATAAAGATGTTTTTCTCTTTGATGACACTGAAAAGAAAACTCGTGTGTTTATGATTGTTGGTGTGAATGGAGTTGGTAAAACTACTACAATCGGAAAGCTGGCCACCAAGCTTAAAGAGCAAGGTGCCCGAGTTTTAGTTGGAGCTTGTGATACTTTTCGAGCCGCAGCCGTAGATCAGCTGCAAGTTTGGTGTGACCGAGCAGGTGCGGATATGGTGAGAGCTAAAGATGGCGCTGACCCAAGCGGTGTTGCTTATGACACAGTCGCTAAGGCTTATTCTGAAGGCTATGATTATTGTCTTATTGATACTGCGGGTCGCCTGCATACTAATCAGAATTTAATGGATGAATTATCCAAAACTAAAAAAGTCATGAACAAAATTAACCCAGATGCCCCACATGAGGTTTTATTGGTACTGGATGCAATAACGGGACAAAACGCTTTGAAGCAAGCACAGGAATTTAATAAGGCACTTCAACTTACTGGAATTATATTCACCAAATGTGATGGATCTTCAAAAGCAGGCAGCGCAGTAGGGATTGTTGATAATCTTAAAGTGCCTATTACCTATATTGGAGTTGGAGAATCAGTTGAGGATTTGCAACTCTTTGAACTAGATCTTTATCTTAAAACATTAGTTGGCCTTGAGTTTAGATAAGTTCCTGAAATGACGAAGTTCTAGCTTGCGACTTCGTTGACTTTTATCCAGTTGTCACCTACCTTATTCTAATGACCCAAATGGTTCAGGATATTGAGTACAATGTATTAGGTTGTAAGGTCAGGGTACGCCCAGATCAAAACGATAGTCACAATGCTAAGGCAGTGATTGATTTAATTAATGCTGAAGTGGAAGCATTAAAAGTCAATCGTCCGCAGCTTCGAGATACTGACGTTGCAGTTTTAGTGGCATTAAAAATGGCCACTGAAAAAATGCAACTTGAAGATGAATATAAGCAAAACATCTTCAAACTGGAAGAATCTCTCGAAACTGCACTGCAAGCATTAAACATTGAAGCGAATTAAGTGTGAGAAAAGATATTCTTCGTAGCGAACTACTAAGAAGTTTAACTGCTCTTTCAAACGATGAGATTCAAGGCTTAAGTTTTTCTCTTACAAATCAAATCATTAAACTCTTTAAAGCGTTTCCTGAGTTCATGGATCAGATCGGTGCTGGCTATTTGCCGTTAAAAGCAGAGATCGCCCCGGTTTATCAGGAATTATTAAAATCAGTTCCTGTAGCACTGGCCTTCCCCATCGCGAAGGGTGAGGAAATGAGTTTTGCCATCCCCGATGGATTGCCCCGCGGAGGTATGTGGCTTCAGCCTCCTTACCACGAAGTGAAACCAAATTGGTTTTTGATTCCTGGGGTAGGGTTTGGTCTGAATGGTCGAAGACTTGGAAGAGGAAAGGGTTATTATGACCGTTACCTCGAAAGCTCCCAGGCACTAAAAATTGGGATTGCCTGGAGTGGACAACTAAATGAAGAAATTCCTGTGGAAAGTCACGACTGCCACATGGACTTTATAATAACTGAAAAATTTTGCTGGAATGTTAAACAGCAAGTTAAGTTCTAAGGGGACAAATAATGGATCCAATAATGATGGCGGTAATTGGTGTAGTGGCAGGAGCAATCATTGCTTTCGTGTTACTTAACATCAAAAACACTGCCGCAGCGAAAGCTAACGAAAGTGGTGCTTTAGATATTTTGAAAAAGGCTCAAGCAGAGGCTGAAGAAGTTCGTAAGAAAGCTCAGAATGATGCGAAAAACATTGTTCGCGAAGAGCGTAATCAGCTTGATCATGAAATGGAAAAAAAGAAGAAGCATCTGACAGATTTCGAGCGTGGCTTAACTAAAAAAGAAGTCGCACTTGAGCAGAAAACTGAACAAACGCAAAAAGATCAAGATCGCTTAAAAGCTAAAGAAGCTGAAGTTGATACTCGGGTTCAAAAGCTTGATGCAGAGATTAAGAAAAATGCAGAAATTCTAGATGAGCTTGCAAATAAACTAACTCAAGTTGCTGGTCTCACAAAAGATCAGGCTAAAGCTGAATTGATTGAAACTGTGGAACAAGAAGCTAAAGTTGATGCGGCTAAAAGAGTTAAGCGCATTGAAGAAGAAGCTAACGAAGAAGCAGAAAAACGCGCGAAGAGAATTGTAGGAATTGCAATTCAGCGTTTTGCTGGTGAATACGTAGCTGAACAAACTATTTCATCAGTTGAAATTGCTGATGATGGTGTGAAAGGTCGCTTGATTGGACGAGAAGGTCGTAACATTCGTGCTTTCGAGCAAATCTGTGGAGTGGATTTAATTATCGATGATACTCCTGGTATCGTAACGATTTCTTCATTCAACGTTGTTCGTAAAGAAATCTCTCGTATGACAATTGAGCGCTTGATCGCTGATGGTCGTATTCACCCGGCTAAAATTGAAGAGTTCTATGAAAAATGTAAGCACGAGTTTGAATCTCGTCTTCGTGAACTTGGAGAGAAAGCTCAGATGGAAATTGGTGTGCACGGTATGCACCCTGAAATTTTAAAACTAATTGGTGCCCTTAACTGGCGTACTTCTTATACTCAAAACCAATATCAACATGCTTTGGAGACTTCATTCCTTGCAGGTAACATGGCCGCTGAACTTGGCTTAAACGTTAAGCAAGCTCGTCGTGCTGGTTTGATTCACGATATCGGAAAAGTGCTAGATGCTTCGGCTGAAGGCTCTCACGCTGTTATCGGTGCTGACTTCGCTAAAAAATATGGAGAGTCTCCGGATATCGTTCACGCCATCCGTGCTCACCATGATGATGAAAAACCAGAATCAATTCTTGCTCACTTAGTTGCAGCAGGGGATGCCCTTTCAGGTGCTCGTCCGGGTGCTCGTAAAGCTCTTAAAGAGTCTTATGTCTCTCGTCTTTCGGATATTGAAAAAATCGTGAATTCCTTTGAAGGTGTTCATAGATCTTACGCCATTTCAGCGGGTCGCGAAGTTCGTGTACTGGTTGAAAATGAAAAAGTAAGTGATGAGCAAACCATTATGCTTTCACGTGATATTGCGAAGAAAATTGAGCAAGAGATGTCTTATCCTGGAACAATTAAAGTTTCAGTGATTAGAGAGACTCGTGCTGTAGGTATCGCTAAATAATCTTCAAACGGGGGAGAAACTATGGAAAAGTGTGCGCTTGTCACTGGTTCCTCCTCCGGTCTTGGTCTTGATATCTCTAAATTTCTTCTTGATTGCGGCTATATCGTCTTTGGTGGATCTCGATCTGGAACCGATCTGGAGCATGAAAATTTTTACGATGTTGAACTGGACATTACTTCAGAAGATTCGGTTGAAGAGTTTATTGAAACGATTCGTGAATTCACACCCCATCTTCATTTAATAATTAATAATGCCGGTATTTGTGAAATGGGTCCAATTTCAGATGTGACTTTGGAGCAATTCGAAGTACATCTGGCCACAAACACTGTTGGTCCTTTCTTATTATTCCGTCACATTGAATCTTTTTTAATTAAAAATGAAACCCACATTATTTCGATTCTTTCAACAGCTGCTCATTATGGTTACCCAAATGTGAGTGCCTACAATGCCTCAAAGTTTGGTCAGTTAGGTTTACTGGAGAGTTTAAAGAAAGAATGGAAGGATTATAAAATTCGTTTCACCAATTTATTCCCAGGCGCAATCGACACTCCACTTTGGGACAAAATGGGTTCAAAGTTTTCTCGTGATAAAATGTTAAAGACCACTGAATTTATGTCCGTGTTTGGATTCATTGTCACGGCCCCTGATACTATTCAGTTTCCGGAACTGACTTTTCTTCATAAAGAGGGATTTCTTGAATGAAGTCTTTTTTTATTCTCACGAAGAGAAAAACCTTTGAACTTATTCTGTTACTTGTCTTTGATCTTGTTTTTTACGTTTTATGGAATAGCTGGGATTTTTTAGTTTTCTTTTCTTTTGGGTACATATGGAACTGGGTTGCTTCGCAGGAAAATTCTCTGAGTTTTGAAAATCGAAGATATCGTTTCTCGACCCTCAAAACAGTTATAAATTTACAACATTTATTCTTAAAGCCTTTGGTAAACATGCCGAAGCCGGTGAAATTTCTCGGCAGAATATTACCAGCCGGAATTTTCTGGTCTTTAGTTGTACTTTTTAATGAAAGTCATACCCCATGGTGGGCGGTTTTTATTGGAAGCGCTTGCTTAGAGTTGTTATTGTTAGAGACAAAATTATTTAAGCCTCAAGTAAGTTCACTGTGAAATTAGTCCCTGTTTCTTTGGCAGTATTTTATGAATATAACAATCAGACTTTAAAGCTCTGGGTACAGACCCGCGAGGATGATGGTCCCTATCACGGCTTTTTAGAGTTTCCTGGTGGAGGAATTGAGATTGATGAATCGCCTTTGGCAGCAGCTGTTAGAGAAGTGGAGGAAGAGGTAGGTATTGTTATAAATCCAGATCATGCAAAGTTTATGGGAACCTACACTAATGAATTGGCAAATCGAACTATCCTTCTTTATGTCTTTTTATTCCCTAAGTTGCAAACCCTCGAAGAGAAAGGGCAGTGGGTTGAAATAAGATCCCCAGAATTAAGCCAGCCTTTAAGAGGTATGATACCTACGCCAAATCATCGAATTATTGATGAACTTTTTTTAGCACTCCAAAGTTAGTCATTTCTTTTTCCTTTTGATATCCTTAATTCATGTCAAACAGTATTACTCAGATCATCACTCACACCTTCTTGCTATCCTTAGCTTTTGGGACTCAATTATTTTCTCCAATTGTTAGTACGCGACTGACGGGGGTAGGGTTTTATAAATTAGGAAATTCAATCGTTCTGATGTCTTTAATTCTGGCTTTTGGTACTGCTTTTTTCATGGACCCAGGCTTGGATACTTTTAGTTATGTTTGTTTTGGAATTTTACTCTTAACAAATTCTTTAACTTCAATTTTTCATAAAGACTTTAAATCAATTCTGATGTGGCTTCTCTACATCGTTCAAACAATTACTTTCATCTCGCTAGTATTTCATTTGTATTTACCAAGGCCAGACTGGTTAATGTTTTTCCTCTATTCATCTTTATTGCTCAGTATGAGTAACTTCGCCATGATCCTGGGGCATTATTATTTAGTTGTACCTAAGCTAAGTGAAGAGCCTTTGATCTATTGCCTTTATATATTTTGGGCAATATTTTTTCTCAAATTAATGGCTTCATTGACTGTGCTTTTAACTACAGCTACTCCGTATTTAATTGAGGGTAATGAGTTGGGGGATGGCTACACTTTCAATTGGTTATTTATTTCAATGAGATATTTATGGGGTTACGCGGCTCCCCTCATACTGACTTTTTTTACATTCAGACTATGTAAACTCCGATCAATACAGAGTGCTACTGGAGTACTTTACATCGTAGAGTTTTTTGTTATTGTGGGTGAATTAATCTCAATTTATTTAATGGCAAAACACGGTTTAGCGCTATGATGTCAGTTCAAATCACATGTCCAAATTGTGCCTCTAGTGTTGAAGTTCATCCCGATCAAAATGCCCACAAAGCACAATGTGATGTATGTAATCATTCAATGGATGTGACGTTTAACCTGGACCATGTCCAGAGTATTTTAAAAAAATGTCCAGTTTGTACACGCCAGGATTTTTATAAGCAAAAGGATTTCAACCGAAAGATTGGCGTTGGTCTTTTTGTGATTGCAGCCATCCTGTCGATTTGGACTTATGGTTTAAGTTTGGTGGCACTTTATCTTGTTGATCTTTTTTTATTTAAAAGGCTGCCAGTGGTTGCGATTTGTTACAAGTGTCGTACAAATTTCAGAAATGTAGCAAATTTTTCGGAAATTCGTGATTACGATCACGAAATGAATGATCGAATTGTTTACTCAGACCATGACTTTAAGGGTAAACCGCTATCTCCCTAGAATTACATAAAGCATTGCTGCTTAGGTATCATTTTTGTGGTTTTATTCTTGGTATGGTATAATCAATAATACGTATTTTTAGTTACTTAACAGGAGTCTTTTCCCATAGAACCCCCCGCAGTATCTTACAAGATTTTTTATAATTTCCTTTCTCTAGAGCTCAATATTGAAACAAATAAGGTGCCTAAATGAGCACTGATCAAGAGATTCTCATCCTTGTTGTCTCCCTTGCTTTTTCAGGTTTTTTTTCGGGTGCCGAAGCAGCCCTGCTGTCTTTACCACACGAGAAAGCTAAGCAAATTGCTGAAGAAAGTGGACTAGATACTTGGGCAATGAAGCATTGGTTATCCAAACCAAATGATATTCTTACCACTATTCTTGTTGGTAATAATTTCGTTAATATTTTAATTGCCTCTCTTTCAGCTTCAATTGCACAAAGATATTTAGACAACGATGCTTTGGCTATCAGTGTTGGTATTACAACTGTTATTATTTTACTTTTTGGTGAAATTGCTCCAAAAACTTTTGGCCGTGGTAAATCTGAAAAAATTGCGCCTACCTGTATCGTTATTCTTATGGGATTTTATTACTGCTTATATCCCGTCGTTAAAATCTTCATGAAAATAATTAAATTGGTACTAGGTGAAAATGCGACAGTAAGAAGTCGTGCAGTAACTTCGGATGATATTGAAGTTATGGTTGAAATGGCCGAAGAAGAAAGAACAATTGATTCAAAACAAATTGATCTTTTGAACTCAATCCTTGAATTTCCTTCTATTAAAGTTAAAGACATCATGGTTCCAAGGACCAGAATTGAGGCCATCAAGAATAAAAGTAGTTTTGATCAAATCATAAGCCTTGTGCGAGAAGTGGCCCACAGTCGATATCCAGTTTACATTGAGGATCTTGATGAAGTTTTAGGGTTTTTACATGTTAAAGATCTCGCTTTTGTAAGTTTGGATGAACGTAAGAATTTTGATGTAACTAAATATTTAAAGCCCCCCTTCTTTGTTTATGAGCACATGAAGATACAAGCCGTTTTTGATCACATGAATCGTAAGAAAGTTCATCTCGCATTAGTCAAGGATGAGAATGGAATTGTCGTCGGAATGCTCACTCTAGAAGACATCATGGAAGAAATTTTTGGAGAAATTCAGGATGAACATGATGATGAAGAAGATGAAATTCCAGGAATGAAAATAGAGGAAGGTGTGTTAGTACCTTCTAATATTTCATTAAGAGATTTATACAATGAATATGATATTAAGATTCCTCTTAATGACAATTACTCAACTCTAAATGGATTCCTTATGGAACAGCTTGGAAATAGCTTTCCTAAAAAGGGACATTTAATTATTTGGGATGGTTTTTCATTCGAGCTCATCAGAGTCAAAAATTATGAGATCAAAGATGTTAAGATTAAATCTGTAAATGGTGAACATTTACGTGAAGCATCTGCGATATCATCAAAAAATTCAAATGATGATGAACAGCACAAGGCTTTAGGCGCTAAATAGTATGTCTCAAAAAATTTATCCAGTTTGTGTTATTGGTGGTGGTTCCGCTGGAACTATGGCAGCACTACGAACTGTACTAAACAATGATGAATGTCTCTTCTTTCCAGGTTCACCTAAAGATAAAAAGAAATCCCGCGCTTTCTGGGTTCGAAAAGTTGAAAATGTGCCAGCTCATTTAAGTTATAAGCGAGGGATTGAAGATCCGAATGCTGAAACTATTAAATGGATTATGGAATCAGAATTTAAAGAGAAGCTTGCCATTAAAAAAAATCTGGGAATTATCTCGATTAAAAAAAATCAAGATGGAACTTTTGAATTGACTGATTCTAAAGGTCATTTGCATTTTGCTAAATATGTTATTCTTTGCACAGGAGTTATGGACACTCAACCACACATCCAAGGCTCCATTGCAGCAGTATATGATTATGCAAATGCGCAAACCATTGATTACTGCTTAATCTGTGACGGTCATCATACCTACAAAAAAAATGTAACAGTTATCGGGCATGGCAATTCAGCTGCATGGGTGGCGATAATACTCCATGAACGCTATGAATTGGCTTCCCTGAATATTCTTACCAACGGTGAAAAAGCTCAATTTCAAGACGAGACTTGCAAGCTTCTGAAACTTTATAATATAGGTATTAATGAAGAAAAAATTTTAGAAATAAAAGGTGAAGAAAAGGGTAAGATTCTAACGGAATTTATTCTTGAAAAAAGCGTCCTCAAGACAGACATTTGTTTCATCTCCCTTGGTATGATTGTTTATAATGAGCTAGCTAAAGAATTAGGTGCTGCTTTAGATGAGCGTGGGTTTGTTGTAGCTGATGAAACCGGATTAACTTCTATTACTGGATTATATGTTGCAGGTGATTTGAAGGCTAATACGCGTAAGCAAATTTATACAGCTTGGGATCATGCTGTCTCTTCGGCTAATGCAATAAATCAAAAAATACGTAATGAAAAAAGACAATTGCTTCTAGATAGAATTCAGAAATAGCTTTTTACTTTATTGGTTTTAAACAAACATCTCCGCTGATTCTGGCCCTGCAAGATAAACGCAGATGTTTACCGACTATAAAGCTTTCTCCATGGTTTTTTTTAAATTCATCTTGAAGGGCTTCAATGGTGTTTTTTTCTACCACGCCTGGTTGAGACAAATTTTCTTTTCCGGAAATTATTTCAACGCGACAAGCCCCGCAAGAGCCTGAAAGACAACCGTGGGGCAGTTCATATCCTCGATCATTAAGTGAATCATAAAGGATTTCTCCTTCTTTCACTTCAAAAGCTTTGTCTGTGTCTAATATTGACACTGTGGGCATAAGGTTCTTCCTTGTCAAAATCATCTGGGTTTAAGAAACTTCTCGCGTTAAAAATAAGTTTAACCTAAGTCCTAATTTTGGTCATTGATAATGATCATGGAGATAAAAATGTTAACACTTGAGAAAATGTATTCCATGGGTCATGAAGAAGTTGTTTTCTTGCAGGATAAATCTTGTGGGCTTAAGGCCATTATTGCTATTCACGATACAACCCTGGGGCCAGCACTGGGTGGTACTCGTTTGTGGCCATATGCTACTGAAGAAGAAGCACTGATCGATGTCCTCAGGCTTTCAAAGGGAATGACCTATAAAGCTGCCTTGTCAGGATTAAATTTAGGCGGTGGTAAAGCTGTAATTATCGCAGATCCAAAAAAAGACAAATCAGAAGCTTTATTTCGTGCATTCGGACGCTTTATTGAATCATTGAATGGTCGCTATATTACGGCCGAAGATGTGAATACAAGTGTCGACGACATTGAGCATATTTTTGCAGAAACTAACTATGTTACTGGTGTAGCTCAGCAATATGGTGGTTCTGGAAATCCTTCTCCCTATACTGCTCTTGGTGTATTTAGAGGTATTGAGGCATCAGTAACTAAGGCTTATGGAACTCGCAACCTCAATGGCAAGACTGTAGCAATTCAAGGTGTAGGGTCTGTAGGTTATGAACTTGCAAAACTTTTGAATGAAGCAGGTGCAAATCTTATTTATACTGACATTAATGAGCGTGGTATTGAAAAGATGAAAGAATCATTTACCAATGCAAAATTTGTTTCTTCGACTGAGATCTTCAGTATTCCTTGTGATGTTTATGCTCCATGTGCTCTTGGTGCTTCTGTAAACGATGAAACAATTTCAACTCTTAAATGTAAAATCATTGCTGGTGCAGCTAATAATCAATTGAAAGAGGATCGTCACGGTCAAATCGTGAAAGAAAGAGGCATCATTTATGCTCCCGATTATTTAATCAATGCTGGTGGATTAATGAACGTCTCCATTGAGTTTGAAGGATGGGCTGACTCTAAATCTCGTCGGATGATCGATACAATTTATGACAAAACATTAGAAGTATTCAATATTTCTGATGAGCAAAATATTCCTGTGAATAAAGCTGCTGATGTGATGGCGGAGAAAAGAATTGAATCCATTAGAAGTATTAAAAATGCTTATTTGGGTAAGACCAATTTTAGAATGCCTGGACAAAAAAATCGTAGAACTTAACTTAAAAACCCTCCTCGTGAGAGTTTTTTTATGCCCGATAATATCAGGTGTGAACCTTTGTTCCTCAGATAAAAT
>CAMASK010000035.1 GCA_945860895.1 Bacteriovorax stolpii
TGGGTATTTTATGGATGAAATACAATTCGAAAAAAACACCCATAGAAGCAGCACAGGCAGAATTAAAGCTCTCCGCAGGGGCCAAGCCTCATTTCATGCTGGCACTTGCTCCGCTTTTGGTTGTAGTAATAATCAATTATCTCTTCTCAGAAATTTTTATTCCTCAATGGGATTCTCAATATCTCATGAACACATTAGGCGTAAAACTCGCTACAGTTAAAGGATTATGGGCGATTATTATTGCTTTGAGTGCTGCAATTATTTTTATCCTTATGACACAAAGAAAGTATGCCCAGAATTTTATTCAAAGTTTAAATGAGGGAACAATGGGATCTCTGCTGCCCATTTTTAATACCGCTTCTGAAGTAGGTTATGGGGCCGTGATAGCCAGTCTCGCTTCATTTAGTATTTTAAAAAATATGGTTTTGGGAATCTATCCATCAAATCCTCTCATCTCAGAAGCGGTTGCTATTAACATGCTAGCTGGGATCACCGGCTCGGCTTCAGGTGGACTAAGTATTGCTTTAGAAATCCTGGGAGCAAAATACCTTGAACTGGCAGGCACTTTAAATATATCACCTGAACTTCTTCATCGAGTGGCCACTTTGAGTTCGGGTGGCTTCGATACTCTCCCCCATAATGGAGCAGTAATTTCACTTCTTGCAATTTGCGGAATGACCCATAAAGATTCTTATAAGGACATTTTTATGGTGGCCGTGGCCATACCGGTTGTTGCAACTATTGTAGTGGTTATTTTAGGAAGTATGTTCGGAAGCTTTTAATGCCCCATCCCCCAACCACCGGACATACTGAAGGCTTCACCTGTAATGGTTGAGGCTTCGTCTGAAATAAAATAGCTTACCATGCCTGCAACTTGATCAGTGGTAGTAAACTTTTTTATACACGCTGGCTTAAGCATTATCTGCGTGGCAACTGCTTCTTCACTCATTTGATTGAGTTCTGCTTGCTTAGCAATTTGAGCGCGCATAATTGTTGTATCAACAAATCCGGGGCAAATTGAATTAACTGTAATGTTATTTTCTGCCAACTCCATCGCCATAACTTTACTTAGGCCTAGAACCCCGTGCTTAGCAGCGACATAAGCGGCTTTATAAGGACTTGCTACTTTCCCATGAATACTTGAAATATTCACAATTCGACCCCAGCCATTTTTCTTCATCCCGGGAATTAAATATTTTGAACAAAGAAAAGTTCCAGTGAGCATAATCGCAATTAGTTGATTCCATTTTTCCAAAGGAAATTCATCTACTGGTGCGAGGTATTGCAAACCACAGTTATTAATTAAAATTGTAGGAGTCCCGAACTTATCAATGGTTTCGGCCACTGCTGCCTTGATTGAATCGTCACTTGAAATATCACATTTTACAAAAGGGATATCTTCATGAGGAGCATTTAAGTCCCATGAAATCGACTTGATACCCTGATTGGCCAGAAGCTTAATCGTTGCGAGCCCAATTCCACCAGATCCACCAGTAACAACTGCTATTTTTTGCATAAAAACCTCATAAATCGATTATTGATTTAACTTTTTTTGAACAAGAATTTATAATCTGAGAATTCACAGCCGCAGTTGTCTCTTCTGCGACACAAAGACAAAATTTATTCATAAAATTTGGCCCAAGCTTATTAATTTGCCCAGGAGTCGCAGTTTCCATGCAATTTCCAAAAGTTTTGACCCATAGTTTGGGGTTTTTAGCTTTAGTGGGAGCAAATTTCACAAGCTCTTTTTTATCTGAGGAAAAAAAGATTTCGCAATTTTCCTTGGACCTGAAATAAGAATGAATAACATCACCAGGACATTTAAAAAAGTTCCCAATCACTATTCGTGTGGCATCTTTCAAGTATTCACAATTTTTGCCGTATTTTTTAATAAGGTTATTATTAACTTCATCCACATTGAATTTTGTCTGCTCACACTTATTGTTAAAAGAATGTTCCCAAAGATTCTGTCCAAATACCAGATGAGAAAAACACAGAAGAATAAAAAAAAATAGATTCATTTAAACTCGATAAATATTTGGGTCCAAAAGTAAGTGCCAGTATCGTCCTTAAAAACTCCAAGTCCCGTGTGAGTATAGTCCGGATCCTCAATTTGACTGCGATGATCATTTGAATTGAGCCAACTCATCAGAACAGTATCGGCTTTTTTTGGGCCCAAAGCCACCAACTCTCCACATTTTTTTGTAGGAGCAACGCGATTTCCAATATGTCTGCACCGTGAACTTAAACCAAAGTGACCAAAACGACGGCCCCGCTTGGCCATACTTTTGTTATGCTCTTTTGCTTCTTTTTCAATATAGCTTTCGATAGCAAGGGGCTTGAGACCCAGTTTGATTCGATGATTGTTAATTAATTCTAAATACTGCCCAGAAATGGTGGCATGATCAACTTCACCATTCTGTCCTTGCTGATTAATCTCAATTGGATTTTCTTGGTCTTTGAACCCGTTGCCACAGCCCCCAAACAGACTCATAAGAATCAAATTAAGGAGCAATTTTCTCCAAATCAATTTACTCATGCATAGATTGTTTCGAGACCTAAAAGATGTGTCAAAAGCAGGGCGTTATTAAAACAGGCCAAGTGACCAGCGGGCCTCTTTTAACATCGCCAAAGTCACGTCCCTGGTAACCATGAGACACTGAATGAAAGGCCAAATTTTCTGAGTCATTTTAGGCAACATCAAGCTGTCCTTTATGAAAATTTTACCAAGAGAGAAGAAGGAAGACACTTGATTATATTGCCAAAAATTGGCATGTGAGTCAAGAAGGCAAAATCTTTCCCTCATCTCAATTGAGAGTAAAAGTGTAGCTTTCATGTCACTTATTGCAAAAATTAAAATTCAGCGTTTTTTGGTGTTCTAGGAAATGGAATAACATCTCTAATATTAGTCATACCAGATATGTACATCACTGCTCGCTCAAAACCGAGGCCAAATCCAGAATGAGGAACTGAGCCATATTTTCTTAAATCCAGGTACCACCAGTAGTTTTTAATATCCATTTTCAGCTCTTCCATACGGTGAACAAGTTTATCGTAGTTCTCTTCTCGTTGAGATCCGCCGATCAATTCGCCTACTCCGGGAACTAAAACATCCATTGCTCGGACTGTTTTTTGATCCTCACTTTGCTTCATGTAGAAAGATTTAATTTCTTTCGGATAATCAGTCACAATAGTAGGACGTTTGAAATATTGTTCGGCCAGAAATCTTTCGTGCTCAGTCTGAAGATCCATGCCCCATGAAACCGGGAATTCAAATTTATGAGTTTTTGAAACTTCCTGCAAAATTGCCACGGCATTAGTATAGGTCACCATTTCAAACGGTGAAGTCATCACGTGCTCTAAAGTTTTCAAGTTATCAGGGGCATAACGAGAAGCCAGAAATTCCAGCTCATCACCACACAGCTCAATCGATTTTTTAATCAAATGCTTCACATAACCAGTCGCAAGCTTGGCATTATCTTCCAGGGTTGCAAAAGCAGTTTCAGGCTCTACCATCCAGAATTCTGAAAGGTGACGAGCGGTATTTGAGTTTTCTGAACGGAAAGTTGGTCCAAAGGTATAAACGCGACCAAGCCCACCCACTGCAAATGTTTCTGCTTCAAGCTGACCTGAAACCGAAAGGAAGGTTTCTCTTCCAAAATAATCCTGTTTAAAATCAATTTGACCTTTGTCAGTTCGAGGTAATTTATCATAGTTAAGAGTCGATAAACGAAACATTTCACCGGCACCTTCAGCATCTGAAGCAGTGATGATAGGAGTATGCAAATAAGCATAGCTCTCGTTAGTGAAATATTCATGAGTCGCCTGGGCCAGAACATGACGGAGACGAAAAACTGCTGAGAAAGTATTTGTACGGGATCTTAAGTGAGCAATCTCGCGCAAGTATTCTAATGAAGTTTCTTTTTTTTGAAGGGGATAGTCCTCGCCATTTACGCAATAAACATGGACGCGTTTGGCCTGCATCTCAACGGGTTGCTTGCCTTGAGCAGCCACTAAAAGTCCTTCCACTTCAACGGAAGAGCCGATGGTGAGCTTACAAACTTCTTCATAATTTGAAAGAGTGCCATCTACAATGATTTGCAGATCTTTTTGAGTTGTTCCGTCATTTACAACCATGAATGAAAACTTCTTCGATTGACGAAGAGACTTAATCCATCCTTTAACAATGATGGTTTGGTCGACAGGTTTTGCTTCGAAAACTTTTTTTATTAAAAGGTAGTCGCTCATTATTTTTCTCCAAGAATATGATTTCGAATTTCCTGTGTCTCATCCCATTTCAGGCGTGGTCCAAATTGTGATACAACTCTGCTAGCAGCAAGTGAAGCCAATTTTCCCGCCGAAGCATGAGAATGACTATGGGTAATGGCATACAAAAAGGCACCAGCGTACATATCCCCTGCTCCATTTGAGTCAACCGCTTTTACTTCATAAGGCTCAATATCAATAAATGTCTGCCCATCCCAAATGATGGCGCCGTTTTCACCCATTGTAATGACAAATGTTTTAGCCATTTTTTTCAGAGATTCTCGGGCTTCAAGCACATCGTTGGTGTCGGTGAAAGCTAAGGCTTCTGAGCGATTACAGAAAAGTAAATCCACTCCTGGCCCAATCATTTCCAGAAGTCCCTCTTTGAAGAACTTAACCATGTTTACGTCAGAAAAGGTCAGAGCTGTTTTTACGCCGTATTTTTCAGCAATTTTACGAGCGTGAATAGCCGCTTCTTTACCACTTGGAGAAGCTACGAGATAACCTTCCATATACATATATTTTGAATTCTTAATTGCTTCTTCATTCACTTCATCTCGACTAATAGTCTGAGTGATGCCTAAAAAAGTATTCATGGTTCTTTCAGCATCAGAAGTAATCATTACCAAACATTTTCCAGTGATTCCCGAATGACGATTTTGTGTCTGAAGATTTGAATCCACACCATTATCCTGCAAATCCTGGAAATAAAAATTACCAATTGGATCGCTGGCGACTTTACATGAATAGAAGACTTTTCCACCAAATTGAGAAACCCCAATAACTGTATTGGCGGCCGAGCCTCCACATTGCTGCTTTATGGGAGTTCCACCTAAAGCATCAAGGAGTTCATTCTGTCTTTGCTCATCCACTAAAGTCATCAGACCTTTATCAATTTTATATTTCGAAAAAAAATCATCGTGAACTTCGTATTCCATGTCAACCAAAGCGTTTCCGATGCCGTAAACGTCATATTTTGTGGTCATGCATTCTCCTGAATCAAATGAAGAATTACTTTAAAGGATTTAAGGCGAAAAATACACATCATATCTTGTGGCCTTACCTTCAAAAACAAGATCAGCCTTTTGCGATAGACCAATTGATAAGCGGGGACGTTTGATGACCAATCTTTTTGGCTTAAGGGATTTGGCCAACTGGAAAATCGCCTTTGCATCCTGATCTGACCCTACAAAGCTTCGGAATATCCGCATCTCTTTTTTAGGCATGGCCTTCTCGTTAGCATCTTCGAACATTGGATCAAAAAAGATCACTTCAAGAGGAGGATTTTGCGCTAAAAATGTCGCTGCATCTGTCGCTATAAATTTAAAACGACTCAAGGCGCAATGGTGGGCATTCTTGAGGGCACTCTGTATCAAAAAGGCAACGATCGGATGCCTCTCGAGTGTCACTACCTCACATCCAAAGCTCAAAAATAATAGACTGTCCCCTAAAAGTCCCCCTGTAAGATCTAAAATCTGCGGGCGTATTCCACTCTTCACTCCTACTGCTCGGGCGAGCAACTCTTTTAATAGGGAGGCGTGTTTAAAAAATTCTTCGTGGCGAGCTAGCTCATGATCAATTTTAATCCCAATGGGATTTTCTTTTGGATCATCAGAGTGCAACCAGTACTGGTTGTCAATCCATTCCAATGTGGCGTCGAGCTTTTGATTAAGGCAAAAATAATTGAGCTGTTGGAATTCTGACGATTCCATACTCAAACTTCCTCCACTAACTCGCAAACTCATAAAACTCCAAAAAAATAATGTGAGTGTAGAAAAGTCAGTCTTTGACTAGACGCATTTTAACTCATATTTCTTAACAATCCCTATCCCTGAGACTACCATAACTCAATATATTTATAGTTTCTATCCCCTAAGGATTATCCATGAAGAAAACTCATGTCCCTTTGAATTACCACCCGGAAAAATTAAAAAGAGAGCTCAAGCCATTTTACATTGGCGCTGATGACAAAGACATTCATGAGATGCTTAAAGAAGTGGGTTTAAATTCACTCGAAGATTTATATTCACACATTTCTTCAGACGTAAAAATGACTAGTGTTCCGATGGATAAACACATGAGCTATGAAATGCTCATTACTCATGTAAATGAGCTGGCCCAGAAAAATAAAATTAAACTTTCATTCTTAGGCGATGGACTTCCTCAGTACCAGGTGACTGATGTGGTGGGCCCGATTTGTGGGATCCGAGGTTTAACGACAGCTTATACTCCTTATCAACCAGAGCGATCTCAAGGAACACTACAAACACTTTGGATTTATCAAAGCTTGATGTCTCAATTAACAGGCTTTGAGGCCATCAATGCTTCACTTTACGATCGTTCAACTTGCCTCTACGAAGCCATGAACTGTGCCCTTCGTCTGGTAAAAGATTCTACTACTATTATCGTTGCAAATTCTCTTTATCCGGGGGATCTGGAGGTTTTAGAAACTCATGCTAAAGAGACTGGTCTTAAAATTATAAAAACACCTATCAGTGCTCATACTGGTAAAATTGATATTGATTCTTTAAAGCGCATCCTTAATACAACTCCACAAATTGCTGCAGTGGCTTTTCCCCAGGTGAATAACTTAGGAAATCTCGAAGCAGTGGATGAGATTGTAGACTTATGTTCCACCAATAATATCAAATCCATTGCGATTGTTGATCCAATGTTGCTTGGCCCGACTGGCCTTAAACCACCGGTCAAATTCGGGGCGCGCAACCAGGGAGCCGATATGGTGGTAGCCGAAGGTCAGCATCTGGCGATTGGACCAAATTTTGGTGGGCCAGGACTGGGAATTTTTGGCATTCGCTACAATAATCAGGACAAACTTTCCATTCGTTCAACTGCTGGTCGTTATGTCGGTAAAACAACTGACCTTAAGGGACGAGAATGCAAAGCTTTAATCCTCTCAACACGCGAGCAACATATTCGCCGGGAGAAAGCCACTTCGAATATTTGCTCCAACCAGTCTTTTGTGGCAACCATTGCTGGGGCTTCAATTCTTGCACGTGGCGATGAAGGCTTTGAGCAAACTTTAAAAATTTCTCGTTTACTTGCAGAAAAAGCAGCTGAAACACTATCTCAATTTGAAAATGTAGAATTAAAATTTCGGGCCACTTCATTTTTTAATGAGTTCACACTAAAAATTCCAGTCAACGCCGACGACTTTATTCACAAGGCAAGTGCAGCTGGAATTCAGGTGGGAGTTAACGTATCTGAGCGCCATCCTGAAATTCAAGGTGAAAATTTAATTCTAATGAGTTTCACTGATCTTCATACTGAGGAAGACCTAAATAAACTTTTTGATTTTTTTGAATCCCAATTTAAGAAAACAAAACAAGGGGTTCCTGCGCCTAAAATCCAGTCCGTTCTTTTAAGAGATTCAAATCCAGGAATCCCTAAATTAACTAAAAAAGACATCCTTCATTATTATGAAAAATTAGGAAAACAAAATCTTTCTCCAGATGATGGGATCTATCCTTTGGGTTCTTGTACAATGAAATATAATCCCTATATCAATGATTATGCTGCCTCTCTTTTGAATTTTACAAATTCTCACCCACAAGCTCCCACTGAAGATGTTCAAGGTTGCCTTGAAGTGTTGTATGAAATTCAAGAAATGTTTAAGGCAATCACTGGTCTACCAGGTGTTACCACTCAACCAGTTGCCGGTGCGCAGGGCGAGCTTACTGGATTAAAAATGTTTCAGGCCTATCACCGTGATCGCAAAGAAGCAGACACGAGAAATGTTATTATCATTCCACGCTCTGCCCACGGAACAAATCCAGCGTCTGCAACCATGGCCGGTTATCAGAGCAAGATTGTTGATGGAAAAATTTACGGCATCTATACAGTAGAGGCACTCCCCAATGGAGAGATGAATTTATTGCAAATCAAAGAGTTTTTAAAAACTGACGGACATCGTGTGGCCGGTGTCATGGTAACGAATCCAAACACAGCTGGAATTTTTGAATCACAATTTAAAGAGATGAGTAGCCTGATCCATGCCGTAGGTGGACTGGTTTATATGGATGGCGCTAATATGAATGCCATTGCCGGCATTGTGAATTTAAATAACTTAGGCGTAGATGCTGTTCATAATAATCTTCATAAAACTTGGACGATTCCTCATGGAGGTGGTGGTCCGGGTGATGCGATTGTGGCAGTTTCAAGCCGTCTTATTGATTTTTTACCTGGTGTCCAGGTAGCCAAGGTTGATGGAAAGTTTGAAACATTTCGTCCTAAAAAATCAATTGGCTCTCTTCACCGCCATTATGGGAATTTTGCCCACAAAATCCGAGCCTATACTTATATCAAGGCCCTTGGTTCAGATGGTGTGAGAAAAATGAGTCAGGTCGCAGTTCTATCGGCCCGTTATTTACAGAGTAAACTTCAAGGCATTTGCCCTCTTCTTCCAAGTGGTGCTGACTCCACTCCCCGCATGCATGAATTTATTATGACTTTAACTCCTGATACTTTTAAGAAAATTGAAGCATCAGGCACACCCAAGACCAATACCATAGCACGAATTGGAAAACTCTTTTTAGATTTTGGCTTCCATGCTCCGACTGTTGCGTTCCCAGAGCAATATGGACTAATGCTGGAGCCTACCGAGACTTACTCCAAGAAAGAGTTGGACCAGTTTGTAAGTGTGGTTAAAGGTATTTTCACTTTAATTGAAGAGCATCCTGAAGTACTAAAAACAGTTCCTCACTTTACACCTATTGACCGAGTTGATGAAGTACAGGCGAATAAAAATCCAGTATTATCCGAAGTCATTACCACTCATTTACCGGATATTATCGAAGATAGAATTGATGCCGAGAAGCTACGTAATTCAACTCCTGGTGACCTATGTGAAATGATTATTAAGGCCCACCAAAACTCATAGTCAATGGAGCTGGGGCCTGACTGGTTCGTTGTAGACCCTTGTTGGAAGAGTTGAGCTGGACTTTGGTAACTCGAGTAAAAAAGTCGTATGGTTGGCATTACTGACATAAATCAGTGAGCCACCATGCTTTTCCATAATTCCTCGCGCCAATGCCAGGCCTAGACCAGTTCCCTTACCAATTTTTTTAGTTGTAAAAAAGGGCTCCATAATTCTGGCCGCCACTTCCGGCACAATCCCAGGTCCCGAATCTTTAAAATAAATCTGAAGTTTGCCTTTATTTTCAAGAACAGTCATTTCAATCCATTTGTCGGGAAGAAACTCTATAGCATCAAAAGAATTATTTAAGAGATTAAGAATGACCTGTTCTAGTTGTATTTTATTACCTCTTACTTTGTAATTCTCTAATCCATAAAAACGCAGATTCACTCCATGATTTTTCATACGTTGACCAGTAAAAGCCATCACATCATCAACTAAATCTTTAAGTGAAATTTCCTCATTGGGAACTCTCTCATCCTGATGAATAAATTCCCTCACTCCTTGAATCGTGCGGTTAATTCTTTCAGAAGTATAAAGAATTTGTTCAAGACCTTCAGAAACTTCCTGCTGGCGCTTGGGATCCCGTAAAAGCCGCATCAGCTGAGTTATCTTTGCCTGTATAATTGCCAGCGGATTATTTATTTCGTGAGCAATACCCGCCGACATCATGCCAAGCTCGGCATATTTTGCTTGACCAAAAAGTTGATCATTTCTTTCTTTTAAAATACTTTCTAGTTGTTTTTCATGGCGGACTTTCATCACTTCCATATAAAGAGAAGGAGTCGATGCCGCCAAACCGATGAAAATCATTAAATGAGTCGTAAATCCGTAAATGTTATTGATGTCACTCATTCGCCATAGAGGAAAAAGCATTCGTACTAAAAAAAAGAGACCTAGAAGAAGATAAGTGGTGTTCTCAAGGATGCTTAGATGCTTGTGCTCTCTTTTATTATGTTTAAAGATGGTGAATAAGATCATCCCTCCGACAATTCCTATACTAAGACAAAAAGGAGTTGAGTATATTATTAAGGGAAATTGATAACTGGCCAGTGCCAGACTCAAAAAAGTACCAGCTCCAATGATGATTACTTTAGTACGATTGATAAATTCAAGTCCGGAAATGTCTTGAGCTATTTGCATAATTGTTTTCATGGGCCAGATCCAACCAATTAGACTGAACCCTATTAAATTTTCTCGGCTATCCTTAAACAAGTAAGAAATAATGGTCATTACAGCTAAGGAAGCCCAGAATTCAGACAAATGCATGAACTCCTTGGACTTAAAGCGCTGGCAATTCATATAAGAGAGAATTCCCATGAGGACTGAGACATAAAAGGTGAGGAAGAAAACAAATTCGATGGTCGTTTTCATGATCACATTGTAGATGTAAGATTTTTATTCTCGATCTCAATTTGCTCTAAAGAACGACCTACTATAATGATTTTTGGTCTTAACTGACCAGCCGGGAGTTTCCATACCACTATCAAGACTATAATTACATGGCAAGCTTCTCCCAGTCTGGTGCAACAGTAATCGCTCCGGACTTTGGATTTTTCAGATTGTGGATTCTTGCCTTGTATTCATAATGACGACTAATAGTCCGGTGAAAAATCGCCAAGGCCTTTCTTAAAAAATCAGGATCTCTGGCAAGTAAAAATCGGTATGCGTAGGGCATACTCAAGACCCATTGTCTGGTCGGTACTTCTGGTATTACTTCCTCAATCAGATGTTTGGCGGTATCTGACATGCGTCTTCCCGTGCAGCTCGGACAAAGAGTTCTCCCTTTGCAGCTAAAGGCAACAAGCTTGTCTTTCTGACATAAGGAGCAGTGAAACCTTGCCATGCCAAAAGCGAGGTTTCCGCAAGTAAGATATTTCTTGAATTCGCGTTCAAGATGAAAAGGAAGATTTGTTCCAAAAATTTCTTTATTGAAAAAAACTTGGCGGTAATTTTCTCGAATCAAATGGTGAAGGTCAGAGCTTTGTGGGTTCCGGGCAGTGTACATTTCGCAGTACATGCAAGAAACTGTGACTGGTTCAATTTTACTAACTGATTACAATTATTCGCCTGAACGGAAAGTGCCAATAAAATATACCGTTAACTGGAGAAGTTTTTCCAGTCTCTTCTCATCAATGCTGGCCTTCCCACGTTCGTTTTTCTCTACCGGTCACATAGGAAATTCCTGGCCATGGGCCCAGCAGCGTCCACTCTCCATTAAGTTAATGATAGAGGGCCATCGGCCAAGTGGAGGCTTTAATTTACAGATTAGACTAATGACATTATATTCATCCATCTCTACTTTTTCGGCCTGTTTTAAGGGGTCAAATAAACCCCGAAAAGGCCCCGAAAGTCTATAAAAAAAGTTTATACTACTTTAAAGTAGATAAAACTCTAAAGGCATCAGAAAAATAAGTGTTTTTAACTTGGACTAAAAATGAACCCACCTAAATCCCGTTGCACCTTCGCCATTATTTCCCACCCCGATGCGGGTAAAACTACAATGACAGAAAAACTGTTATGGTTTGGGGGCGTCGTTCGCGAAGCCGGGATGGTAAAATCCAAATCAGGCGACTATGCCAAATCT
Source organism: Bacteriovorax stolpii (assembly GCA_945860895.1). Lineage (GTDB taxonomy): Bacteria > Bdellovibrionota > Bacteriovoracia > Bacteriovoracales > Bacteriovoracaceae > Peredibacter. The sequence goes on from CAMASK010000035.1 coordinate 11,787, forward strand.
GACTGGATGGAACTTGAAAAGCAGCGTGGAATTTCCATTACCTCGTCGGTAATGAGTTTTGAATACAATGATCGCGCTCTTCACTTATTGGATACGCCGGGACATAAAGATTTCTCGGAAGACACTTATCGAACTCTCACTGCTGTTGAATCAGTACTCATGATGATTGACTCTGCCAAGGGTGTTGAGGCACAGACGATTAAACTCATGGATGTTTGTCGCATGCGTGATACTCCAATTGTTACGTTCATGAATAAATTTGACCGTGAATCGATGGATCCGTTCGCTCTTTTAGATAACGTTGAATCTATATTAAAAATTCAGTGTATCCCCATGACCTGGCCCGTTGGTAACGGTGTCGATTTTAAAGGTGTCTACGATTTTAAAACCAAAAAGATTTTGAGTTTCAAAGACTCAAAAGATCCTTTCACTCCAAGCTACATCGATGCCTCTGATATAGACTCTCCATCTCTTAAAGCAGAGATTGGCGCTCCTCTTCAGGAAAAACTTAAAGAAGATCTTGAGATGGTGGCGACGCTTATTCCAGAATTTTCGATGGAAGAGTACCAGGCGGGAATTCAGTCTCCAGTATTCTTCGGCTCTGCTCTCAAAAACTTCGGCGTAAAAGAATGTCTCGATCTCATTACAGCAATTGCTCCAACTCCTCGTCCTCGTGATGCGGTCCTTGCTCCTTATGATTCATCAGCTAAAACTATTACTATTGATCCTTCGGATGAAGAGTTCACGGGTTTTATTTTTAAAATCCAGGCCAACATGGATGCCAAACATCGCGACCGAATTTCTTTCATGCGTGTGTGTTCAGGTCGTTTCGCGCGAAATGAAAAAATTTATCACGTGAGATCAGGTAAAGAGATTCGTATCGCAACTCCCCTCATGTTTCAGGCCCGTGATCGTGAAATTGCTGAAGAAGCAATGGCCGGTGATATCATCGGTCTCTATGATACTGGTAAATATCAAATTGGTGACACCTTCTCGATGGGTAAAAAATTAATCCGTTATACTGGGATTCCAAGTTTTTCACCTGAATTATTCATGCGAGTTCTAGCTAAAGATCCCATGAAGGCCAAACACCTTGAGAAAGGTCTGGCCCAGCTTTCTGAGGAAGGTGCGACTCAGCTTTTCATACGTCGTTCGACTAATGAAAAAATGCTCGGTGCCGTGGGTGCCCTCCAGTTTGAAGTTGTAAAATACCGTCTAGAAGATGAATACTCAGTTGTGGCGACATATGAGCCCATTACTATGGCCGGTGTTCGATGGTTAAAGTTTCCGGATAAGACTACAGAAGGAAAGTTCATTCAGGATTACTCCTCTGTGATTATGGAAGACAAAGAGAAGCGAATTTGTTTTGCAGTAAGAACTGAATGGGATCTCAGACTCGCTATGGAAAAAAATCCCGACGTGAAATTTTTCAAAAACTCAGATTATATAGAATAAAATCTATTTTACCCTCTCTATTAATTTATGTAGTTTTTTCACATCTGATGCTGAGGCTTTGCAGTCAAAGGTCTGATGATTTTTTAGTCCAAGGACATAAATAGAATGACCCTCACGAGATGAGCTCTCTTCCACTTTAATAAAGCCCTTCTCATAAAAAATATCTTTGTGGCAATTATTGACTTCGAAATTCACACCTAAATTTTTTAAACTTGCTCTATTTATATTGAAATCTAATTCGACCACTCGAAAGGGACAGATGGATTTTTTATACTTAATGACCCCTTCCGAAGCATTAAGTAAACTTATTGAAAAAGATTTCTGACTATTAGCACAAGTGAAGACTGAGCTAAGGATGGAAGCCGAAGCAACAGAACTCATCAGAAGTAGAAAAATTAAAAGCTTCATTTTTGACCTCTTGGTTTACAGTATGTCAGAGAGTGGGAAGAACAATGCATATTTCCATCTCCTGCGTGGGCATAGTTCCAGGTGTTAACAAAATTGGTCTTCAGTCCCTGATTAGTCAAAGCCTCTTTCACTGAACTATTAAAGGCAGCATTTGGTGCTTGTGAAACAATCATGGTTTTATTGGCCAGAACTGAATTGGTAGGGTTGGGAAACAATGATCGCCCGTTACCTGGCTCCGGCAATTCCTTTTTTCCATTAATTTCAACTAATCCATACCCATAAAAGAGATCAGGCACATCAACAAATTTTATATCCTTGCATTGAGGAAGACGTTTACTCATCTTTGACTTAATTTCGTCCTTGTTCTTATTCATTTTTTCCTGAATAAGCTTATTCATCAAAGAAAAATCTTCATCTTTCTCCATCAGTTCAACCATTTGCCGATTGGTTACATTCTGTAATTCATCCAAACAGTTCGGCTTATTAGTTGATTCGCCGAGGATAACACCAGCGTGAACATTCATTATGATTGAATCAATCAATGATTTCCATATGCCAGTAGTTTTAACTTTTTTACCGTCAGGGACTGCAGGTACTGAGTTTTTTTGTTCAATTAATCCTTCTAATAAACTGCATAATTTTTTACCTGCCTTGGAACTGATGATATCATTTATTTTTTGAATCCCTTCTTCATTACTCAACCCTGTGAGATCAATAAAACTACGATTGATAAATTCAGGTTGCTTGAGAGCCTCAATCCCCTTATCAGGGCTAGCAACCCAAACGGTGAAGTTACATTCGATAGGTATGTTTTTCGGATCAGTAGGAACCACTTTAATAACTTCATCAACGTGACCTACCATCATCCAACCGACATCGATTTCTACAAAATTGCCACTTTCCTTAGGTCCACAATACTGACTAACAAAATCCTCTGCCTGATTATTGCCTTTAAGGCAAAGTCCACCAGGCAAACCTTCAATGTTCCCACCCATCTCACCATTGCCCCAACTCGTGACTTTAGGGTCTTGTCCCTTGGTGCTAGAAAAGTCTTTTAATGGCAAACCTACTTCAACTGAGCAGTCAGAACTACTGGACTTTAGTCCTTCAAGTGTTGCCTTTCTTTTTTCAGATGATAAGCTGGAATAGGACTCAATCTCTCTTACAACCGGCCTTCCAGTTGTTGGTGAAATAAAAGATTCAAAGTAATCCTGCTGCCAAGTGTAGTTCTGATTTTCCACATGCTTAATTAAACTGAGTTGTTTATCTATATATTCGGGGGGCAGCTTGGCATTGGTGAGATTCTCTTTAACTTTGTTCAAAACTTTTTGAAATGAATCTGCTGTACCAGGTACAATTATTTCTGGTTTGTCAGTCGTGTAACTTCCGAGAATTGAAGTGATGAAATCTGCCGGCAATTTTTCATCAGGCTCTTTAGTATAGGCATTAGCATAACCTTTCATTGAAACAACAAACGTTTGAGTGGGATAAGTCTCATCTAAAATAGTTGCACCTGAATTAGGACAAAGTGGGGCAGAACTCGTAGAGACACAATCCCTAGAACCTGCCCATACAGTATGAGCAAGAAAAAGCAAGCTGCCCAAAGAGGCCAATTTATACATTGAAAAACTCCGTGCTGTGAATTTGGCTCTAAATCATTTTACATTAGAATATTTAATTGAGAAAAAAAAATTTAGGATCAATAACGAGATCTTGATTTCAAGGATATATGAATTAGATTAAACAAAAGATAGGCATTTATTTCTATCAAAATACAAGAAGGGCCCCATGAGGCCCTTCTTTTTTAAGGAGATGCTATCAATTATCTAACCGAGGTTTAAACCAACAATTCGGACGAAGACCTTGTTGATGCCCAAGAGAACCATGACACGTACCACTCACTTCAGAAGAAGTTGTTACGTTTTCATTGAAACTTACTTCGCAAAGAGAGCCCTGGAAATAAGTATCCAAACGACATTGAGTCGCTGGGTGAGCATCGTCAGTTGTATTTACTACACGTGAATCCGGGGTATCAAATTTGGCCGGAGTTGATTGAGATCTCAAAGAAGCAAAAAGTTTTGCTACTGAATCCCCCGCCATACCGCCACGAATACAAATAGCCTTGTCTTCTTCCGAGGCAAATGCTTTTCCACAAGCTGCTGAAAGGGCCTCTGGAACTTCCATTTTAGATACAATTGAAATGTTATCATCGTTCAAGAAAGTACGACGAAGACATTTAAGGTTAGCAAAGTAATCAGACTGACCTTCATTTGATGCCCATGAACTGGAGTAGTAAGAAGCTTTCTTTGGTGCTCCACCAATGTGGTGACCAATCTCGTGACAAACCACTAATGCCATACCGTCAACTGTGATCGTTTCATGACGAGCAAGTCCACCGAACATATTAACCATCCAGTTAGTACCTGAACGTTGAGCATAAGCATTTACCGTCCCATCTTCCCAGGCACGGTCAATAATAAGTTTTCCGCCTTCTTGAGCAACAAGAGGTGCGTAGATATTTTCTACTTTTGTAATCACATCATTAAATTCTTCTTCAGTGATTCCACCAAATCTTTTAGCATTCACAGAAATTTTCAAATTATTTTCTGGCACAAAACCTTCAACCCCATCTTCAGTGCATGACCAGGTCGGTTGAGACAATGCGATAGCGGCGATCAGCAATCCTTGCTTTAAGCTTTTCATAAATACTCCTTATCCATGGGTGTCTAAAGCTGTTCTTACATTTAATTGTGACAGATTTTAAATGAGCGTCTACGCCAAGTGCGTGAAGTAAGAATATGTTGGTTGGAGTAATCCCATCAATTAAGAAACGTTCACTGAAGAAGAAAGTACCAAGCACTTAATGACAAGAAAGAAAGCGGCACGCCAACACCTATCATCAGTCCGGCCAGACGCGGATGAAGCCCATAAGTCGCAGCAAGAATGGCAGAGGTAATCATCGGGGCCATAGCAGCCTCCATCACAACAATTTCAAAAATATCACGCGGGATATCAAGTAGGCTATATATGCAAAAAATGAAAATGGGGGCAATGATGAGTTTGAAGCCTAGGCCCCATGAAAGATACTTCCAATCGTGTTGAATTTCTTTCGCCTTTAATTGAAGGCCAACACTAATTAAAGCTAAAGGGGCCAGGAGACTAGCAAGATGTTGAAGAATATTTTCGGTCATTCCACTAGGTCTCATGTTCAAGAAAATGAGCAACACTGAAAGGGTAAAGGCCACAAAGGGTGGAAACGCAAGAATGCGAAGAGCCAGCTCTCTTTTGCGAAGATTTTCCTGTGAAAAATGTGTCACTAGCCATAGACCCAAACTAGAGCAAATAAGAAAGGTACCTGGCTGATCGATAAGAATGGCATATTTCAAAGCTTCGGCGCCATACAAACTTTCGATGACTGGAAAACCCACAAATGCGGTGTTCCCCAATCCTGCAGTCAGAATCAGGCAGCCAATCAGCTTTTTTTCCCAGCCCAATTTATGACCCACAAAACTAAAAAAGCCATAGCTCAGCCCAAAAATAACCCAGGCCACTAATACCAGTGAAAAAAGTTTTTTATCCCAGACAAGAACTGGAACTGAAATCAAAATGAGAGATGGTAAAGGAATATGGAGAATAATAATGTTAAGAATGACATGGGGATCTTTGGGCATACCCTTCACTCGCTGGAGAACAATTCCAGATACGAGACAAATTGCAAGTAGAACGAGATTAGACATATTTTAAGTCTAACATTTATTGGATTAAATGAGATAGATGCTGGCTCCTAAAATGATTCCCGAATCGCAGCAATAGTTTGCTTGATGGAGAAGTCTTTAGAAGGGGCAACAAAAATTGTGTCATCTCCAGCGATGGTTCCTAGAATGTCGGCCGGCCTATTCATGTCTAAATGGCGGGCCACTAGTGAAGCTGAGCCCGGAGAGGTATGAATAACAATCATCGAATCGTTATAAGAGATGTTAGTGATAAGATCTGGCACGGACTGAGAAACGAAACTTGTTTCTGCAGAGTTTTCCGATAGACGATAGACCGTGCGCCCTTTTGAATCAGTCCCTTTGATGGCATTCAATTTTTTCAAATCCCGAGAGATCGTGGATTGATTAACGTCAAAACCTTTCTGTTCCAAGACTTCACGCAACTCTTCTTGAGTGGAACTTTTTCCCGACTCAAGAAGCTTATGTAAAATATCAAAGCGGTCAGCAACTGCAGGTGACATTTCTTACCTCAAAAGTTCCCATAAAAGAGCTTTTTGTACGTGTAGACGATTTTCGGCCTGCTGATAAATGAACGATCTATCATGATCGGCCATTTCAGAAGTTATCTCCTGCTCTCTTACCATTGGCATGCAGTGCATAACTATCGCCTTATGTGCTGCTTGAGCATAAAGACCAGCATTCACTTGATAACCTTGGAAAGCTTTAAGTCTTTCTTCATTTTCACTCTCAAAACCCATGCTTGTCCAGACATCTGTATAGATTGCATTCGTATCTTTCACAGCTTCAGCGGGAGTTTGAAAAGCAGTAACACTTCCAGCGGCGCCTTTTCTCTGCTGACACCATTCGAGAAGTTTTCCATCCGGCCTGTAATTGGCCGGAGTTGCGTATTGCACATGGATGCCGGCCATTGGAGCAAGCACCATGAGGGAATGAAGGACGTTGTTGCCATCACCAATATAAGTTAATTTCAAGCCTTCTGTTGAACCGAAGGCCTGCTTCAACGTGAGAATATCGGCCAAGGCCTGACATGGGTGATGCTCATCAGTTAATCCATTCAAGACAGGAACTTTGGAGCGAGAAATAAATCTCTCAAGTCCCTCGTGAGCGTGCGTACGAATCATAATCCCATGAACATAACGGCTTATAACTCCAGCTAAATCTTGCGGCTCTTCATGCTTTCTTAGATTGGCCGGTGCCTCAATGATGGAGCCGCCCAGCTCGCTCATGGCAAGGGAAAAGCTCATGCGAGTTCTCAGTGAAGGCTTATCAAATAAAAGTGCCAGGGTTTTTCCCTTCAGTTCATTTCTTTGAATACCATTATCTCTTTCAGTCTTAAGCGTTTCGGCAAGGGTTAAAAGATTATTTAAAGTTTCAGGAGTTAATTCTTTACCATCTAAAAAGTGAAATTTATTAGCTGACAGCATAAGTATTCTCCTTAATTTTCATTTTCATTACATAATCCAAACGACTCATCTCAACACACAAAGTGCCGCCGCTTTTAGTTTCAATTAAATCTTTAAGTTCTAAAGCATGAGTGATGCAAACTTTTCCCACACCATTTAAAAGTGCTTTTTCGATGCTGCGACTTTTTGCGAGCATTCCACCAGTCACTCCACCCTTCTCCATGAGAATTTTTAATTGCTCCAAAGTCAGAGAATCATAAGGCAGTTCATTTAAATCCAGAATCCCACGCTGATCGGTGGCATAGATTAAAATATCAGAAGAAAGATTAGAGGCCAAAGACGAGGCACCCCAGTCGGCATTGATGTTGTAGCTAATTCCTTCAGCATCTACTCCAATGGGGGCAATGATAGGAGTTAAGTCCATGGCCAGCGCATCCTGAACTAAAGCACTGTTCACTTTAGTCACTTCACCCACCAGACCCAAGTCTTTATTCATGGGGCGACAAAAAAACATTTCCTGAGCATTGCCGGGAATTCCAATATTTTTAATATTCATCGATGTAAAAACATCACAGATAGTTTTATTCACAAGCCCCATGGCAACTTCAATAACTGACATCATCTCAGAAGTTGTGATTCGCTGACCTTCATGGAATGTCCAGGAAATATTTTTTTCAGTTAGTGCTTTATTAATCATGGGCCCACCACCATGAACCACCACAACTTGTTTTCCTTCTGCTTTTAATAATAAAATTGCTTCAGCAAGATTTGAAATAGCAGCTGGATTTGTAAGGGCCGCACCCCCTAATTTAATTACCCAAGGTTTCATTTAGTTGTACTCCGCATTGATATCAACATATTTTTTAGAAAAATCGCATCCCCATGCCTTCACCATCTCAACCCTATTTTCATTCGGAAAAATAATTTCAACCAAGACGGTATCGGTACGCAAAAGCCCACGCACTTTATCACGATCAAAAGAGATGGGTGCTCCATCCGTAAAAATCTCTTCGCCCTGAAGCTTAAGGGTCATTTTGTCTAATTCAGCAGAGGGAATTCCTTCAGCACCTAAACGGGCAAGAATTCTTCCCCAATTTGGATCCTCACCATGAATAGCACATTTAAAAAGTGGGCTCACAACTAAACCGCGTGCCGCTTTACGGGCAAGCTGTAAATCAGTTCCACCGTGAAGATTGACTTCAATTAATTTCGTAGCACCTTCTCCATCACGAGCAATGGCTTGAGCAAGGAGCTGCGAGAGTTCAGTCACTGTGTTTTGAAAAAGAATTTTATCTTCGAGAGTTTTAATCTCCACGCCAGTGGCTCCATTGGCGAGTAAAAATGCACAGTCGTTAGTCGACGTATCACCATCCACACTCACCATGTTGAATGATTTATCTACTGCCGTTTTTAAATAAGTATGGGCTTCGTGAGCCTCTAATTTTGCGTCCGTCAGAATGTAGCCCAGCATCGTCGCCATGTTCGGATGAATCATTCCTGAACCTTTGGCAATTCCCGTAATACAAATCTCACCCGTGGATAATTTCAGATTGGTAGAAATAGTTTTAGGGACCAGATCAGTCGTAAGAATGGCATTGGCAAAATGTTCAGCGTTATCTGTGACTCGGTCAAAGAGTTCCGGCAAACATTTATTAATGAGTTCTACGTTGAGATGAACTCCAATCATTCCAGTCGAAGCCACCAAAACTTCTTCCGGCGCGCAACCCACCACAGAAGCCGTGGCCTTGACCATTTCGTAATTATTTTTTTTACCAAGCTCACCCGTGGCAGCATTGGCCTGACCAGAGTTTGTGATGATGGCGCGAATTTTATTTGAAGGAACCAAACACTGTGACCATAAAACTGGAGCGGCTTTAGCTTCGTTTTGTGTGAAGACACCCGCGGCCGTCATGTCCAAATCAGAAACAATCAATCCCACGTCAGGGCGGTATTTACGAACACCGGAATTAACTCCACCTGCATAAAAACCTTTAGGAAGTGGTGTTTTGGCAATGCCTGGCCCAAGTTTCATATAATCGCCTCCAGATGTTCCAGTCCTGTTGTCACAGGAAATTTATGAATCAAATTGAAATTCTCGATGGCCTGAGAGGCCGCACCTTTTAAAAGGTTATCGATGCAAGAAAAGAGATAAATTTTTTCGCCCACAAGGCTATAAGAGATGTGAGTATTGGCCGTTCCTACAACTTTTTTAAGCGAAACACCTTCGCGGGTAATTTCTGGGTTTACCTGAACTAGCGGATAGTTCTGGTAGAACTCTTTAAAGGCATGGGCAACATCAAGCTCTTTTTTACCATGGTTAAGTTTGGCATAGATGCCGGCAATGATTCCACGTCGAGTAGGAATCAGGCTCGTCGTAAAAAAAGGGTCAATGACATAATCTCCAATAACTTGGGAAAATAATTTTACTTCAGGCAGATGCTGATGAATTCCCACTTTATATGGGAGACATTCTCCATCCACTTCGCTGAATAATTGAGACTCCACGGCTTTTTTTCCAGCACCAGTGGTTCCAGATTTGGCATCAATGACTATAGAATCAGCAAGTATCAAATTATTTTTTAGTAAAGGAAGAAGACCCATTAAGATCGCCGTAGCATAGCAGCCTGGATTAGCGATTAGAAAAGTTCCACTTTCAAATGGCTTCATCCACGGAACTAGTCCGTAATGAGCTTTAGGCATAAGCTCCAGTGAAGGATGGATCATGCCGTACCAAGTTGTATAATTTTCTTTAACATCCCCATCATTCAGGCGATAAGCACCACTGAGGTCAATGACAGAGGTCCCTGCTTGATAGATTAAGGGGGCTAACTCAGCTGACACTTCGGCCGGAGTCGCCAGAAAGACCACTTGATAGTCAGTTGGCACCAAATTCTTCGCAGTCTGAGAGTTAAAAACACCTTTTAATTCAACGCATGGATGTTTTTTTAGTAAACGCTGGAGCTCTAGACCTGAATAACCAGATCCTCCTACAACTCCTACCTGAATTTTGGGTCCTGAATAAATATGCATATACGTGCATATTCATGCATATTTTTTTTCACGTCAAGAAAGAATTTGCTTGTTTTTTAATTGTTTATGCATAATTATTCATTTCTGTGCATAATTCATCGATAGGAGTTTTTTATGACAAAAAAAATATTGCTCGCTTTCTCTGGTGGCCTTGATACTTCTGCCATCATTCCTTGGCTTAAAGAAACCTATCAAGCAGAAGTGATTGCTTACTGCTCTGACTTGGGGAATGCCCCAGATGGCGAGTACTTAAAAGGTTGGGCCAAGAAGCTTGGCGCTTCAGATTTTATTTTTGAAGATTTAAAAGATCAATTTGCCAATGAATTTGCTTTTGTTGCTGTTCGGGCCGGAGCGACTTATCAGGATGATTATTTACTAGGTACGGCGCTTGGTCGTCCCCTCATTGCAGAAAGAATTGCTTATTATGCTAAAAAACTTGGCTGTGATGCGATTGCTCATGGAGCTACCGGAAAAGGCAACGATCAGCTTCGTTTTGAAAAATCTTGGGCCTATTTAGTTCCGGACATTGAAGTGATCGCACCTTGGAAAAAATGGAATTTCACGGGCCGTAAAGAATTGATCGACTACCTGGCCACTAAAGGCATCGCTTTTGAAAATAAAGAAAAATTATTCTCAGTAGACGTAAATCTTTTCCACCGCTCATGTGAAGGTGGAGTACTGGAAAATGTGACCAAAGAATACAACCCAGCTGGAGTGTATGAATGGGTAGCAACTCCGGATAAAATTTTAAAAGATGCCGTGACAGTGAATCTTTCATTTAAAAATGGAATGCCTGTGGCAATTAATGGCAACACTTTAGGACCAGCGGCCCTTCTCACTCAACTTAATCAAGTTGCTGGCGCGGCCGGTGTGGGAGTTTTAGATTTAGTGGAAGAAAGAACAATTGGTATTAAGAGCCGCGGGGTTTATGAAACTCCTGGGGGAACTCTCCTTCACTTGGCCGCTAAAAACTTAAAGCATTTAACATGGAACCGAGAACTTCAAACCTTGGCCCGTGGAATTGGTGAAGCCTATGGTGCAGCGATTTATGACGGCCACTGGCATTCATCTGTTCGTTTTGCCGCTGAAGCCTTCTTTAAAGAAGCCGCAACAACTCTTACTGGTGACATCACCCTCAAACTTGAAGGTGGCCAGGCTCGAGTAGTAGCAAGACAATCTGACTATGCTTTGTATGATGAGGCCGGTGTGAGTTTTGAAATTGATAAATATCAGATGAATAAACACGCTACTGGTTATTCAAAAACAGTTTGCTATGGTCCATGGAAAGCCGGTATTCGTGATCAAAAAAATAAACAAGGATAAATAGATGTCGGTGCTTTCAACGAAACGACAGCCTACAAAAAGTGACCTTCTGGCGAGCTTTACCAACGGTGTTAAGCCCGACCAGGAACTCTTTCGACAGGAAATTGCGGTTCAAAAAGCATGGGCCAACGGTTTATCTCTGATAGGCATCATGAACTCAAAGGAATTGACGTTGATCCAGGATGCCCTCCTAAAAGCTGAAAGCTTGATGGAGCAGGAATCATTCAACTGGCGTGAAGAAGACGAAGACATTCACATGAATCTGGAAAGATTTGTGAATGATGAGACCAATGGTCTTGGTAAAAAAATGCACGCCGGCAGATCCAGAAATGATCTGATCGCAACAACTGTGAAGCTTAATGTTGCAGCCACTTGTGATGAAGTTATCAGTCTACTTGAAAAATTAATTTCAAGCGTGGTGACTCTGGCCGATCAAAATAAAGATGTTCTTATTCCTGGCATGACTCACTTACAAAATGGTCAGCCAATTCGATTCAGTCATGCACTCCTTGGTCATGCCTGGGCAATGAGTAGAGACTTAAAAAAATTCCAGACAACTAAGACCAGTGCCTTATCAATCATGCCATTAGGCTCTGCTGCTCTGGCGGGAACAAGTTTGGATATAAATCTTCTAGCGATTGCAAAAGATCTGGGATTTGAATCTCCTAGTCTAAATAGTTATGATTCCGTTGGTGAGCGCGATAGTGTGATCGATTTCTTGCAGGCCAGTGCCCATTTTGGAGTTCATCTTTCGAGACTTGCAGAAGATATTATTTACTGGTCTAGTGCCCCAGTTGGCCTATTGGAACTTTCCCCAAACTGGTCGACCGGAAGCTCCATTATGCCAAACAAAAGAAATCCTGATGTTGCAGAGTTGGCGCGAGCAAAAGCCGCTCTGTGGATGGGAGACGCTCACGGCGTTCTCACTTTGGTTAAAGGCTTGGCGACCTGTTATGCGAGCGATTTGCATGAAACCAAAATTCCTTATCTTCGTGTGGCCAATGATCTGAAACTAACC
>CAMASK010000036.1 GCA_945860895.1 Bacteriovorax stolpii
AGCACCAATTGCAGCTCCGGCACCAGCACCCTTGGCAACATTCTTTGCTTTATTTGCTTCTAAATATTTATCAGCATCAGCGATGCATTTATCAATATCAGTTTTAGCAGCTTCCTTGCCGACAGTTTTTAATTTCTGATTTGGATAAAGTTGGGGGCGCGAGGAACAACCTACGACCAGAAAAGCTATAGTGATCAAGATCAATTTCGTCATATTGGCACTCCTGAAAACACAATTGTAGCAGTAGATTGACTCTAGTCAAAGAGTAGGCAATTAAAGAGAATAAAAATACTGAATAAAATGATTTTCTAAGGAGAGATGTTAATGTTTGAACTCACCAGTGCTTCCATCACTGCACTTCTGACTCTTACTGCACTGGAAACAGTCTTGGGAATTGATAACATCATCTTTATTGCAATCTTAGTTGGTAAACTTCCCCCTGAAAAACAGGACAAGATCAGAAATATTGGAATTTCCCTGGCACTTTTGATTCGCATAGTACTTTTATTTTCGATCAGTTGGATAATGACTTTAAAGGAACCTTTATTCAGTTTTCTCGGTCAATCTTTATCAGGTAGAGATTTAATCCTACTTTTGGGCGGTCTATTTCTTATAGGAAAATCAACTTTTGAAATTCATCATAAAGTGGAAGGTGATCCTCAAATTCATTTGCATCAAGCCGAAAGTCATGTGGAAAAGAAAAGGGTAAATCCTAAAATGATGTTGTTACAAATTCTTATACTTGATGTGGTTTTTTCTTTGGACTCAGTAATTACTGCCGTGGGGATGGCCAATCAAGTTTCTATTATGGTCGTTGCTATGATTATCTCTATGATCATCATGTTAGTTTCCGCAGGAAAAATTAGTGCTTTTGTAGAAAAACATCCGACTATAAAAATTCTAGCGCTTTCATTTCTACTTTTAATTGGCGTAATGCTGGTAGGGGAAAGTATGGGAGCCCATATTTCCAAGGGATATATCTATTTTGCGATGGCTTTTTCTCTTACTGTAGAAATGCTGAATATCAGATTTCGCTTGAAGCAAAAAGCAAAATAATTATTGGTATTCCTTAGGAAAAAGTTCTGCATTCAGATGTCGCATCACCTGGAGCACTTTGGCCAGGTGAAGGTTTTCATCTCCGCCTTCTAATCTTTTTAAAAATGCGAGTCCCACGCCTGAAAACTTGGCCAGCTCTTCTTGTGTATAGCCTTTTTCTTTTCTTTTCTTGCGAATGAAATAAGCAACTGTTCCAATTTCTTTTTCAATCTCGGCATTTGTTCGACGAATAACTTCCATGTTATTGACCCTCTTTTATATCTATTTTAGGGCCAATTAAGTTTTGCGCAATCTTAAAAAAGAATCTGAGTATTTTGCTTTTAGTATTAAATTACGGCTTAATCACTAAATTCTGAATTTTCAGCTGTTTCATAGGCTTCATCCGGACGAGTCTCTGGCTCAATTAGGTGGGCTCGATCAGAAAGATCATCTTTGGGAATTTTTCGTTTATTATAAAAATTCGGCACAATTGGAATCGCCGCTGCTGTTATGGTGGTGACTATTGAAGCTGGTATTCTTTTGATGAAGGAGTCCCCAAATGCTAAGAGTGCGGCATCTTTCTTGTTCCTTAAAATACTTAAAGCAGTTAAGCCACGACCATCCTTAGCTTCAAAATCCGCACCCTGCTCCTTCCAATAACTCAAGGCTTGCAGACATCCTTGTTCAGCAGCAATTGTTAATGGAGTTGAACCATCCTGGGATTTCATGTTCCACTTTATTCCAGCTTTTTCTAAAAGACTAATCACTTTATGTGAGCACTGAGCACTCGCCATATGGAGAAGACTCCATTTTTTTGCGCCATATTTCTTGGCTGCTAGATTGGGCTTAATTTCAATAAGAAGACTTAGTATTTCAGGGCTATTCTGAGTAACAGCTAAAGAATGAACATCGAAATCCTTTTGAGGATCTACAACAAAATCTAATTTCTTTTTAATGGCATATTTTATAAATCCAACACGCTCATATTTAACCAATAGCTCACCCACCAAGTAAGAGATACCTTCCACTTTTATGTCGGTATCAAGTTTCTTACCAGTAGAGATAAAAACTTCGAATGCAGCCTGGTCATTTTTAATGATGGAAAGCAAAGCTTCATCATCTAAGTCACGAGGGGTTATTGATGATTTAAAGATCACAGTAGCTGGGAAAGCGACGCAAGCCATAATGCCCAAACCGATAATGACACGTTTATTCTGCATAATTAACCCCTGATATTTAGCACCGGACTATTTTAAGCTCTTGCACCAAACACTTTTTCGCCTTTTTATTAAAATGCCTTAGTTTCATGAACTTAAATTTTACGTTTAATCTTTATTTAGTACAAAATTGACTCATAGATTTGGCAGTTAAGAATTATAAGCTACAATTAATCCATGTGGATGTTATTCCTCTCTATCATATTGCCCCTTTTTGTTTTCGCCTCTCCTGCAGAAGAGCCTGAGGAAAGCAACATTCCTATACTTGATTCAACCCAAGCACTGTTCGGACAAGTTAATACTGTTGCTAACCGATTAGATTTATTCTTTGCAGATCAGCGAGCCGATGATGAACTTGCCCGTAGTCGCATAAGAATCAGGCAAAATTATGAAATAAGAGAAAGGGCAACTCTGAATAATGACACGACCTTCCGGGTAAATATCAAACTTCCTAAACTTCAAGGCAAATTTAACTTTGACTTTAAAGACAAGGAAGACAAAAAGAAAAAAGAAGCTTCATCTAAAGCAGAGGAAGATATCGGCGTCAGTAAGCTGGATAAAACATGGCAATTCAGGGCCGATGCTGGGGTGAATGCCAGTATCCCTCCAAAAGTTTTCTCAAGAGCACGAGTCAGAAAGAACTGGGAAACTGGTGAAGTCATTCACCGATTTGTAGAGCAATGGTCATGGTTTAGTGACAGAGATTGGGAAGAGAATACGACGCTCGATTCAGATTTAACTTTGGATGAAGAAACACTTTTGCGTTTTAGTCATTCAACCGACTGGAAAGTTACAAGAAAAGGTTACTCTACTAATCATGGGCCATCCATTCGAAAACGTTTAAGTGATAATGATGGTATCTCATTTGGAACAAGCTTAAATACTATTGTGGAAACTGGAACCTGGTATGTGAATAACTATCGGATCAGTACTACTTATCGTCGGAATTTATATAAACATTGGATCTACATGGATTTAACACCAGGACTAGACTTTCCTAAAATTTGGTCTTTTAGAAGAATACCTTTTCTGGCTCTGCAATTTGAAGCCTTATTTGGTGGATTCTAATAGTATCATGACATAAAAAAAAGGCCCACCGAAGTGGACCTCTCAGATTTAATTCTTAAAGAAGTGCAATCAAAGGCGCAATCAATAGAGAAACTACTGACATAACCTTGATAAGAATCGCAATACCAGGACCAGATGTATCTTTGAACGGATCCCCTACCATATCACCAACAACAGCGGCTTTATGTGTATCGGTTCCTTTCTTCTCACCGGCAAGTTTTCCTTTTTCGATGTATTTTTTAGCATTATCCCAAGCACCACCAGCGTTTGCCATGAAAAGTGACATTGTAGAGCCAACTGCTAAAGCACCAGCAAGTAGACCAGCAAGTGAAGCTGGACCCATGAAGAATCCAACTGCAACTGGAGCAAGAACTGCAATCATCCCTGGAAGAATCATTTCTTTCATTGCAGCTTTTGTTGCAATGTTAACAATTTTTTCCGGTTGAGGTTCAGCTTTAAGTTCCATTAGACCTGGAATTTCTCTGAACTGACGACCAATTTCTACTACGATGGCACCAGCCGCCTTACCAACCGCAAGCATAGTTGTTGAACCAACTAAGAAAGGAAGGATTGAACCAAGAAGGATACCAATCAAGATTTTAGGATCAGTTAAAACTAACTCAACAGCACCCAATCCGCTCATAGAACGAACGTGGTTAATTTCAATGTTAAAGGCAGAGAAGAGAGCAAGCACGGTCAGAATGGCTGAACCAATAGCATAACCCTTACCGATAGCTGCAGTTGTGTTACCAACCATATCTAATTCATCAGTGATCGCACGAACTTCAGGACCTAGACCTGACATTTCTGAAATACCACCAGCATTATCTGAAATCGGACCGTAAGCATCTACAGTCATAACAACCGCAGTACCACCAAGCATACCAACTGCAGAAAGAGCGATACCATAAAGACCAAGATATTTATTCGCAAGATATGCCACAGTGGCAACTACGATCATAGGGATAGCAGTTGATTCCATACCAACAGCAAGACCTTGAATCACGTTTGTACCAGCACCTGTTCTAGCTGCTTCAGCAATACGAGAAACTGGACCCATTGAAGTGTAATAATCAGTGACTAGACCGATGATCGTTCCGCCAATTGCACCAACAGTCATCACTGCAGTAACAGATTGAGAAATTCCCAACATGTTCATAATGATAAATGAAGCTGCAGCAAGAGCGATTGGAGGAAGAATAAGAGCTCCACGAAGAACTGTGGCAGGATCCTTATTTTTCATCATACGAGCAATAAAAATACACACAATAGAAACAGCTAAACCAACACCTGAAAGAACAAGCGGAAGGCCAACTGCGATGATTTTGTTTAAATCAACATCACTAGAAGTTAAAAGCATTGGAAGCTCAGAAGAAGTGATCGCAATCGCCATTGCAGCAACAATCGCAGCAACCATCGACTCATAAATATCTGCGCCCATACCAGCAACATCACCTACGTTATCACCAACGTTATCTGCAATAACTCCTGGGTTGCGTGGATCATCTTCAGGAATGTTTTCGATCACTTTACCAGCGATATCAGAACCCACGTCAGCAGCTTTAGTATAAATACCACCACCGATACGAGCAAATAGTGCAATTGAAGAAGCACCAACAGCAAATGAGTGAATCACAGTTGAAAGAACTTTATCGCCCTGATCTTTGAAACAAAGATAAAGACCACCGAGTCCGATTGCTCCAAGACCAGCAACCGATAGACCCATAACAGCTCCACCATCGAGAGCAGTTAAAAGCGCAAGAGCTCTTGAACCTTCGCGGGCAGCTTGAGTTGTTTTTACGTTTGCGTAAGTTGCAGCTTTCATTCCGATGAAACCAGCGAGAAGTGAAAGAAATGCTCCAAGAATAAAGGAAGCTGAAGCAAGTCCACCAAGACCAACTCCAATAATAATTCCAACAACCAGACAATACACCGCCAAGACTTTGTATTGGGTAAACAGGAATGCCATAGCACCTTCACGGATGTATCCAGCAATACGTTCCATGGTGTCAGTTCCTCTTCCTAATTTCATCACCTGAAAATAGAAATAGGCTGCAATAACTAGCCCAACGACACCAAATATAATGGGTGTCTTAATCCAGATGTTTAACCACGAATCAATCATCATGCTGATCTCCCTAAGAAATAAAAAATTGCGAACCTATTTTGTACTAAATCAGAGTGTTTTAGTAAATGTCATTTCAATAAATAAATTTTACTTAAAAGCGATGTGTCAACTCAATCATTTTGTGTATTTAAAAATGAACCAGCTCATTAAAATTCCCTACATCGAATAATGAGAAAATCTTGGGTCTTGTTGACTAAGAAAAGAGATACCTCTAAGTTCCATAACCATGTCACCAGCTATACGCCGCAAAGTTTTAATTGATCGAATGTCTGAACTGGAAAGTTCTGGAAAAAGCTGCATGGGTTGCACTGGAAACTGCTGCACCTTTGAGGCCAACTCCATGATGGTCACTCCACTTGAAGCGGCAGAACTCATGAAGCATCTGAAGCAAAACAAGAAAAATACCACAGAGCTTAAAGAGAGATGTGAAAATACTGTTAAGCAGTACCGATTGGATCATCAGTTTGGAAATGGAAAAAAATCCTATCTTCGACGTACTTATACATGTCCATTTTTTAATCACAAAGAGTTAGGCTGTGGTCTGTCTAGGCAGATCAAACCTTATGGTTGCCTGGCATTTAATGTTCATCACTCAGAAATCAAGGCGAGCGAACATTGTTTTTCCGAAAAAGATCTTTTGCAAAAACGAGAGGAGATGTTTGCTTTTGAAGAGAAAATAAATCTGCGGCTAAAAAATGAGCTTAATCTTATCTGGGACAAAAGTCCCTTGCCTCTGGCTTTACTGGATTTATGGGAAAAAGAGATTAATGACGTCGATCTAGAATCACACTAATTTTCCCAGTGCGAGTATTGCGCTTAATTTCACCACGCCCTTTCATCACGACTGTTATTTTCTGACTAAAAGCTTCAAAACTAAGAGTATCTTTAAGATCTCTCGAATTCTGATAAATCTCACGTAGAAGCTTTTTTTCATCTAAAATTTGGTCGTGCTTTTCATAAATTAATTCCATTCTTTCTATAACTGTTTTTTCCGCCTGAGTTTCAGTCAAAAGAATTTGAAAAGATAAAATCGACGGATCAAGATTTTTGAAAGATTTTTCGATATCATTCAAAAGCAAACGACAAGACCATATTTGAATTTGATTATCAATCCGACCTAAAAGTCTAAACTTTCGATCTTTTCGTCCACAGCCGCATTCTCCTTCAACCCATTCTACCCGATCACCTGTCGCGTAGTTTTTTATCGGTAAAGTGTGACGAGAGTAAGAAGAAACTAAGGCTTCCCCTTCAACAATTCTCATTTTAACCATATCAGTGAAAAGATGATGCTCACCGGCCAAAGAATGCTCACACTGATAAGCAATCACACCGGCATCAACACTGGCATATCCAGCAGAGCCAAAATATTCAACTCCCCAGTTTTTCTTCAAAAAATCTCTTCTAGTTTCTGACATAGCTTCACCAGCATAAAAAACTTTCTTCACTTTTAAATTTAATCCTAACCCCAGAGCTTGCTCAGCGTTCATAACGAGTAATGAAGGCAGACCCATGATCACTTCTGGCTTAAATTTATTTAAGTAGGTTATGATATTTTCACTCGGACATAGTCCACCAATTGGAAGCTGTATGGCACCAATCTTTTCCAGCGCCTTTTCAACAGCTAAAAATGAAGACCATAAATTTCCGGCCACAAAAAGATTGGCGACGGTTGTCCCAGATTTAATCCCCTGAGCTTTAAAATTGAAGGCGAGCATATCGGTCATGCGATCAAATTCTTCATAACTATAATGAACATACTTAGGTTCACCTGTAGTACCGCCAGAAGAGAAAATATAACCACGAGGATGAACTGATGATTCAAAATGCTCTTTGAGTTTAGAGGCCGTCTGCATGTAGGTGTACTTCTCGCCATAATCTTGAATACGTGCCTCATCTGCGATGAAGTTCACCAATTCTCTTAATACAAATCTTCCATCATGAGGAGCGCCCTCCATTCCCCATGTCACAGTCCCAATAGGAGCAAAACGTTTAAGCCCCGTCAGAGAGAGAATTGAAAGATACGAGTTTTTTTCTGTTTCAGAAAAAAGATAACCACATGACTGAAGATAGTATGAAAATGGTTCTATATGAGAATAAAGATCATCTGCATCTTTAAAGTATTTAATAATAAGTGAGCGACCAAGTGGTGAAGGTTTTAAAAACTTATTATCTTCCAGATGCAGCAAATGCTCCTTACCACTGATAACTTTTCCGCCTTCCATAAGTTCAGAGTAATAACCACGGTATTTTTCTTTGAGAATCTCAACTTGTTCATCATCAGTGAGAGTGCCTCGAGCACTGGCTAGATTAAAGGTAGCATCGAGAACCTGCATAAATGCATTAGCATCAATCCCCTCTTGTAAAAAGAGATTTTGAGGAGACGCACATGCCCCCTGATCCCAGGGAGTAATGTCTCTAACTATCGCCGCAGCGACCTTATTAAGATCTTTATTTGCAAGTCCCGCCTTAGTCACGACTTGCAATGAAATTTTAGGGCCAAAATCCAGGAGCTTCACATGCAGAGGCAAATCTTTTTGATAGCTTCGAATCATCTCCTCGCCGCCCCAAGCGATAATAGTATCTACTTTGGACTTGATGAAGGATTCGGTTTCCACATCTCCGCCCTTCCAATGAACGACGGCAAATTTGTCAGCAAGAATTTTTTTCTTGTCGAATTCTTTTAGTTTCTGGGCAAAATAAACTGGAAAGAATTTATTTGAGCTACTGACCTTAAGAATTGAAATGTTTTTTGTCAAAAATCCCATCAGTAATGAATCAATGCTACTTAAGAAAACATTTCCCGCCGTCACATGCAGTAGAGTGCCTTTGGGGGTCGCCTTAACCATTCCAGAAAAATGCGCGAGCTTACAAAAGCGGTCCAGCACTTGTTCATTGGTAAATTCTGCCTTAATTCTTGCTTCAAGACTTTCCTGGCTTAATAAACCCGTCAGAAGACTTAAAGTGTTTCTAACCTCAGGTTCAGAAAATCCGGATTCATTGATAAGTTCAGAAATTGATTCCTGATAAAAGATTGAATCAGGTGTCCATTGTTTAGAGAATTGGCTTAATAAATTTATAATATCAACTATAGAAGTCTGAGCGAATTCTTTTTTGGCATGGGCTACTCCTGTCCAGCTAGTGGACAGCTTCCAATCACTCTGATTTTTTAATTCTTCGCCAAACCAATACATACTAAACCTTTATAAAATCCAAAGCTTTTATGGCACACCCCTTGTGCTTACTAATGCCGGCCCTACCTTCCAGGATTAAAGTATCACCCTGAATTCCACAAGTGCATGAACCGAGTCTTCCATAATCTGTTGTAAGTAAACTTGGAGCAGGATAACTAAAATTATAAGAACACATAAAATGCAAAAGTCCTCTTTCCCCTTTGGGTAAAAGGCTAAGATCTTTTGGAGATCTCACATAAACACGCGCATAGTTTGGAATATGAAGATTTCCCTCAGAACAGTCCACATAAGGGATACCATGTTCTACCATCCCAAAAAGATCGCGCTGATGATTCAAAGGAATGCCTAATCGTTTCAGAATCAAATTTCTAAATTCTTTTTTAGGAATTTCTTTCTCTGCTTTACCTTTCCATCCTCCTCCAGTCTGAAGCCAGGATTCTTTTCCCAGATTAAGCGTGAGGTTATTTTTTGTGATCAGTTCAAATAAGAGGGCGGGAAAACCAAGAATGCGGGTAGGAATATCCGATGCTTCAAAACGTTTCAAAGTTTCAAGCATGCCTTTTTCATTCAATTCAAATTCTTTTAGTTCTTCGTTCCATTGAATAGCATAATAGACTTCATTTTTACCTGTAAAATTCGTAAGGAGCTCATCCGTAAAAGCTGTGCCTAAATCATTGGCCTCTTTGGGATCATACGTAAAACAAAGGTAATTATATTTTCTGGAATCAGCCATACCCAGTGATTGATGAATAGTATAGGCCAGACGTTTTACATTATCCAAGCTCTCTTGATTCAAAAACTGCTGAGATTTTTGTCCACCAGTTCCGGAACTTGTCAGAATCAGCACTAAATCTTCTTTGGGAACTGAACAGAATTCATGTTCTTTATAGAGATGAACCATTGTGCCAGGAACATTTTTTAGGTCATTTTCTGAATTAAGTTTTTCGGGATCAAATTCCAGACGGTCCCAAAGCTTTTGAGTAAATTCATGACTTTTGTAATGATGTAAGGCATTTTCTTTGAAACTTTTTAGAAATAGATCTTTTGACTTTTGAGAAAAATCAAAAGGATCAGATTCAAGTAAGGCATCAGTAAATTGATGCGTCTTCATACTTCAAGCAGTTTGGGGTTAAGGGCCATACTCTTCCAGGCCTTGTAGTATTCTTCAAGATAAACCTGATTGAGGCCTTTGAGTTTTACGTTCTGAAAGTCAAAGATTTCAAAAGAACGACTAAGAACGAGGAAGTCGTAGCGCTTTCCATTAATCAACTGGAACGCTGGAAAAAAACCGCAAGGAATAAATTTGGCACGCATGATACTTTCAACTATTTTAGGTTTATCGGCCCGAACAATAGCTTCAATATACCTTGCACCACTATCTCTTAATAACCGATTTGCGTTTAAAAAAAGCTCTGTGAAGTTTAAGTGCCCAGGCATCTTTCCACCGATGATTACACAGTAACCATCAACTGGAGAAAGGTGACAAAATAATTCAATACTCTGGTCAGGCGTAATGATCATCAGGTTGGGTTGATGAAATGGAAAAAATTCAAATTCCAATTTCTTTTCCGCTTTAAGCATATCATATCGATACGCTACAAATTTAGGAGATTGCAAAACTTCTAACTCTCCAGGAGAGACTAAAAGTTTTGAAGGCTTCTCCGGCACAACAGTTTCTATTCGCCCTAAACCAACCTCTGAATCCACAATTTTATAAAGTGATTCCATTTGACTGTGAAGCATATATTGCGTGTGCCGTTTCTCAAGGGCAGAGGGAGAAATAATTGCAGCCAGACAATGAGTTTCATATTCACTGGTACGGTGAGCATTAGGAAGAATACCAATTTTTTTAAAACCTAATTTTTCAGTTAATGTTTGAGCTGCTTCATTTACAGTTCTGGTGGTTGAATAAATAACATCGATACCAATGGTGTGCTTTTTTAAATATTCAATGCCAAAGGCAAGTAAACTTTCCATCACCCCTATTGCACGAAATTCATTTCTTACAACGGCACCAAAAGCTTTAGCGATTAAATTTTCCTGGTCATAACAAGCGAGAACCGAACCGATAATTAATCCTGACTCATCCTTAGCAATAAACCAAAAACCTTCGCTTGAATTAATGAAGGCTTTAATTAATGCAAAATCTTTCATCAAAGGATCCGGATATGTCCCATGATAAATATCAAAATATAATTGGGATATTTCAAAAATATCCTTTTCAGTGGCTAGTCGCTGTTCCATAGGAGTGATACTACCTCAGTTCCGGGTTTTCCGAATGAAACCTTCACCTTTTTACAAGGTGTTTGACCTCCGGGTCCTAAGCATAGTATTTTCGAGGGCATTTCCTATGAAAAATAACACTTTACCGCTTGGTCTCCATTATCAGTTTCCCTTCGTGGACAGAAAAGAGCGTGTTCAGCTACTGAATTGGCTGGAGACTTTAGTTCCACTTTGGGAAATGCGCTTCTCTGAACATAATCCCCCCCCTGAAAATGATGAACAAAGACCTCTGCTAAGACCAGTTTACTGGCTGGGAAACTGGCAGTTTGCCTGCCTTGATTATTATCATCCTCCCAAAGGAATCATCCATCGCGCCGTCAGGGCGGAAAGCTACCCGCTGCAACTTCAAAAATTAGTAGACCGAATTGAGTTTATTGCCAAAAAAAGATTTCCCAAAAGTTATTTTCCGGAAAAATGGAAACTCAATACCTGCCTGATTAATTTCTATGGAAATAAAATGGAAGATGGAAAATGGGTTGATCGGGCCCGAGTGGGAGAACACAAAGATTTTGAGCCAGGACCGGTTGGCTCCCTTTCCTTAGGCGATCGAGCTTTCTTTCAATTTGTAAATGGCAAAACTCATCTGGGCGATGAGAATATTGTTTACTCACAATGGCTTGAAGACTCATCACTTCAAATTTTTGGTGGAGATAAATGGAAAAATAAAACTTTTCATCGAGTTCAACGGGTGGAAGATAAACGTCAGGAAATTATTGGCCCAAAGATTGAAGGCTTTCAAACGAGAAGAATAAATTTCACTTTTAGATATGTACCTGAAGAACATATTTACCAAATTGCAGAGTTACCTCAGAACCAACAAAGCGATATTTTGGACTATGTCCGAACCCTTGGAAAAAGCTCTAACTTTTGGAGACAAGAGTTGCAAGGTCTTTTAGGTTAGAGGGCATTAAACTTCATATTCCTTCAACTTAAGTTCATACTTAGAAAAAATTGCATCATGCTTGAGCGTGATATCACTTAACTGCTCAAAGGCTTGATCAATTCTTTTTTTAACAGAGCCAAGACGTTGCGAGCTTTCCTGAATCTTATTTGAATCACCATTTGCCACAAGTTCAATCAAATCTGATTCAAGCTTTTGCTGTTCTTCTTCGAATTTTATTATGTCTTTTTCAAGAGTTTCCATGCGTTTTTTCATTGGTGATAAGTCTCTGGATCTCTCTATAATTAGCTCTGAGCGCAGGCGTTTCATCTCGTTGCGGGAAAGCTTTTCTTTAGGCTTAACTTCTGCTTCACCCTCTTCTTCGTCCCATCCGATTTTCTTTAAAAAATCATCGTAAGTTTCGGTCAAGTATTCAACTTTTCCATGGTGAAAAACAATGAGACTCGTAGCAACTTCGCGAAGCATTGATTCAGAGTGGGTGACTATGACAACTGCTCCTGGATAATTTTGAAGTTCGAGAGTTAGAGCCTCTACTGATTCCTGATCAAGGTGATTGGTAGGCTCATCTAGTAAAAGTAAATTACACGGTTTCGCTAAAAGTTTTGCTAAAAGCACCCGTGCTCTTTCACCACCAGACAGTACTTTGATTTTTTTCTTTGCCAGATCTCCAGTGAACATCATTGTTCCACAAATACTTCTCACTCTTTGTAAGGGAAGAGTCGGATCAACTGATGCCACTTCATCTTCAATGGTTCTTTCAAGATCAAGGCGATTAATGTTGGTTTGTCCAAAGTGACCGATAAGTAGATTAACGTTAGTGGAAATTTCACCTTTTATTGCCCTCAATTCTTTTGCCAGAAGGTTCAAGAGTGTTGATTTTCCTTTTCCGTTTTTACCAATGATGGCTATTTTGTCGCCCTTTATGATGTTAAAACTTATATTTTCCAGCAGCATGTCCTGGGTATAACCAAAGCGAATATCTTTCACTTCCATCAAAACCTTGCCGGGACATTCTTTATGATTGAACTCAAAATCGAGAGTTGAAATCATGGCAAGTTCATCAAGTTCAGGCATTTTTTCCAGAAGCTTCATTCTGGACTGGGCTTGAGTCGCTTTAGAGGCTTTTGCCTTAAAGCGGGCGACAAAAGCTTCCAGGTCTTTTCTCTTTTTTTCAGAATTTACTCTGGTTTTTTCATAAATCTCTTCTTCAAGAAGAATTTGCTCAAAGTATTTTTCTGAATTACCTTTAATTTTGACTAGCTTCTGACGCCATATCCCCATGGTATGAGTAGTGACTTCATCCATGAATCCTCTGTCGTGAGTGATAATAATCAATTCCCCGCCAAAGGTTCTTAAAAACTTTGAAAGCCAACGCATAGACACGATATCAAGATAGTTGGTCGGCTCATCCAGAAGTAAACAGTGTGGTTCACCTAAAAGTACTTTCGCTAAATTTAAGCGAATCTGGTATCCACCAGAAAAATCAGAAGGAGGTCGGTTAAAATCTGAAATCTTAAAACCAAGACCAAGAAGCATTTTCTCAACTTTATACTGATCAAACTCTGCATCGCCAGTCAGGGCAGTCATACATTCTTCAAGAATCGTTGGGTGTGTAAAAACCAAGTGCTGCTTTAAGGTACCAATAAGATAATTTTTGGGAACAATCACATCCCCTGCATCAGCATGCTCTTCTCCCAAAAGTATTTTAAACAGAGTGGTTTTTCCGGATCCATTTCGACCCACCAGCCCAACTCTTTCACCTTTTCCAAGAGTGTAACTCATCCCTTCAAATAAAATTTGGGTTCCAAATCCCTTCGAGATATTTACGACTTGAATCATGGACTTACCAAAGGAGATGTTTGCGTCTCGTCAGCAGGTGGTGAGACAGGAATGAGCTCAGGTGCAGGAGACATGTTGAATGAAGCCTTTAATTTATCTAAATGTATTTTTAAAACCATCTGACATCTTAAACCATAAGTCTTAAGAACTGGCTCTACTTTTTCACCACTTATTAAGCTATTCAAGGCAATCATCCTTTCATTTAGCTCATTGTAACTTTCCTCTTCGGACAAACGATCGGCAATATAGGTAATGATCAAGCAATTACTGTCTTTAGTCTTGGAGTAAATTATTAGAAAGTTAGTCATGTCATTATCAATGACAAGGGAAAAAAATCTTTTTACCATTTCAAGATTTTCTCCACGAAGAATGTTTTGAAGCTCCAATAAAAAATCGTAGGTAGCTTTATTTTTTTGCAAAACCAGATTGCGCCATTGATAAATATCTGATTCGAGCTCTTTATCCAGAAATTCAGTGAAAATAGTGGGATGATTCTTAAAAACCTCAAAAGCCTTATCATGCAAACTTTTGTCCGGACTGACTGAAAAATCTTTCAACACATTTATAAAGGTCTGACGAGGCGAGGTTTTCAGGGCGACATCGTTTTGAACAGAAATCAATTGGTCGTTATTTGAAATCTCATTTGAGCTCACCTCCACTTTTGAGGATGGCTGAATTTTATCGGCCGTCTTCTGGAAGATTTTCATTACGTAATCAATTCTCGTCAAGAGCACGACGACGATGGCGATCCAAACATATTTCATAGCAAAATGATAATCTAAAACCTATAATCTAGCCATGGTTTCTCACTCTGATCTACTGCAATTTATCACTCCCGTGGACTGGATCGTATTTTTTGCGGTTTTAGCTGCTACACTTGCTAGCGTCCTTTATGGTCAATCTTTAAAAGCCAAACTCCCCGAGAAAGATCAGCACAGTCCTCTGGAACTACTTTTAATGGGGAGAAGACTGACTCTACCCGTTTTTGTCGCGACTTTAGTGGCCACTTGGTATGGCGGAATTTTTGGAGTAACTGCCCTCACTTTTGAAAAAGGAATTTATAATTTTCTTACTCAAGGCGTGTTTTGGTATATCAGTTATCTGATTTTCGCCGTATTTCTGGTAAAAAAAATTCGCCAATCAAGTGCAATGACCATTGCCGGTCTGGCCGGTCAACTTTTCGGTCCACAAGCTGAAAAAATCACGGCAGGATTAAATTTTCTCAATCTTCTGCCACTCGCCTACACAATCAGCCTAGGACTTTTCTCTCAAGCGTTATTTGGTGGAAGTTTGTTTTTAAACACTGCTATTGGAGTAGCACTTGTTACTGTTTGGTCTCTTTGGGGTGGATTTCGAGCGGTGGTTTTTTCAGATCTGGTTCAATTCGTCTTTATGATTTTGGGAGTTGTTCTAGTCGTAATATTTGCATGGGCCAAGATGGGAAATCCAACCATCCTCCTAGATAAATTACCTGCCTCGCACTTTGATTGGAGTGGTGGCGAATCCCTATCCGCTATATTAGTTTGGGGATTTATTGCTCTGTCTACCCTCGTTGATCCAAATTTTTATCAACGCTGTTTAGCAGCAGAATCTGAGAAAGTTGCAAAACGAGGAATCATCATATCAACTGTCATATGGTTTCTTTTTGATTGCTGTACCACCTTAGGAGCTCTCTATGCCAGAGCGGCTCTACCTGATGCAAATCCTCAACATGCCTATCTGCAATTTTCTATGCAAATTGTTCCTTCAGGTGTGCGTGGATTAATTCTTTCAGGAATTCTTGCCACTATTTTATCTACTCTCGATTCCTATCTCTTCAATGCGGCAACTTGTATCAGTTACGATTTGATAAGTGTGAAAGAGAAATTTAAGTTGTGGCAACATCACGCTGCACTTATTTTTGTGGCCATCATTTCCATCTTTTTAGGTCTGCATTTTGATGGCAACGTGGTGGAGGTATGGAAAACATTAGGAAGCTTTTCTGCTGCTTGCCTGCTTTTTCCGCTCTTAATTGCCCAATGGCGGCCAGGGACAATTAATGACAGAGAGTTTTGCTGGGCAGTATCAATTGGCTGTTTCAGTATTGTGTCATGGCGAATCTTAAACCAACTTTATAGTATTGCTCCCATAGATGAGTTCTATATCGGACTACTTATGACGACTCTTCCTCTTTTCCCCTCTCTCCTAAGAAAAAAAGCATAAAACAAGACTTTTGTCTCAGAGCGCATCAGGTGCGTTTCTTGCTAAATACTGCTATCTTCTTGAGATAATTTTTTATGACTTATGGTTAACAAAAGGATGACGTGTGAGTACACCGAATAATGAGGCTACGTCGGCCGAAGAAAAGTATCGTCAAGCTCTGGATTATCACTCTCAAGGACGCTCTGGAAAAATTGAAATCACTCCAACTAAACCATGTCTGACTGCACGTGACTTAAGTCTGGCCTATTCTCCTGGTGTAGCTGCTCCATGTCTGGAAATCGCTAAAAATAATGATGAAGTTTATAAGTACACCGCCAAAGGTAATTTAGTAGCAGTGCTTTCAAATGGAAGTGCTGTTCTGGGTCTGGGAGATCTTGGTCCACTTGCAGGAAAACCTGTGATGGAAGGTAAAGGTGTTCTCTTCAAGCGTTTTGCCGACATTGATGTTTTTGATATTGAGATCAACAACAGATCTGTAGAAGATATCGTTCGCACTGTTCGCTCTCTAGAGCCAACTTTTGGTGGAATTAATCTCGAAGATATTAAAGCTCCAGAATGTTTTGAAGTTGAAAGACAACTTCAGGATATGGATATTCCGGTTTTTCATGATGATCAACATGGTACGGCCATCATCGGTGGGGCTGCATTTATCAACGCTTGTGAAATCACGGGGCGTGATATTGCTAAAACGAAGATCGTTGTTTCAGGTGCCGGTGCCGCTGCGATTGCCACTGCTAAATTCTTTTTAGAGTTAGGTGCAAAAAAACAAAACGTAATCATGTGTGATTCAAAAGGTGTGATCTGGGAAGGTCGCACGGACGGAATGAATGAATACAAAGCCTTTTTTGCTAACAACACCAAGGCCCGTACACTTGCTGATGCCATGAAAGATGCTGATTGCTTTATCGGTTGCTCGGCCAAAGGTCTTGTTTCAAAAGATATGGTTAAATCCATGGCCAAAGATCCTATTATCTTTGCAATGGCCAATCCTGATCCAGAAATTACTCCGGAAGAAGTAGCTGAAGTTCGTAATGATGCTATTATGGCCACTGGTCGTTCAGACTATCCGAACCAGGTGAATAACGTTCTTGGTTTTCCATTTATTTTTCGTGGTGCTTTGGATGTTCGTGCCCGCAAAATCAATGAACAAATGAAAAAAGCTGCTGCCATGGCATTAGCCTCTCTGGCTAAAGAAGAAGTGCCTGATGACGTGAAACGCGCTTACGGAAACGAGAATTTTTCTTTCGGAAGAAATTATTTAATTCCTAAGCCATTTGATAAACGAGTTCTTACCCGCGTTTCTCCGGCCGTGGCCAAAGCTGCTATGGATTCAGGTGTGGCAAGAGTTCGCATCGAAGACATGAATGCTTACGCCAAGTCTCTTCAGGAAAGATTAGGTCAGACCGGTTCGATCATGAGAAACATTCGTTCTCGTCTTCCAGGATCTGAAAAACCTCGTATCGTTTTCCCTGAAGGAACGAATGCCCGCATTCTCAAAGCGGTAGCGATTCTTAAAGAAGAAGGTTTGATTCAACCAGTACTTTTGGGTAGCAAAAAACTTATTCATAAGAAAATGGATGCACTTGGTGTCACAAATTTAAAAGAAGTTGAAATTGTTCATACAGAAGATTCAGAAAATTATGAATCATATGTGAGAGAGTATTTCCATTTAAGACAGCGCAAAGGTGTTTCCCTCAGTGCGGCCCGTGATACAGTTAAGCGTGGTAACTATTTTGGTTCAATGATGGTCAGAATGGGTCAAGCAGACGGAATGATTACCGGAGCTACACAGAATTATCCAGAATGTATTAAGCCAATCATGAAAGTTATTGGAACAAATCTTCCAGGTCGTCCTAAAGTTGCTGGTATTATGATTCTTGTTTTCAAACAAAGAGTTGTATTCCTGGCTGACTGTACGGTTCAGCAAAATCCTGATGCCAATGATTTAGCAGATATTGCTATCTCTGCAGCTCAGCTTTATAGAAGAGTCATGCAAAGTGAGCCACGCCTGGCCTTCTTGTCTTACTCAAACTTCGGATCGAACCGTGATCCTCAGGCAACAAAAATGGCCGAAGCTGTAAAAATTGCCAAGACCAAGGATGCCACTCTAATTGCTGATGGTGAAATGCAGGCGGATGTAGCGACCAATGCAGACATCTTGAGAAATCTTTTCGACTTCTCAACTCTGGATAAAGCGGCAGATGTTTTAATTTTTCCTGATTTAAATTCGGCCAATATTAGTTACAAACTATTAGCACAATTAGGTGGAGCCACTCCAATTGGTCCAATCCTATTGCCGCTTAAACATGCAATTAATATTGTTCAAAGAACATCCACTGTTGATGAAATCGTGAATATGAGTCATTTAACTGCTTTGATCGCGCAAGAAATCAAAGCTCATAAAGTATCAAAGCATTAGGAGATAATTATGGCCTACCAAAAGACAATCATCGCCACTGACAAAGCACCAGCAGCTGTTGGAACTTATTCTCAAGGTGCATTTCATAACGGTGTATTTTATTTCTCAGGTCAAATTGGACTTGATGCCAAAACCGGCGAGATGGCAGTTGGCTTTGATGCTCAGTTAAGTCACATCATGAAAAATATTGATGGGCTTCTTGAGTCCCAGGATCTGACTCGCGCTAATATTATTAAAACAACTGTCTTCATGACTGATCTGGCCCAGTTTGGAAAAGTGAATGAAGCTTATACGAATTTCTTCATAGCTCCCTATCCTGCTCGTTCAACTGTTCAGGTCGCTGCACTTCCAAAAGGTGCAGTAGTTGAGATTGAGGTTATTGCCGCAAAATAATTATGCTAGGAAAGAAATACACCTTCGAATCAAAAACAACACGACTACGCCGCTTACTTTTGAGCGGCATATTTCTGTTTCTTTTAAGCTTAGGGGTTATTGTCAGCGTTATTATCTACATTCCGATTTACGCAAAAATGCAAAAAGGCCGGGCGTCTGGAGCTTTCTTTCAAAAATCTCCTGATGCTATTGCCGTTTTCACCGGTGACAAAGGACGTATTTCCTACGCTCTGGAACTTTTAAAAAAGAATCCCTCATCAAAGCTTTTCATTTCCGGAGTTTATGCTGCTAATTCCTTTCAGACTTTGATTGAGAAGCAAGCTGAACCAACTACGGGTGAACTTGTGAACAGCAACGTGGGAATGCAGGTTGACCTGGATTATAAATCAAAAAACACCTTTGAGAACGTTCGCGAAACAGTTCGTTTTTTGAAAAACAATCCTGAATTTAACAAAGTGCTGATTATCTCAAGTGACTATCACATCATGCGTATTAAATTCATCATCTCTCATTACATGCATGGAGATAAGCCTGAATTTTATTTTGATAGTGTTCCAAATTCCTACAATAGTTGGAATGAAGTAAAGAAACTTCTTTTTGAAGCTGCCAAGATCGGTAGAACATTCTTTAAGTTGAAAGTAATGAGAGAGAATATTGTTACGGAAGAGGATTAAACAAGTCCTTAAGGAATCACCAGTTCAATAGCAGGATTAAAGTTTAATGTGGCATCTAACCCAGGGTTAGTGGGCCCGGTAATTGCAGTCACACAAGTATCTGTGTACGGAAAAGTCAGATCTTTTTCAACACCATCGTCATCATAATTGAACAGACAATAGTTAGCATCATAACTTGTAAAAGAAGTTGGGAGGTCATTTTTGACTCCCACATAAGAAATTGTATAAGTCCAAGTCTCCGATGAAGTAACGACATTACTACTATTCAGGGTCTTTTTAAGCTGGATAAAATTATAGAGGTTAAAAAAAGCGGGCAACACAGATTTTGTCTTATAAGTATAATTACTACTGAAATTTGTTGGTGGCTCACTACTTGCAATGTTATTTCTAGTAAGAGTTATTAAAGATGAAGAGGTAGTTAAAGAGTAAGTCTTGGTACATTTTTTATCCAACAAATCTCGGATCATATCATTGTTAAAATCTTGTGTTATTTTGTAGAAAAAATAATCGAATCCAGAACCATCTTTTTGCTGATATAGAAAATAGACAGTTGTTCCATCTACTTTCCAAACATAGATGTAATCAGTACTTTGAACAGTTGAACCGCCAGAACTTTTTGTTAATTCAACTTTCCAATATTTACCTCGGGTAAAGTTCGACATCTCATCATTTGAAGTAGTAATAAAACTAGAAAATCCAGCTTCCTCATTAGAGCGACACAACATTTCTGATCTTTGATTAATATAAGTCTGCTCATCGGGTGTTAAAGTATCATAACTAGGCACTTGTTCTTCACAAGCGCATAAGCTTATTAATAAGATTAGAATTGAAAAATATTTAATCAAAACTTATATCCTCCACCTAAAGTATAAGTGAGCGTAGGCTCTATTTTAGCATTTTTATCCTTATCATTAATAGGAGTGGAGGCATTCCCATTTTCCTGGATGAAACCTTTGCTATTTCGCTGAGTTATATCATAAGTATTGATTATGGCCTTGAGATTCAGGAAGAAACCCTGTGATGATGCCATATGAAAACCGCCACCAAATCTAGCATTAAGTATGTCATCACGAACAGTCAGTTTATATGATTCACGGGCAGCTGTTGGCGCAGTACCAGTATCATAACTATAATTTGTTCTGTTGTAGGCCCAAGCTTTTCCAACTCCAGCTTCCAAAAATGTTTCAATTGTTAAATGGGCCCATTCATCCATGAAAGGATTTTTTGTTTTCAAATCAAACATCCAACCAAAACTTTGAGAAGCATCAACTCCAACAATCTGTGCAGTCCTTTTTGTATAAGCGAACTCAACATCTTCTGCTTCAGCACCACCATTTAAAATTCGAGAAAACAAAGTTCCAGCATAGTACCCTTCAATCATACTTCTGGTGATAAAACCTAAGCCTAAGTAAAGTTCACCACCAACGCCTAAGCGCCCCCCCCACAATTCGATGTCTTCATTTTTAAAATCTTTTCTTCCATCAAATTCAAATGTCTTTGGGACAACATTGTATTTTGTTTGTTCAAAACCAAATCCCCACAAGAAATGATTCGACCTGGCATTAAATCTTTTATTTGTATCAACTTCAGTTTCAGTTACTAATGATGGTGTTGTTTTTAATGGCGATGGTTGGGTTACATAAGGAGCAACCTCAGTCTGGGTTTCTACTGCAACATCCGCAGGAGGTCCTTCAACTACTGATTCATCAATCGTTGACCCTGTTGCACTATCGGTCATTTCCGGTTCAGGAACAGATGTATTAGCATTTTCTATTGGATTGGATTCTACTGTCTCGTCAACAGGCCCTGAAGACTGAGCAAATATAGATATTGAAAAGGTAAGGAGAACTAAGATAATAAATTTATTCATTCTTAAATTATAGATGTAGTGAGTTTTAAGTCAAAAGAATGCGTACTAAGCGCGGCTTACAGAAATGACTTCTTCCATCTGCTCAATAGAGCTAATGGTTTTTAAGAGTTCGGAATAGTCCTTAACTTCAATTTCAAAAATAAAACTACCTTTTTGATCAGGCATCGATCGGGCAATAGCTGAACGAATATTTATTCCAGCATTATTGATAGATTTCGAGATCTTAGAAAGGATTCCGGGCTTATCGTGGGTAGTGACTTTGATATTAACCGGATGAGCGAAATTATAATTTTTGTTCCATTCAACTTGCAGTTGCCGAGCTTTTTCCATATCTGCAATTCTCACACAACCTACAGTGTGAACGGTGATGCCCCTACCACGAGTAATAATTCCTGTGATGGGATCTCCTGGGATTGGATTACAACAACGTCCCATCTTAACTACGATGTCATCAAGACCATCAACAATAACGGCATTGTCCTTACTAGTACTCTTACGGGCAGTTTTAGCGACTTTTTTGTAGTAACTATCAAGATCTTTTTCTTCTTCTTTAATTTCCAGCTCATCTGTTTCAGTGAAGGCAACAGAAGGAATAGAAACAAGAACATCTTTAATTGGAAGATGAGTTGAGCCAATATTTACAAATAACTCTTCCATCGTTTTAAAATGTAAGCGTTCTAAAATGGGACGGAATTCATTCTTCTTTTCGATCGATTTAATGGAAGTATCAAAGCGCTTGAGCGCTTTTTCAAGCATGTCTTCGCCCAAAACTTTGTGCTCATCACGCTCAATCTTCATCAAATGCTGTTTGATTTTAGAAATTGCACGGGATGTTTTACAAATCTTCAACCAGTCCTTGGAAGGAGTTTGCGTTTTCGAGGTAAGAATCTCAACCGTATCGCCTGACTTGAGTCGATATTTCAATGGAACCATCTTTCCATTGACCTTGGCACCCACAGTTTTGTTTCCTACTTCTGTATGAACAGCATAAGCAAAATCTAAAGGAGTTGCTCCATATCTCAATTCTTTAACATCGCCAGTTGGTGTAAAGATAAACACCCCTCCAACATCCAGATCGTTTTTAACAGCATCCATGAACTCTGACGAGCTACTAGCACTCTGGTTAAATTCCATGAGTTCTTCAACCCACTTGAGCTTATTTTCGGCGGGATCACTTTTATTACGTTCTTTATATTTCCAATGAGCTGCGACACCTCGTTCCGCAACCTCATGCATTTCAAAAGTTCTAATTTGTATTTCAATCCGCTCGGCCTTAGGACCAATAACTGTAGTGTGTAGAGACTGATAATTGTTGACCTTGGGAATAGCAATATAATCTTTAAATCTTCCCGGGACGGGAGTAAAAGCTGAGTGAATAATACCTAAAACTTTATAACATTCTGTGATGTTACTGACGAGAATTCTGAACGCCAGTAAATCCTGGATTTGCTCAAAGTCCACTCCCCGCTGATGCATTTTCTTGTAAATGGAATAAAAGTGCTTAGGTCGTCCGGTTACTTCACCAGTTACCGAATACTCCAGCATCTTTTCTTCGATTAGGCTGAGAGTTTCCTCAATATAAGATTCACGCTCACGACGCTTCATCGCAATTTTCTCAGCTAATCGATAATAGATATCAGGATGCAGGTAGCGAAGGCATAAGTCCTCAAGATCGGCCTTGACGGAGTTGATACCAAGTCGGCTTGCCAATGGCACATAAATATCCAAAGTTTCCTGGGCTTTGCCCATTTGCTTTTCTTTAGAAACATATTGAAGAGTACGCATGTTATGCATACGATCTGCAAGCTTCACGATAATGACCCGAAGATCCTGGGCCATGGCCACTACCATCTTACGAAAGTTTTCTGCTTGAGATTCTTCTTTTGTTTTAAATTTAATTTTAGAAATTTTAGTACAGCCCACAACAATCTGAGCGACACTTTGACCGAACATCTTGCTTATATCTTCCGGTGAAACATCACAATCTTCAACTGTATCATGAAGAAGTCCTGCCATAATGGAATCAAGATCCATTTTCAACTTGATCAATGTTGCTGCAACATTTAGAGGATGAATGATGTAGGCCTCACCAGAAGAACGCTTATGACTAACATGCATTTTTTCAGCAAATTCATAACATCTTCTAAGAATATTTAGATCAGTTTCAGGCAAAAGAACTTCAGCTCGCTTTACGAGTTCATCAATTGTGAGATTAGCTTCATGAGAAAAATCAATTCTTTCAGCAAACATCTATTTCAAAATCCTTTCAACAGCTGCTATAAGTCGTGCATAAGCTCGATCAACTTGATCGTTTAAAATCAGATGATCATAATCATGTTTACGATTAAGCTCTCGTCGGGCATTTGAGATTCTTTCAGCTATAACATGTTCTTTATCGGTGCCGCGAAACCGCAAACGTTTTTCTAATTCTTCAATCGAAGGTGGTTCAATGAAAATCACATGGGCCTCAGAACCATAGATCTGCTTCATGGCATCGGCTCCCTGAACATCGAGATCGAACAGCATCTTATGACCAAATCTTAAACCTTGATCTACAAAAATTTTGGAAGTGCCGTAATAATTTGAATGGACTTTGGCCCATTCAATGAATTGATTTTCTTTTATCTGCGTTTCAAATTCTGACTTGGTGATGAAGTGGTAGTCCTTTCCATTCACTTCGCCTTCACGCATGAGACGGGTGGTACAAGAAATCGACCATTCCAACTCTGGATGATCCGCCTTTAAGCGTGCAATCAATGTTGATTTACCTGTACCTGAGGGAGCACAGATAACAATAATCTTTCCGGACATGCTATTCCAAGTTAAGTGCTTGCTCTCTAATTTTCTCTAATTGTACTTTCATCTCAACGACATTCGATGAAATATCTG
>CAMASK010000037.1 GCA_945860895.1 Bacteriovorax stolpii
TGTCAACCAGTCTCATTGCCATGGGTGTCGCTGCTTTCATTGTTATCAATCTAGTTGTTGGATTGGGTGCTCTAAGTTTATTATTTGGAACTTTTGAAACTTTATTTGGAAAACCAAAACTTACTTTACTTAGATCTTCTAAGAGTGGAAATATTTTTTCATTTGGATTTAAGTGGAATTCAGCAAAAGATCCAGCGACCTTAGATACAATTCGTCTTAGACTCTTTAACCCTTTTGGTAGCCCAACTCAAGTTGAAGTAAGTAAACCATTCGAAGCAAAGAGGTCTAGTTTTGCGAGTGAAGTTGATATGGGTCCAGGATTCATCGAACTTCTTGGCGCAAAGGGATTTGATTACGCCATAATTCAAATTGAAGTTATTTCTTCTAAAGATGGAGTCGTTTTTCAATTTGAAATGAAAGGTCCTAAGTTTAAAAAGCAAATTTTCAATGCCAATCAAACAGTTGCTGAATATGTTGCTCAAAATAATTTAGACGTCGTTAAAGGTTCAAAACCACCAATCGATATCCCTATAAGAAGCTTCATTGCCGATACAGTTCCTGGTCGTGGGCCACAATTAAAACTGGGAACTAATCCTGCTTTTGCAGGAGAATTTTCAACTGCTGGTGCAAGTGCTGGGGGCGCAGCTACCGCTGCTGCTGGTCCGGTTGCTGATAATTTTAAAGTTGCAAAGGTTTGGATCGAGCCAGGATGTATTGTTTGTAATGCCTGCGAGGATATCTACAAAGATGTGTTCGAGGTTTTGGCCGATACTTGTATCATTCGTCCCAATGCCCCACTAGATGATGGATTAAGAATCCAAGAAGCTGCTGAAGCTTGTCCAGTTGAAGTGATTAAATTTACCAAAGCTAGTTAGTACAAAAGCCCCACTTTTCGAGGGGCTTTTGTTATGTTTTTAATTTGTTCCAAATCAAATCAGTTGAGAATATCTTCTTCAAACCTTCTTCATTTTCTTTCCAGATATCTTTTAAACTTTCACGATGAGTTTTTAATTCAGGACATTCAAAAGTAAGAACAGGTGAATTATATTCCTCAACGCCGAACGTGCCTAATGATCCCGGTGTTGGATATCCAATATCACCGGCCATTTCATATTTATTGAAAGTATGAAGATATTCAGCAATGTCTTGGCAATCTCCATTGAAGTTTAGAATTGGTTTCCAGGTATGAAAAGAAATGATCATGCCAGGTTTATACTTATCCAAAAGTTTGACTAAAAATTGATTTTCAACTTCAGAGAGGGCTTTAGGGCCTGGATTATATTTGGCTTGAGTTTGTTCAGGGGTCCAGTCTTTAGTTGGAAGATTGCGGTTTAAATCCACAAGGTGAGCATTAACTCTGGATTGAGCTCGATAGCCGTCCACGTTTAAAATGGGGATAACTACGATGGGCATATCTTTTAGTGAATGTTCGTTTTTGAGCCAGTTGAAGAGTTCTTTTAAAACATAAACACCTTCAACTTCATCACCATGAACACCTGCCATGAGGTAAAGATATTTTGATGCTTTGATGTCAGTTTTAAAAACGGGTATGGTATGACCCTCTAATGAGGTACCTTTTTCAATTTCAGAAAAAATCATAGTTGCTCACGATGAAGAAAAACTGCTGATTGACCAGGAGTTTCTTCAACCTCCACTTCAAGGCAAGTAAATGAATAATTAAACTTAGATTTAATTATTTTTCGGATTTCATCAGATATATACATGGCTATTCTCTCTGAACTTGTGTTGAGAATTGGCAGCAATAATGTATCACTCATTGGAATTGAAAAGAATGATTCATCTGGTGTTTCGATTAAGTAATTTTTCTTCTCAGTATAAATTTTTAGGAATTTATTATCTTTTGGGATCAAAAGTTTGTGATCCAAGGAATCGCAGACTTCTCGCACAATGGGCTTGATATCCAAAAAATCAAAAACCATATCACCTGATAGTTCAGGAGCTTCTCCCTTCACTTGAACCCGATAATTATGTCCGTGCAAAGGCTCGCGAGTGCCATTCTCAAAAATCATGAAATGCGAGGATGCAAAATTAAAGTATTGCTTATAAACTTTAATCGAAAAGCTTGGACTCAAAATTTATATCCCGGTTTGAGTTTGAGATGAATCCAAAACATACTTCGCTGTTCCAAACTTGGCAAAGGAAACCCTCTTTTGCGTTCAGTCAAAAGGTCCTGAAGATGAAAAAAAAACACTTGAAATCTCTAAATACCATCGAAATATGGCTTACTAAACAAATAGGACAAGATTCTGGACTCAATGCTGCCTTTGAAGCTATTCGTTCGAGATTAGAGGCACTGCCAGACAGGATAGAAGACAAAGTTAATGAGCTTCTTCCGGTACCTTCAGAAATTTCTGATGAACCGGATACCTTAGCTCTTTATTC
This sequence comes from Bacteriovorax stolpii, assembly GCA_945860895.1. Classification (GTDB taxonomy): domain Bacteria; phylum Bdellovibrionota; class Bacteriovoracia; order Bacteriovoracales; family Bacteriovoracaceae; genus Peredibacter. Next base: position 2,404 of record CAMASK010000037.1, read on the forward strand.
TGATGGTGGATGTCGTGGAAATCCGGGACCAGGTGCTTATGCTTTCGTAATCCAGGGACATAGTGGGGTAGTTCTAGCTGAAGGAGTGGAGTATGAGTCTCACACCACTAATAATAAAATGGAATTGTCGGGCCCGCTCAAGGGTCTACTTGAACTTGCGGATGTACTTAATGCCACTGGTAAAGATCCTTTACTTACAAAAGTAAAAGTTATTACTGACTCAAAATATGTGGTTGAAGGAATGAAGAGCTGGGTAAAAGGATGGAAGGCCCGCGGATGGAAGAAAGCAGACAACAAGGCACCCGAGAATATTGAACTGTGGCAATCATTAGATCAAGTACGTGAAAAATTCATGCAAGTTGAATGGATGTGGGTGAAGGGTCATGCTGGACATCCCCAAAATGAATATTGTGACCGAAAGGCCAATGAGGTCATGGATGATCGTTCTTCTCTTTAGTTTATTCATCACTATTAATAGCGGCTTTACCTGTGATTTTTCACCAGAAGTAAAAAGTGTGTATTCACTTTCCGGTGCAGTAACTCTTGCCTTCAAGGATCTAAAATTACTGCAAAATAAAAAACTTTTGGGCATCTCTATCTTCCATCCTGTTTCAAATCAGGAATTTAAGGGAAAGTTTCTTCCTGGTGGTGTTTTCTTGTCTCACGAAACAGTTAAAAGTTTTTCCGGAAGTGTTCTCTTTTATGATGAGAGTAGGGAATTGACGAAAATTCTGTCGAAATATAAAGACATTAAATCCATTGAAATAAAAAACCGCACAATGAAGCCCTTGGAATCCGCAAAAGCATTAAATCAACAACTACTTCCTTATTTGTCTGGCTGTGATTTAAAAAAATTAAAAAGCTCACTAGAGTTGAAGCTAGCAGAGTTGAAAAAAATAATTCATCAAAAAAAATATTTCTTTTTTTTTATGGGGGAGATACGTGGAGAGCGGCTGCCCGAATTATTAATGGTGAATGATGGTATAGTGAAATGGATGAAGGATGAAAAACTGATTCAGACTTATCCTTCGCAACTTCCTTATGTCAGCTGGTCTCCAAAATTATTGAATGAACTACCTTCAGATAGTTATCGGGTAGGCGTGAAAGATTCTGGAAGTACAATGGAAATGAGATTAGAGAAAAAGAAAAATATAATTAATCTGACCTTTCCCGGAGCTTTGATTCCAGGAAGAGGTCAGGTCGATGCGATGATTTATTTTTTTTCGGGTTTGTGATTGGCCACAATTTCCTGGGCCAATTTTTTCATTCTCTGAAATTCAGCCGTTGAACCAATTGAGTTATTATTTTGAACCAATCCTTCCATCTCAGCCGCTTGTTCAACTCTAGCCTTTGATGGTGGATGTGAACTCATGGCATCAGTTAGAGATGACATGAAAGCATTTTGTCCTTTCTTAGACTCAGACTCAATTGCCTGAAGTTTTTTATAGAAATCACCCACGTACTTTTTATCGTAACCGGCATTTACAGCATATCTGAAACCAACCCTATCTGATTCCAGTTCATCTTCCTGAGAATTTTTCATGTAGCCATATTTTTGAACAAGGATTCCTGCTGCAGCACCCCCACCAGCGCCGTAAACAGTTAGTTTTGCTTTACAGGCAATGTCGCCATCTTCGCAAAACTTTTTACCCAGAAAATAACCTGCAGTTCCACCAATGGCAGCTCCAATGGCACCAAAACCAATCATCTTTTTCTGTTCTTGTTTGGCCAGATACATCCTCTCGGCAGTATGTCTGGCAACTACGTGACCAATTTCATGCCCTAATACTCCAGCAATTTCAGCCTCTGATTCTGCCATGGCAATAATGGGAGCAGTGATAAAGACTTCTCCAGCTGGCATGGCAAAGGCATTGACTTGTGGAGAGTCTATGGCCGTAAAATTATAAGTATAGGGTTTATTTTTAAGCTTGTTGGCATTAACAATTCTATGACCCAAGCGCTCTATATAGGCTTGTAGTTGAGCACTCTTCACTTGAGGATAATCTTTTTTCATTTCAGATAGCGCGTCTTTAGTTAGCTGTCTTTCCTGCTCAACGGTTAAATTAACTCTCTGACCGGCATTGGAGCCTTCACGGTAGCGGGTTTTGTCTGTCGAGCAGCCAAAGGCGAAAAAAATACAAATGAGGGCCAGGAAGCTAAATCTTAGTTTAATCATATATTCTCCAGAAAATTCATTAACACATTTTAGGTTAATGGTTATGATCATCCAAGATTTATGTACAAATTTGAATTGCGTGATCCTTTTTTTTTGCCCCATGCAGCCTGCGAAGTCAGTCTATTATTAAAAGATCGCGAGGCTTTGGTTTTATTTGGTGAAAATGGTATTGGTAAATCCACACTACTTTATCGCTTGGCTTCACAGCTTCCTAACGAGGAATATGTAATTGTTGAGCAGAAAGCTTCAGAATATTTTTATGACCGTCCATTAAGTGTCATAAAAAATATCTTTTTAGAACTCAAACTTCCCGGCTTCAATTCCATGTCATTTCTTTTACTTTGGAAATTGTTTGGTCTGGAGGAAAAAGAAAATCGATTTCTTTCTTATTTATCCGGGGGAGAGTCACAGGCGCTTAAATTGGTCTTAGCTTTATGTAAAGACGCCTCTATTTATTTTTTAGATGAGCCTTCTCAGTTTCTTGATCCCGAAAAGAAAAAAATTCTATACGAAAGACTTGAAGAATTGAGGCTAAAAGGGAAACAGGTTTTAGTGGTTGAGCACCAACAAGAAAATCTCCCTAAAGGCTGGAAGATTCAAGAGCTCGTTTTCAATGATTATCTGCTTAAAACTGGGACCGAATGGACTATTTAATTTTAAGAATAGTTTCTAGTTTCTTTACTGGAGTTCTACTTTCGCAAAGTGGAAGCTTGATTCAATTAGGAGCGAGAAACATTCTTGCAAGTCCCTCCACTCTGGGTTTCGATGGTCTGGCAATTCTTTGGCTTTTAATTTTTCATTCCCTCGCTTTGTTCTTTAATTTTAATCAGAGTTCAGAAATCTCCCTTTTAATAGGCATTCCATTTTTTATTTTTCTAGGGCTTATGTTTCCCAGATTTTTAAAAGGAAATGCTAAATTTGAAAGAATTGTTCTTCTTGGGCTAACTTTTAATTTATTAGTAGGTGCAGTATTTTCTTTATGGCAATTTTTCTTTATGGCTTTCAACTTGCCCTTTCCAGTAGAGCTATGGTTTGGCCATTTCAGATTTGCCTCTTTTAACTCGATGCTTATACTTATTGCGACAGAAGCTCTGATTCTAGTAGGGATGTGGGGATATTTTCCAAAATTAAAAATGTTCTCTATAGGACCAGTCATGAGCATGAATTGGGGCCTCAATGAAAAATCTCTGTTCCGCTTTCTTTTTGTGGTGGTGGCCGTAAGTACATTCATTGTTGTGAATCTCTTCGGAGCTTTCTCATTCTTAGGATTAGTTTTGCCCATCATCGCCCGCAAATTATGGTTTAAAAAAGCCGATCTTAAAGGGGAGTTCTTCTATGGCTCCTTCCTAAATGGTCTATCCTTAATGTCCATTGACCTCCTTTGCTACTATTTTCCAATCTATGGTGCCGAGGTGCCCGTAGGACTCATAGTCACTGGTATAGGTGCGGTGAGTCTTATTTTGATTCTTTGGGCCAGCTACAAAGATTCAGAAATTGTGGCAAACCCGAAAAAATAGCGTTATTCTTTTTAAGATTTTTATTAACAAAGGATTGCTGATTATGAAAAAAGCCTGGCTGCTATTAAGCCTTATTATCTCAACACTGGTATTGGTTTCTTGTAACTCTAATGACCCTAAGAGTATTAAGCTTGAGTCTGACGACGATAAAACTTTCTACGCTATGGGATACATGCTGGGTGGAAACCTTCAGCGTTTAAGCCTTTCTGATAAAGAGCTTCAAGCTCTTTATAAAGGTATCTCTATGGCTTCAAAAAATGAAAAGTCTGAAGTTGACATGGCCAAGTTCCAAAACCGTATCCAGGAAGTATTCAAGTCTCGTATGGATAAGGTTGCTGGAAAAGAGAAAGAAGCTGGAAAAGCTTTCTTAGAAAAATTCGTTAAAGATGAAGGCGCAACTAAGACTGAATCTGGTCTTGCTTATAAAGTAATTAAAGAAGGTACTGGAGCAACTCCAGGTCCTGAGGATGTTGTTGAAGTTCACTATCATGGAACTCTTTCTGATGGGACTGTGTTTGATTCATCTGTTGAGCGTGGAAAAACTATTTCTTTCCCACTTAACCGTGTAATCAAAGGTTGGACTGAAGGTCTTCAAACGATGAAAGAAGGCGGAAAAACTAAGTTTGTTATTCCTGCTGAGCTTGCTTACGGCGAAGCTGGTGCTCCACCAAAAATTCCTGGTGGCGCAACTTTGGTTTTCGAAGTTGAGCTTTTCAAAGTAACAAAGGCATCTGATGCTGCAAAAGCATCTGCTAAGCCAGCTCCGAAGAAAAAATAATTCAAATTATTTTAAATACAAAAAAGGCTGGGGGTTATTCCTCAGCCTTTTTTTTTATAAATTTTTAAGTATGAGCGCTGGTTTAATAGACGTTTTATACCATTCATCTTCACCCTGAAAGGCTCGCGAAAAAAAAGAATGATAGGAAGTCAGATCAAGTGGAGATAGTATTTTCGGATCTAGGTAAACCCCAAATTTCAGATATTTGGATTCTGGGTTTTCAATAAAACCAAAAACAAAAATTTCTTTTTTTAGATCTCGCAAAGTTGGATGAGCAGCATAAAAAGAAAGAATTAATTCAGCATTATCTTTTTCATTATTAGGATCCAGATTCAGACGTTGAGTTTCTTGAGTTAAATTAATGAAAACATTTATAGTCTCTGCTACTGAAATGAACTCTTTGTCTTTCCATTCTTGTTTGACTACCTGACAAAGAGGTTTTTCTTGATCAGAATTGCATCCAGATGAGTCCCAGAGTTTAGAGATCTCAGAAGGTTGTGGAAAAATCTCCTGAGGTATTATTGCCACATTAACTTCGTTAGTTGATTCAACTTTAACTTCCGAATTAACTTTAGTCTCAGGATTGATATCTTTTAACGGTCTCAAAAATTTGAAATAATAGGCTGCACCCGCCAGAGGTATGAGGATAAGTAGATAAATCGGCCAGTTATTTTTAGCAGCAGATTTTTTTTTGTGTTTTAGTCCAGTCTTGGTTTTTTTCTTGGACGCTTTCGTCTTATAATTCTGAAAGCTCTTTGTATGTTCACTTATCTTTGCCTGTTCTGTTTTTTTAGGTATGGCCAAAAGTTCTTCATCATCGTCATGAGAGATGAGGGAAAGAAAATAATTCTCTCCAATTCTTGCCTGAAAATAAGAATTGAATTCAAATTCTTTAAAGGCTGGAAGCCTCTCATCATTAACAAAAACCCCACAGGTGCTTCCCTGATCAATGAGAAATATTTTTCCACTCTGATAACTTACGTGAAGATGATCTCGACTTATGTCATCTCCCTCAAGAAGAATATCCGCATCGGCTTGTCGACCAATGATATTAATTTTGTGATTAGGTAAATTGAAGACCCCTTTACGGCTCTGACCAACAAAAAGTTCAACTTTCATTGCTGTTCCCGTCATCTTCGATTGAAAAGTGAAATGACTTTTCTCTCAAGTCATAATTTTTAAAACGACGACTCTTTTCGATAATGATGATATTTTCAGTAAATTTATTTTTTACAACATTAATGATATATTTATGCCCATAACGAAACATGAGATACATCCCGAGTCTCATACCCGCTCTTCGTTCTTCACCGGTATCTGGAGGATAATCAAAAAGATTGTTCTCGGTAAGTGTTCCGTATAGATCCTTAACACTGATAACTATTTTATCTTTATTACTCAGAAGTTTGGCTTCAACTTCTTTGCCCGGAATCATGACGATGTCATCAGTTCTTCTGCGGTTACGATAAAGATATTCACCTGAAGAATCTATAGGGGCCCTAAAGATAGCATTGGATAAAGCCTCATCTAGGATATTATTAATAATAGCAGGCAAGCCATCAAAGCTTTCACTAAAGTCATGACCCGCAAGCAAATTCTTTACTCCAGCTTCTATGTCGTTGGATGAAACAATTGAAGAGGAAGTAACATATTCAGGATTGGGCATAAGGTTATCGAGAGACGGATGAGTACCCCAGTTTAAAATAAAATCCTTCATGTCATCTATAAAATTCAATTGTTCTTCATTCTCAGCAATACTGAAAAGATGATTAACTCCGGTGGTATAAAAGATGTTATTGATTTTACCATAATCATCTTCAGGAATGAGGATCGCCACTTTATTTTTAAATTTTAAAATATCATAAAAAAGTTCTTTAAATTCACAGAGAGAGTAATCTATAAAGATTAAATCAGCTTCAGCAGGAGCAATTGTCAACTCATTGAAGAATTGAATTTTCCGATTTTGTTCAGGGCTTAAACGCTCCTGAAGCTCTGGGATCAGGCTATCCGCTATGGCCGAAAGAAATAAAATGTTCATTAACTTATTATGTCATCTCTTTGAAGATCAGAAAGAATAAAATCAAGTATTAGAGCATGTCGATACGTTAATTTTGATAAAACTAACTACATTTGTCAGGGATGGCTTAAATATAAAAAAAAGGCTCCTTTTAATCGGAGCCTATTTTATGAAAATAATAATTAATTATTTGCTCTTAGGTTTGAACCAGCAAAGTGGACGAAGACCAATTTTGTGACCAAGAGAAGGATGGCAAGTACCTTTTACTTCTTCTTTTTGAGAAACATCTTCGTTGAAACTAATTTCACAAAGAGCACCTTGGAAATATGTATCCAAACGGCATTGAGCTTGAGGATGGTTATCATCCATTTTTGATACAACTTTAGGATCTGGCGTATCAAATTTAGTTTCAGGTAGTTTACTTAATGCTGAGAATAGATCAGCTACTGATTTTCCGGCCATGCCGCCACGAACACAAAGAGCTGTATCTTCTTTGTCGTTTTTAGTTGAGTTTTGACAAGCTTCAGTTAGTGACTTAGGAACTTCCATTGCAGCAACGATGGCAACGTTATTATCATTTAAGAAAGTTTTACGAAGACATTTAAGAGTTGCAAAGTAATCAGACTGACCTTCGTTTCCGGCCCAGCTTCCTGCATTTCCAGCTCCACCCCACCAACCGCCGCCAGTAGAAGCACCTTTTTTAGGCGCTCCACCAATGTGGTGACCGATTTCGTGGCATACTACAAGCGACATACCGTCTGCAGTAATAGTTTGGTGACGAGCCAAACCACCGAACATGGCAACTTTCCATGTGTTTCCAGTCTGGGAAGCATAGGCGTTTACAGTTCCGTCATTCCATTTGCGCTCAATTTCAAGTTTACCGCCCATGCTAGCAACGATTGGAGCGTAGATGGCTTCAACTTTATCAATGGCTTCTGTAAACTGAGCTTCAGTAATACCGCCGTTGATTCCTTTCATGTTTGCAGGAATGTAGAGATCGTTTTCAGGTAAGAACCCGCCTTTTCCATCAATGGAACAAGCTAGGGCTACAGCAGCAAATGATAATCCGAAGATTAATACTGTTGTTTTCAAAGTAGTGAACATTTCATATCCTCCGTGATCGAAACACAAGCGTGTTAGGATTCTTTTAGTTTTCCTTGCTGTTTATTGAATCGCTTCATGCATAAACCTGTCTACTCAGATTTAAGATTGGCCTAATTATGTAAGTATTTGTTGGAAAACCGAGTTAGGTTCAATGTTATATGCGTCAAGCAATAAGGATTAAAATGCTTCAAGTTACTGTATTTATACCAATTTACTACAAAGACAAAGTTAAAAATGCCATGTTTAAAGCGGGGGCTGGAAAAATTGGAAATTACGATTCTTGTTGTTTCGAGCACCAAGGGGTGGGTCAGTTCAGACCCTTAAAAGGCAGTGAAGCCTTCATTGGTAAAGTGGGAGATCTGGAAATAATTCAGGAAGTAAAAATTGAAATGATTTGTGAAGACCATCTTTTTGAAAACGTCATCAAAGCAATGAAGCAGAATCATCCTTACGAGATCCCAGCTTATTACGGCGTTAAAATTCTCCTATAATCAGATTCTTAGAATTTTTTCTTAATCCGATCCATTTGATTGGTAATCTTTTTTTTACAAACTCCGATAACATTAGGCGAACAAAGGGTTTCATTATGAAATTATTCATTTTTCTTATGAGTTTTAGTCAGCTGGCTTTAGCTGAGCCTCAAATGCCTACTCGTGAGTTGGCAATTATTGTGACGAAGGAGGGATACTATCCAAAAAGTATTTCTGTTTTTGAAGGTGAGAAAGTGAAATTTTTTGTCACTTCCACCGTAGAAGAACCCAATTGCTTAATTGTTGAATCACATAAAGTGTTCATGGCCGCCAATAAAGGTAAGGTCACTGAAGCTGAAACCGTATTTGATAAGGCAGGGGAGTTTGCTTTTTATTGCCCTAGCTCTAAGAACGACGGCAAAGTAGTCGTGATAAAAAAACAAATGCCGAAAAGAGAAACAGCATCTGAAGGACCTAGTGTCTGGATGCCTAAAGAGTACTAAGGAGCTCCTGATAAATGAGTGGAGTTTTCGCTGATGCCATTGCCAGTCTCCTCTCGCCCATTGCGGACTTATTAAAAGATCCGGGTGTGTCAGAGGTAATGATCAATGGACCATATGAAATTTTTGTGGAGAAAAAAGGACTCGTATACCGGGTCCCAAATAAATTTCCAGATGATGAAGCACTCATGGCTTCTATGCGAGCTGTTGCTCAATCCGTAGGTCGTGTGATTGATGCAGACAATCCACGTCTTGATGCTCGTCTTCCTGACGGCTCACGTATTGCAGTAGTAATTCCTCCCATGGCAAAAGCTGGTGTGACGGTTGCCATTCGTAAATTCTCAGAAGAAAAATTAGGTTTGAAAGATTTGATTAACTTCGGATCTATTTCACCTGATGGTGCGCGCTTTCTGGATTGTATTATGTATCTCGGAAAAAACACTCTCGTGAGTGGTGGAACAGGGTCCGGTAAAACTACGATGCTCAATATTTTAGGTGGTCGTATGCCTAAAACTCAGAGACTTCTGATTATTGAAGATGCTGCTGAACTTCAAATTAAAGCTGAGCACGTTGTGCGCTTTGAAACACGTAAGGGAAATCACGAGCGTGGAATTAAAGAAGTGACGATCCGAGATTTGATGGAATCGGCCCTGCGTCTTCGTCCTGACCGAATTATCGTAGGGGAGGTTCGAGGACCAGAAGCCCTGGATCTTTTGAACGCCATGAGCACCGGTCACGAAGGCTCCATGGGAACTGTGCACGCCAATACTCCACTAGATGCATGTACTCGTCTTGAAACATTATGCTTAATGGGTGAAACCAAAATTCCACCTGATGCTATTCGTAAGATGGTGGGCTCTGCTCTGCAGATGATTGTTCAGTGTTCTCGCTATCACGATGGTGGTCGTCGTACTTCTCACATCTCAGAAGTTCTGGGTGTCGATGAGCACGGTCGCTATATTACTCGTGATATCTTTCGCTGGATTCAAACAGGCAAAGATCCTGAGACCCATAAATACATTGGTGAAATGGTGGCCACTGGTTACGTTCCAACATTCTTCGATGAGTTTATTGCTAATAAATTGCCTTTTCCGAAGACCAATTTCAAACCACCTGATTGGGCGCTTTCTATATTGAAGAAAGCTTCTTAATCTTCATGGTACAATTAAAAAAAATTGATCCTAAAGTCGTGCTGCTTATAACGAGCCTTATCCTTACCGGTGCGATCATGTTAATGTTAGGGCCGGCCGATAAATTAGACGGCCGCTTTTATTATTCAGCTGCAGAAGCCGAAGCCTATCTCAAAGGGCTGACGCTAGTGGAGCGTGGATTTTATCTGTATGGCGAGTCGCTAGATTTTTGGTTAATGACAAATTATTCCTGGCTGCTCTTTTTAGGTTTTCGTTTTTTTTCTGCTCCTACCTCGAGTTTTAAATATCTCGCCTTCTTTCCTGGAGTTCTCGACTTTATTGAAACCATCTCTATTATGGGGTTTCTGATTCAAGGTCATACCCTGATCAATTTATCTGCCTTGAGCATCATAAGTTGCATTAAATGGAATTCGGTCGTCCTATCATTTGTCTTCATCCTGTTTAGACTTATCCGCCTTAAAAAATAATCTTTTTGTCGCACAGCTCACTATTAGATTTTTTGCCAAAAACAAAGGGGATGCGGTAAATTTTATGTCCAACAAGGAGATACTTCATGAGTAGCATCAAAAAGATTCACGCACGACAAATATTGGATTCTCGCGGAAACCCAACTATTGAAGTTGAGGTGACTACGAGTAATGGTTTGCTCGGCCGTGCTTCAGTTCCATCTGGTGCTTCCACCGGTAGTCGTGAAGCTCTTGAACTACGTGATAATGATAAATCCCGCTACATGGGTAAAGGGGTTCTCACTGCAGTTGATAACGTGAATAAAATCATTACTCCCAAACTGATTGGCCAAAGTGTTTTCGAGCAGCGCTCAATTGATCAATTAATGCTTGAACTCGATGGAACAGAAAACAAAGAGAAATTAGGTGCTAATGCTATTCTTGGTGTCTCGATGGCGGTTTGTCGAGCTGGTGCTCTTGAAAAAAATAAACCACTTTATAAATATTTATTTGAAGACATTAAAGTGCCAAATCCGGTGGGTAAAATGCGTCTTCCGACTCCACTTATGAATATCATTAATGGAGGTTCACACGCTTCAAATAATCTTGATATTCAGGAATTCATGATCGTGCCTCACATGAAAAAAAGTTTTTCCGAAAATCTTCGTGCTGGGGTAGAAGTATTTCATCATCTAAAGAAAGTGCTTCATGATAATGGTCACTCCACAAACGTTGGAGATGAAGGTGGATTTGCTCCAAATTTAAAAAATCATGGAGAGGCCATATCTTCGATTCTTACGGCCATCGAAAAAGCCGGATACAAACCTGGTATTGATATTTCTTTGTCACTTGATTGTGCAGCTTCAGAATTTTATAATGAAAAAACAAAAAAATACGAAATGGGTGGCGGTGAATTTTCGAATGATCAAATGATTGATTATTATGAAAGTCTTACTAAAGCTGCTCCCATTTATTCAATTGAAGATGGCTTTGATGAAGGAGACCGAGATGGCTTCATTAAATTTCAGGCAAAATTGGGGAATAAATTAGTCAACGTAGGTGATGATTTATTTGTGACTAATGCAAAAATTTTGAAACGCGGTATTGAAAATAAAGAGGCCAATGCTATTTTAGTTAAAGTGAATCAGATTGGTACTTTGTCTGAAACATTTGATACCTTGAAACTTGCTTATGATAATGGATTTAAGGCCATCATTTCTCATCGCTCAGGTGAAACTGCTGATGCTTTTATAGCTGATTTAGCAGTCGCTTCTGGTGCTGGTCATATTAAAACAGGTTCTGCTTCACGTTCAGATAGAGTTGAGAAATATAATCAACTTCTGCGAATTGAAGAGGAATTAGGTGCCGCTGCCCTCTATGAACCTGTAAAATAGATAATTTTTAGTATGGGGGAGTGAATTCTCCCCCAATTATTTATTTGTCTAAAAACCCTTTGGACCTTAAAATAAGACCAAGCAATGGACCTTATTTAGACGGGAGGTCCCATGAATACGAAGTATTTTCTTGGCCTGACATTTTATCCTGATAATGCTTTTTCAAAAAATATTGAAAGTTTCAGATCGCGTTTTGATACTAAGTATCAAACATCTCCCTATTTATATCTGCCGATAGTTCCCCCTTTTGAAATAGAAGTGACGGAAACAAAAAAATTACAACAGGAATTAGTGGAGGAATTGGAATCATTTTTCTTTGAGAATACTGCCCATCATACGCTTAAATTTTCGGGTCTAGATGTCCACGAATACAAAAAAAATAAAATTCTGCATTTAAATCCCATCATTGATGAAGAGTTTGGTCTATTTCAAGAATCTCTTTTCGAAATTTGTCAGTCTTACATCAGTGATCGCGAAAAGAAGATGAAAGACTCTAAAAAAACTTTCTTAACTATTGGTCGCTATCAGGACAGTTTTAATTTACATAGCTCCATTGAACAGGCCAAAAAAGAATTCCACGAGTTCACTGCTTTGGCATTTCAATCTATTTGTCTCTTTTCTAAGAACAACGGAGTTTGGTATCGAGAGGCAGATTTGATTACATTTGAGAAACCTGATGTCTCTTTTTTACAATCAACAATAGCTTCTCTATAATGAATTCATGAAATTATTTTTTCTTATACTCGCTATAGCCTCAGGTGCTTGGGCCCAATCGGCTGGACCTTATTTGCCAGTCACTAAAATTTTACGTGCTAAGGGTTATCAAATTGGAGTCTATTCTGATTCTTTTTCCACAACTAAGACCGTCGATGAAGAGGGAAAGAAAGAGGAATTGCCTGAAGGGACTTCCTTTACTCGCTATCAGTCAGAGATTATGGGACAATATGGTGCCACCAACGATTTACAATTTGGTCTTGGATTAAGATTCAGACAAAATAGTCTTAAAGTGGATGAGAGTGGGACGGATGTGTCAGCATCAAGCTCTGGTATTCAATCAACCTTTTTTAATTTTGTATTTGCCTTTGAGCAAGTGGATCAAATCCAGTATGCAATTGAGGGAATATTTCGCTACTCACCTTATACCAATGACGAACTTGCCGATGCTGATCCCAAGGTACTCATACTAGGTGATGCAGGAAATGAGATGTCCGCTGGTTTGGCCGCAACTTTTCAATCTAGAGGAAATAATTTTTTAGCTGTTCGCGCAGGTTATCGCAGACCAGGCTCAGAATTATCTCATGAACTTTACTGGCAAGCTGAAGGGGCCGTGGCCTGGAAGTACATTGCCTTAGTGGCCGGCGTGGATGGAGTCACTTCTCTCAAGAATGATCCCTACGAAAGTCATCCTGAAGACCGGCCTGTTTATAACACCGGTACAAAACTTTACGGTTCTATCAATCGTGAATGGGTTGCACCTTATGCTGGTTTGAACCTGGCCCTGGGAGACACTTGGAGAATTGAGTTGAAAGGCAGCTCGGTGGTAAGTGGCAATTCTACCGATCTTGGAACTGCCTTCGGATTCAATCTGATTCGCCGTGTGGATAAATCTCTCACACGAATGGTTGATTCAAAATTTAAGTCATATGACATAGAGACTTCTATTACAAAAGTATCTCCTAAAAAAGAATATGTTGTTGTAGATAAGGGATTGGCCGATGATTTGTTCAAAGGCATGCGAATTGATTTCTTCGAATTTGATTATGTAGGGGGAAATATTCTTGTCGCTACTGGCATTGTGATGAAATTGAAATCAGACACGGCCATCGTAAAAATCACTCAGCGCTATAATATGAAAAAAGAAATTAAAGAAGGTCTAATTGGCAGAGCGGCCTTGAAGTGATGACTTAATAAATGCCTCTGCCTCTTCAATTGAAATGGCCTGTTTAGCGTCACTAAACGATTCAGTAGGTCGTGGATGACATTCAACCATTAATCCATCAAGTCCCAATTGCAAACTCGCCTTAGCTAACGGAATAACAAACTCTGCTCTCTTGGAACCGTGACTTGGATCAGTGATTACTTTGAATCCAGCTTTTTTTGCTTCCATGGCGGCAATGAAATCTAATTGGACACCAGTGGGAGACGTTAATGACCGCGTTCCGCGCTCACACAGAACAACTTTATTTTTAGGTACTCCGCCCTGGATTAAATACCGGGCCGACTCAAGCCATTCGTCAACTGTATTGGCAAAACCACGCTTAAGTAGCACGAAATCATGATCATCAGAGATGTATTTACCAACCGCTTTAAGCAGCTCAAAATTTTGCATGTTACGGGCACCGATTTGAATCACTGAAGCCCAAGGGGCAATAATTGCCAGCTGATCAGTTGAGCAAGCTTCACAGACAAATTTAAGTTCGTCCTTGGAATACGTTTTACGAAGAGTTTCAAGGATGATTTCACCATCTTTGCCCAATCCTTGGAACGAATCCGGGTTTGTTCTAGGCTTAAATAATTGGGTCCTGAGATATTTTAGTCCATGCCTTTTAATTAAGGCAGCTACTGGAGTGATCTGCTCCAGCGATTCAAGGGAGCAAGGTCCGAAAATATATAGAGAATCTTGATTGTCTTTCATAAGGCAAATTTTGTTTGTTTGTAACCATTCGAGATCAGGTTAGAATGATATAAAGAAATCTCTCTATACTGACAAGGATAAAGCTCATGGGCTCATCTAATCTGAAGTTTTTACTAGCTATCACCCTTACATTTACGGTGTCTTCTGCTTTTGCGAAGAGTTTTTCTAGTAAATACTGCCAATTTGAACTCCCGCCAGGTTGGGAGTGTGCATTGGAAGGTACTGAATATGTCTGTCAGAGTGAGAATGCAGATAGAAAAAAGGAATCGATAATTATTCTTGCGGCCAAGATTCGTGGTGAATCAGATAGTCTTGATCAATACATGGCCTATTTGAAAAAGCCTAAAGAATTCTCACTGCCTGGTGGTAAGAAGCAAATCTCAGAAGCGAAGAGTACAAAAATGTCCAACATAAGTGAGCATCAATGGGTGGATGCTTTACATTTGGCTTCAGAGGTTCCAGGTTTTTATACTCGCTATTTAGCCACAGTGAAGGAAGATCTGGGTATTGCTGTAACGTTCTCTGTAGGAAAAGATCAGTATGCCTCTTACCTGCCGATTATGGATAAATTGGTTTCTACTTTAAGAGTTTTTCGTCAGAAAAAAACCGAGCTTGCTGATTTACGCTCTGGTAAGTCAAGCGATGATTCAAGTTTCTCTGATACAACATTTAATCCAAATTCGGCTATGGATCTTCAGGCCAACAAAACTAAATCTCGCGGCAAAGGCGATGGCGATGATAATTCGACTCTTATGCTAGTAGGGATTGGTCTCGCTGTGGCCGTAGGCTTCGGTATTATGAAAGGCAAAAAGAAGAAAGGTGCCAAGAAGAAAAAACAAGAATAATTGGCAATATTGAATAGAGCTGGAAATTTAATTTTTGAATACTTAGAGACTTCCCGCCCTTCTAAATGAAGCCTAGGCGGGATTTCTTTTTTATGAGGTAAGATAGAGTTATGAAAAAATTATTTGCTGTTTTTATGAGTCTCCATTTAATCCTGGCACCTGTGGCTTTTGCTCAGGAAGATAAATACCAGACCGAAGGGTCTGGTGGTAAAGGATACGACTTTGTAGTGAATCAGGCATTGAATATTGCCACGAGTACCCTTGGGGCAAACATTCTTACTGAATGCTATCAAGGTATGATGATGCCTTCCATTGCCACATTCATGGCAGGCTCATTAGTCAACGTGGTCGCTGAGATCGCCGGTGCAAAACATAAAAATAAACGCGATCAATTGAAATTAGAAGAAATGAAAGAACTTGAAACAATAATTAAAGAAGAAAAAGATTCTTCTCAAGTAAGTGCGATGGAAGCGCTTTTAGTTGCTGAGGAAGACAATTTAAAATTTATTGAAAGTCGTAAGAAATGGACTTTGGCCACTACGATTATTTATGCAGCGGCTATGGGTTTGGCGATTGCTGAAGAGATTTATGGTAATACTGCTGCATTAACTGCTGCAACTACTGCATGTACAGCAACAGTTACTGCAGTTACTAATTGTACCGTTCCGGCAGGCGGAGCTGCACTTGTTGCTGCAGGCCTCGCTGCCATTGTTCCACCATTAACGGCTGCGGCAGCAGCTGGAGTTCTCGCTGCAGCCCCAGTGGTAGGTCCTGCAGGTGCAATAGCAGCGGCGCAAGCAGCAACTGCTGGAACTGCAACTGGCGCAACTTCATCTACGGCTCTTACAACTTTAACGGCAACATGTGCAGCGAATTGTGCAGCATCGATAGGACCGCAAGCAGTAGTATTCGGACCACTTTGTGCTGCTAATGGAGTTGCGGTTCCTCTTGCAGCTACACCTGTCTGTGCAGCCGGCAAGGCATTGATGGTTGATCAAATAAAAGCCATGTCTGCATCTCCTGGAATATCAGGAGCACGGTCAATGGTAACTTCAACCTGTGGTCCTTTTTCTCTCTATGCAGGAGGCTGTTATGCTTATGGGAATGCTTATTTAACTGCAACTTATGGCTCCTGTGCTGAAATTTCAAAAACTGGGAACTCATCTTCCATGCTTCTGGGTATGTTACTTATGGCCGCCTATGGTTTTGGAAATAAAAGCGGTGGAGCTATATCTACCTATGGTTCAATGGCAACAGGTTTACTCCAGACTCTAATTCCAACCATTGGTAAGACAATTGTCGTTGCTTATAGTATGCCTATTCCTAGATCTGTTACTTTCGGTGCAGTTGGTGTTCTTTCTGGAGTCGTCACAGATGGACTCTACAAAAAAGCTAATCAGGCGAATGAAAATATAGTGACTCTTAAAAATGCGATTGTTCAATTAAAAAAACAAACTAATGGTGCTGCAGTTGGAATAGAACAGGATGGTCCAACAGAGGATGAAACCGGCAAAGGTCCCGTTGCTGCTATCAAGCAAAAATTTGAGTTAAAAAAACTTGCTCTGCTTAAAGAGAAAGAATGTTTGTCTCAATCAGGTAGTGCACATTCATCAAATAGTTGCAGTAAGCCTTTCAAATTATCTAAAACTAAATTTGGAAACTTTAATCTTCCTGCACTTAATAAGGTAGGCGCATTGGCAGGCGATATGGCGTATGCACTGATTAATGGAAACGAAAATGGTGCTGCCAAATTAGGAGATGAAATCGGAAGTTATGCTGCCAGAGTTAAGCAGGAAACCGAAGCGCTTAAAAAGCTTTACAACGAAGGTGAGAAGAAAGTTAATCGTCCGACAAAAGATTTTAGTAAATCAATCAAAGCTCAAGTTGCTTCTATGCAAGCCCAAGTTCAACAAGCAGCTAAATCGGCTGGTGTAAATTTAAGCCAGATGGCAAATGCATCTACCGATGTTCCTAAAGACGAAAATGGTAATGGGGCTCCGGTAACGGAAGTTACAAGTTTTACAGCTCCAAAAGGTCCAGATATGGCCGTAGATCCTCTCGCTGGAATGGGAACTGCAACTGAAGAAACTCCAGTACAAGAACCTGAAGTAGCCGGGAAAGGCGAACAAAGCCTGGATGAATTTGAATCAACGGTTCAGGATATTTCCAAACAACCCGAAGTTTCAATATTTAAGCAACTCTCAAATCGCTACATTTTGAATTACACCAAAATGTTTAACCAAAAAAAACTTGAAGAGATACCCGTAACCGAAGATCCTCCCAAGAATTGAAAATGCCAATTTTTTAAGTCAACTCAAGGCTTCGAAAAAAGCTTGTTTGACTTTAAATATATGAATTCTTGAACCTTTTTAGTTAACTACTCTATCTTGTGAATGCAGACTTTATAATAAAATCAAGATTCTGCTTATGTAGCCGATAAGACTAGTAAGCTTTTTTTAAGAGTGAGAACATTATGAGAAATACTTTGAGTTACCTTCTCCTGGCAGTGATGATCAACACATCTCTCTCAGCCTTTGCCGGTGACGAGAATAATAATGGAAACAATCAGCAAGTAATTACCTGTACTGATAAAATGATAATAGAGGCTAAAAAGGAGCGTTTGGCCTTAGCTAAAGAACAAGGCTTAAAAACTCCTCCTCCAAGATCAATTAAAGATTTATCAGAATGTGAAAAATTAAATATTATCGCGATTTCCAATAAAAATGGTCATATTGGTCGTCCACAAAATACTACAACAGTAGATAGAAAGTATCGTTGTGTTTCTTATGGTGGATTCACTGTTGATTTTGATGACTGCTTGAGAGTAAAAAGTGCTTACGATCAAGTGGCATTAGCTGAAATGGCAATGTTGAAGTCTCAAGAAATCTCAATTAATGAAGATAATATTAAGCAAACTAAAAAATATACTGAGGCTCAAGCCAAAGGTGACGGACAAAATGCCGCTATCGATGCAACTATTCATCGAAATAAAATGAATTCACAAATGTATAATAAGCAAGCTCTTACTTATTCCACAGCTGTTTCTTATCTGGGAACTATGATTAGTGTCTGGCAGGGTAAAAGAGAAAAGGGAACAGATAAAAGATGTCGTGATGAATCTGCCATAGCAAATTTGACAGAGCGCGTATCCGCTGAAATGGGTGAAACTATTCCATCTGAGCCAGCTATAGTATGCTCAACTTTAATGAAAGAGTTTAAAGAAAATCCGAACGTCTATGCTAATAATGAATCTCGTGTTGCATTTCTTGGAGCTCTTGCGACTTATCTTCAAAAAGCAGCTGATGCTAGAAAAAGAGCAGGTTTGAACGAGGACGTTGCTGAAAGAATGAAAAAATCTCCTCTTCAGGGCAGTGAAGAATCATCAAACCAACTTGATAAATGTGTACTTAATCCAACATCTATCGATTGCGTTAAACAAGCATCACGTGGAAGAACTGGAACTTCAAGCTTAAGTGGTTCTAGCTTCGGAGCTGCTTCTGGTGCTGGAGGAATTTCTGATTTTAATTTGGATGGCGGCTCAGCTGCAAATATCGGAGATAATGAAATGGATCCATCAAAGGATCCCGAAAAAGTAGCAGATATTGCATCTCCATTTGAAGCACAGGCAAAAGAAGCAAGTGGGATTTTAGATCCTGCTGATAAAGCTATCGTGACTCCTGGTTCAGCTCCTGGTGGAGGTGGTGGTGGTGGCGGTGGAATAGGCGGAGGTGGAGGTGGTGCTTTAGGTGATGATCTTGCCGGTGCTGCTGCTGACGAAAATAAAGATCCGGATATTACGACAAGTAAATTTGCAGGTAAATATGGTAAGACAGGCGGGTCTGGTTTTTCAGCTGTAGGGAAAGGCAAAGATGAAACTGCTAATCCTTTTGCAAGTATGTTTGATGCAAAAGGTGGTGAAGAAGGCGGAATCGAAGAAGATCGTTCCATTGCTTCCGACGAGGACGGCGAAGCTTCTGGTTTATTTGAAAAGATTTCTCGTAAATATGGGCAAATTCAAGCTGATAAAAGAGTTGAATCCCAAAATTTAGAGTAGGAATGAACTCGAATGTAATGTTTGAATATCAGGTTCTAATCAAAGAAAATCATCTTGATTCCTTTGGGCATGTTAACAATGCTGTGTACGTTAAGCTCTATGAAGAGGCCCGTTGGGATTTCATCACTACAAATGGATTTGGACTGGATATTGTTCAACAACATCAAAAAGGGCCGGTGCTCCTGGATTTACAAGTTAGATTCAAGCGCGAAATTAAAAACCGCGAGATGATTAAAATAACTTCTCAAACAATTGAAATTAGAAATTCAAAAATCATAATCCTCGAGCAGAAGATGCTTAAAGCAGACGGGAAAGTTGCCTCTGAAGCTCTTTTTACAGTTGGATTTTTTGACATGAAAAAAAGAAAACTCATCAATGCCGAGCCAGAATGGCTCATCGCTATTGGAGTAAAGTAATTCTCGCAGCCTTTAACTCCATCCATCCTTTAAGACTCATTGGAATGATCCACACATCAAAAGGAATACGAAAGCGTATTTCACTTTTAAAAATGTAAACACATAAAAACAATGCCAACACAGGTAAACACCATAAGGTGATTTGCTCAATTTTATTTTCTGAAGAATTGAGAAAACGTACATAAACAATTAATCCGCCAATGGAAAAGAGGGCATAGAGAAGTTCATAAAATCGCATCCAGCCCGAAGTCTTGAATTGATTGGCAGGCCAAAGAGTATTGCCCATGAATAAAAAAGGAATTCCTTCGAGGGATTGAATCAAGACCAAGGGATTATTTACAATACATTTCATCCCTTCCTTCATGAAGTACGATGAATTAACGAAGGGTTCATCCCACTTTTGCATGGCATGTAGATCAAGCTGATAATAAAGAGGAGATAGCCATGAATATCCAGCACTGTCGGCATTGTTTTTTAATCCACATTTTCCTTCTACAAAATTTAACCCACCTGCAGAAGCGCTGATTTGAAATTTTCCAATGGTGGATAAAGTAAAAAAGCCGTGGGCCAGAAGACCACTTCCCACTACTAAGGAAATGATGACGATGTTTTTGAAGGAGGTGTTTTTATAATAGAATAGACCAATGAGAAAAAGGGGGCCGAAAAAAACATGGGTGCCTTTAATCAGGAAAGCGAGAAAGAAAACCATTCCCCAGGCCACAGCATAAATCGTTTTTTGATCTCGATAGAATCTCAATGAAATCCATGCGAGAAGACTTAAAAGAAAAATAAACAGGGATTCGGCCAATGCCAGGCCGACAAACACGATCCATGGGAAATGAATGGCCCCAATACCTAAACTAATTAGGCCAATTTTTTCGCCGAATACTTCCTTAGTGGTTTGCCAAAAAAACCATAGTGTGGCAACTGAAGCGATGATCTGAATACTTTCCAGCCAGAAAATCCAGTTTTGAGAAAGCTTCTTTAAAATTAAAATTAAATAGGGAAAGCCAATGGGCTGAAAAAAGTTCTGTGGATACCATTCTCCATCCGCGATTAAATCGGCGACATATATATAGTTTTTCATGTCTGAGAAAATGGCCGAACTCATAGGTTGTACGAAGAAGACGTAATAGAGTCGCAAGATAAAACTAATGCCTAGAATGATGTACGCAATGCGATTGGTCTTAGAGATCATTTAATTAACCTAGCTGAATTTAAAAGGAAGCGCAAAAAAAAAGGCTGCCCGAAAGGCAGCCTTAAGAAACTTTTGGATTTTAGTCGCAGTAACCATCGTTATTAATATCATAACAAGTTCCAGGAGTAGGATTTGGGGCCGGTGCTTGATAGTTATCACACATTCCGTCACGATTTAAGTCGTTACAAGTGTTATCTGAGTAACCTCCAGAATAGTTATCATCATAAGAAGGGATAGAATAATCATATCCATAATCACGATAAGTCTCGGAACAGAAGAATCGGAATTGACCATTTTGTGAGTTCAGACGATCACGCTCATAAGAACAAGCGTCGTAACCAGAATTACAAATTTGGTTCCAGTAAGTTTGAACAACTCGATGATCGTATTGGTCCACCAGCTGATAGTTACAGTAATCGTTTGATGAGTAACGGTATCTGTATCCATTGTAAACGTAGTAAGGATAGTTCTCAATTGTCCAGTAACCGTTGTTATATCCAGTCGCTGGATAGAAAATCCAGTGAGCATAGATGTAATTCGGGTACGAGCGGTAAACATAAGAGTACCAATCATATGTACGATAATAACGAATTGAACTGTAGTACGGAGTTACGTATGGAGTATGGTAATAAGTTACATAACGAGCTGGAGTATGGCCATATGGACGATGATAATTAGTTGTTCCGTAGTTTGTTTGAACGGGACGAGAGCCTGGGTTGTTGTAGCGAGGGCCACGCGGAATGCCGCCATTACCAACAGTTGGACCTGGGTTAGTGTATCCACCACCGTTTCCAGGATTGTAACGAGGCCCATGAGGATTGCCTGAATTAGATCCACCTGTATTTCCGCCGCCATTGCCGGGATTATAACTAGGACCGCG
>CAMASK010000038.1 GCA_945860895.1 Bacteriovorax stolpii
AATATTTTTTTCCAACAAAATCTCCGGTCAGAGCAACTTCTCCAATTTGTCCCTCATGATAGGGATGGACTTTGTTGGGAAGGGGAAGGAGCTGATAACTCAAAGCACTTACAATTCGACCAAGAGGAGTTCCTATTTTTTTATCTTCAAATTTTTCTACCACTTCTTTCATGGAAACGAGAGCAATGGGTTCAGCTTCGGTTGAGCCGTAGACGATATGTCCATTAATCTTTGGATTAATGTTAAGCAATCTTTCACAGATTTCTCTTCGTACCGGTGCCCCACCAGTGAAAACTTTTTTTAAGGGAAGTGGTAAACGTTCAGCTTCACAATAAGCAATTAATTTTTCAAGTATGACGGGAGAAACTGAAATGGAATCAACTTTGTAATAAGTTAATTGGTCATAGAGCTCTGCGGGCTTAATCGTATGGATTTTTCTTAAATTTCCTTTGATTAAAATTGAGGTCATTCCGGATTTCAAATTGCTTAAAACAAACACAGGATACATTGAAAGATCAATTTCATCTGGATGATGGTCAAAAAAGATATCGTGGGCGCTTTGTTGAGATTGCAAAAATAAATGCGTTCGATCAAAACCTTTTGGAATGCCGGTCGTTCCTGATGTAAAAGTGATGAGTGCTGTGTGATCGCTTGCTACCTGAGTTATTTCACTCCGGCGCTCAGAAGTGGGATTTTTTATCAGATCATCTAATAAAATCTTTTTACGAATTCGTCTGATGCACGTCCTTAGATAAAAAAGTCGTGCCTTTTTACTGATAATCAAAAATTCTGGCTCAACTTGGGACAAAGCTGCCTGGATATATTGTGAGCTCGCCCAAGGATCGACTAAAACCACTATGGCCCCTAACTGGAAGCAAGCCGCAATTGTGCAGTAAAGAGGCCAATCCAATGACGCAAGTAAAACAACTTTTGAGCCCTTTTGGATGCCTTTCTTGTTCAGCAAATAACTTAGTTTAGTCGTGTAATCATAAAAATCAGCAAAGCTTAATTCATGGCCAGCCTGATTTATAATAGCGGCCTTATTTTCTCGGCTTTTAAAATGAAGAAGTGCTTCATCCATGAGATTCATCGGCACCTTTTGATAAATGACCATTTATTCTTAAAATTAGTTATTATTTTACTCATAATAAAAATTATATCCAGGATCAAAGATGACTGACAGTTTCATTCTCGCCCCAAATGCTGATCTTTCGTTATTTGAAAAGTCAGGCGGAGGAAAAGCATATCACTTAAAAAAAATGTTTGATTTAAGTATTCCTGTGCCTGAATGGGTATGCCTGTCTACTAATGCTTTTCAGGCTTTCATTGATGAGCATAATTTAAATGCAATGCTGGAAGAAGAGATTGATTTTAAATTAAAAGAAAAAAAAATTGAACAAGCCTTTGTTAAAGCGCCTTTACCAGAGGCTATCAGAGTAGAGCTTGCATTATTCTTTTCTACTGTGAATTTAGCGAATGATCATTTTGCCGTTCGCTCATCCGGAAGCGACGAGGATTCTAAGGATGCTTCTTTTGCAGGCCAGTTTTCTAGTTTTTTATTTCAAAAAGGTCAATTAAGCATTGAGGAATCAATTAAGCGCTGTTGGGCCTCAGGTTTTTCACAGAGGGCGATGACGTATCGACGTGAAAAGAATCTTTCGCTCAAAGGCATTAAAGTTGCAGTTGTCATCCAGAGAATGCTCTTTCCAGAGTCCTCAGGTGTTTGTTTTTCGCGAAACCCTATTGATCCCTTAGACCGTGATCATCTACTTATTTCAGCGAGCTGGGGCGTTGGTGAAGGAGTTGTGAGTGGGCTTGTTTCTTGTGATGAAATAAAAGTCAAACGTCTTGATTCAAGTTCAACTGAAATTCAAATTGAAGATAAAAAAATACGACTCGACTTTTTGAACGGAAAAATGGAGCAGGTTAATAATCCGGAAGCTGACATCAATCGACTCTGCCTTGAAGCTAGTACCATTGTTGAATTGTCCAGACTTGCCTTGCATTTAGAAGCTAAATTAGGTGGACCTCAGGATATTGAATTTGCAGTTGAAAAAAATAAAGTCTATCTTCTTCAGACTCGTCCCGTGACTCATCTTCCCCCTGAAGCTTTTTATGATGCTCAAGTCATTGGGGACGACAAAGTACTCTGGGACAACTCAAACATTATTGAAAGTTATTCAGGTGTTGCGAGCCCCCTCACATTTAGTTTTGCCTCTTATACTTATCGACAAGTTTATCGTCAGTTTATGGAGATGATGGGCATCCCTAAAAAAGAAATTGATGATAATGATTATGTTTTTAGAAACCTACTGGGACTTGTGCGAGGACGTTTTTATTACCATCTCATTTATTGGTACAAACTTGTATTGATGCTACCTGGTTCAGAAAACAATAAACAGTTTCTTGAAACCATGATGGGGGTTAAGAAAACGCTCGATGAAGATGCTCAAAAAATGTTTGATACAGTTGGAGTCGCCGACAAAAAAACGCCTCTTAAAACGAAAATTTACGTGACTTACATGACGATTAAGAACTTTTTAAATATTAATACCATCGTAGGTAATTTTCAAAGAGACTTCGATAAAATTTATCAAGACTTGAAAAAGCGTGATTTTAAAAAGCAAAGTTTGAACGAATCCATTAACCTTTATAACTATCTTGAAGGTGAAGTGCTTTCAAATTGGAAAGCTCCCATTATCAATGATTATCTATGCATGATTTTCTTTGGTCTTTTGAAGAAACTAACTGATAAATGGATTGAAACCGATGGTAAGGTCGAGGGAACGCAAAATGACCTTTTATGCGGCCAGGGTGACCTTGAAAGTACTGAGCCAACAAAAATGCTTATGCGCATGTCGAAGAAAATTGACCTCGAAGATCCAAAAATGAGACACAAACTCACTACGACTCCGGTTCCTGAACTTCTGAATGATAAAGAAGTCCGCGAACTCATCTGGCCTTTTTTGGACCGATTTGGGTTCCGTTGTGCCAATGAATTAAAGCTTGAAGAGCCAGATCTGCATGATGATCCTAGTTTTGTTATTTATACACTGGCCAATTACATCAAAATGAAAACCTACGACGTGCAAGCAATGGAGAAGAGGGAAGGTGAGATCAAGAGTCAGGCCGAAAACAAGATTAATAGGAAGTTAAATTTCTGGCAGAAGCCTGTTTACTATTATGTCCTTAAGCATACACGCATTGCTGTGAGAAACCGTGAAAATTTGCGCTTTCTTAGAACTAAGATCTTCGGCATCACTAGACATCTCATGCGTGGAATTGGTCATAACTTTCATCAATTGAAAATTCTCAATGATCCTGCACATGTGTTTTATTTAAAAATTGATGAAATCAGAAGCATCGTTGAGGGTAGAAGTTTAGGGGATAATTACGCTAAACTTGCTCATGAGCGTTTTGATCTCTTTAATCATTATCGCAAAACACCCAATCCACCAGATCGCTTCATTACCAAGGGTGCAGTTGGAATTTATAACTATTTCCCATCGATTCTTTCGCAACTCGATTTGCTGAAAGGTTTTGGAGTCTCTGATGACCCCAATATCCTTATCGGTACTCCTTGTTGTCCTGGTGTGATTGAGGGAGTCGTACGAGTGGCCAAGGAATTCGCCGATGCTGAAGGCTTGAATGGCGATATTTTGGTGACTGAAAGGACTGATCCAGGATGGGTTCCCTTGTATCCAAGTTGTTCTGGCCTACTTATTGAGAGAGGATCACTCCTGTCTCATTCGGCCGTAGTTGCGCGGGAATTAGGATTACCGACGATCATTGGGGTCAATGGTGGGCTTATGTCGAAACTTAAAACTGGTGATCGTATAAAAATGGATGCTTCCACGGGAATCATTCAAATTCTTCGCGAGGAAATTGCGCTATGAAACTCATAAGCCTTAATGATGTTCCTCAGTTTAAAAATAATTTCTGTGAATTAGCGGATCGTCTGCTGAGTCCAGAGGACAAGCCTTACGCCATGAAGCCAGAATATGTTTCAAAAATACTGGATTTAAAATTTCCAGTGCCTTCGGAAGCTTTTTTTATGGAAGCTCAATCGGGTGAATTTTTTGGAAGAATTTTGCTGCAGGGATCAACTCTAGATAAAGAATTGGGGCATTGGGGACTTTTTTGTCTCTCTTCTTCGACTAAGTACAAGGAAAGTTTTCTTAAGCTTTGGCCTGAGATTGAAGCATGGTTTAAGGATCATGGGATAAAAAAAATAGTTGGTCCTTATCTTTACACGACTTTTTTTCCTTATCGATTAAGAACCGATCATTTGCTGGCCCGTTACGGTTGGGAACCAAACCAACCTGCAGTAGATTTAGATGTTTTTAAGGCATTAGGCTTTAAAACCCATCAGATTTATTTTACCAATTTTATTGATGGGTATGGAAGTTTTGCCCACAAGGGCACCAAAGAATTAGATGAATCTATTAAGCAAGGCTTTAAGATGCGGGAGATCACTAAAGAGAGTCTACATAATGACGTAAGAATTATTTATGATTTATCCATGGAAGGCTTCACAGAGAACTATCTATTTGCTCCGATTCCTTTTGAACTTTTCCAAAGCATCTATGTGCCGAGTTTTCAAAGCGTTGATTTGCGTCTTTCCTGCATTCAAGAAAACCCTCAAGGAAAAGCCATTGGTTTTAATTTTACGTTCATCATGGATGATCAGATTGTCATCAAATCTGTTTGTGTCGCTCCTGAATACAGAGGAAAGGGTTTATTAAACGCTGGCATCCGTTGGAGTATGCTCAGGGCTATGGAGCTTTTTCCAAACATTAAAAAAATTGCGACGGCCCTTATTCATGAAGATAATGGCCCTTCTAAACATGTGGCGAATGAGACACTTGATAAAAAACGCCATGAATATGTTCTTTTGCACAAGGATTTATAATGAGTCTTGTCTATGACGTTAAGGAACTTGATTTTAACTATCATCTGGAAGGAGTGCAGTTCAAGGCTTTAAAAAAGATTAGTCTTGAAATCTCAGCTGGCGAAATGATCACTTTTGCCGGACCTTCTGGTTCAGGTAAATCCACTCTCCTGAATCTTTTAGGACTTATGGAGGAGACTTCAAACGACATGATTTTTTACAATGGTAAATGCCTTGGACAATTACAAGAACAAGATAAAAATATTATCCGCCGTTTTGATATCGGTTTTATTTTTCAAAGCTTTCATTTGTTTCCTGTTCTCACGACCTTTGAAAACATAGAGTTTTTTCTCATTCGCCAAGGTGTCGAGGAGTCAAAAAGAAAAGAACTTATTCAAGAAGCCCTTAATGTTCTGGGAATTAATGATTTAAAAGATAAGCGTCCTACCCAGCTCTCTGGTGGACAAAGGCAGCGTGTGGCCATTGCCAGAGCACTCGCCAAGCGGCCCAAAGTGATTATTGCGGACGAGCCGACCGCAAGCCTGGACCAAAAAAATGGTGAAGCAGTGGTGGATCATTTATTTGAAATTAATAAAAAATTTGGAACAACTATTATTATTGCTAGCCACGATCCCATGGTTTTACGTCATTCACAAAGAATTATAAATTTAAAAGACGGTGAGATTCAAAGGCAAGGTCTATGATTTTAAAATTTTCCTTTCGAAATATCTTGCGTCAACGCTCTCGTGCCATCGCAGTTCTGGCAACTGTCTCTTTGGGCATTAGTGCCTTAATGATTTATCATGGCTTCAATGCTGGAATAATGAATCAGTACCGGGAAAATACCATTCGTGCTCGTTTTGGCCATGGTAGTGTCAATACTAAAGGCTATCGTGATCAAATTTGGGATAAACCATGGGAGAAATGGATTGATCCTAAAACTCCATTTGTAGAAGTTCTAAAAAATCGTCCAGAAATTGAATTCATCTTTCCAAGAATCTCGTTCTATGCCCTTTTAAATAATGGTGAAAAAACTCTCTCCGGTGCCGGAGAAGGTGTAGATGGAAGGAGTGAGTCTCAATTTTTTACTACCCTAAATGTCATCAAAGGAAAGGCGCTCTCTGATGAAGAAGACGGCATCATTCTGGGTAAGGGGCTCGCTGAAGCGCTTAAGTTAAATGTGGGTGATAGAATTACAGTTCTGGCCAATACTCATTCAGGAAGCTTGAATGCTGTGGACGTCTACGTAACTGGAATCTTTTTCGCGGGAATGAAAAGTTTTGATGATACATTTTTTAGAATTCAGTTAACTAAGGCCCAGGAACTTCTGGATACAACGAAAGTTGAAACAATAGCCTTAGGATTGAGAGATTTGGAGCTCTGGCCTCAGGTTGAGACGTGGGTTGATGGTCAACCTGAGTTTGAGGCAACAGCCTTTAATGTTTTGGATAAAGTTTATTATCAAAATTCTGTAGATTTTCTCAAGGCCCAATTTAGCTTTATGTTTATTATCATCGTGCTGATAGTTGTAATGGGCATTTTTAATACTGTAAGTACGATTATTTTAGAGCGTAAAGGCGAAATTGGAAATCTTCGCGCTAATGGTGACTCCAATCAGGAGGTCATGGGACTTCTTTTAACAGAGAGCTTAATTCTTGGTCTTATTGGTGCAAGCGTAGGTGTCTTTATTGCTTACTTTTGTAATATGACTATTCTTTCTAATGGAATCCAGATGCCTCCTGGTCCTGGTATCACGCGACAGTTCACAACTTTTGTTGAGCTTCAATTAAGTTTCATTCCAATTTGTTATTTGATCGGCATTCTTTCAAGCCTTGTGGGCACAATTCTTGCCGCCAGACGCGTCTTGAAAATGCCAATCACTGAACTTCTAAAAGGTTAATATGAAGTACTTTTATGCTGTATTACTTTTATTTACTCTCAGTCTTAAAGCCTTCGGCGAAGATCTTTTGGCCGAAGTGGATAAATACCGCAATCCCAGCGACTCCTATACAATGCTAGTAAAAATTCAGTCCTCAAATGAAAAAGAAGAAGCAAAGTTTTTAGTTTATTTAAAAGGAAACAGCAAAACTTTAATCAAGGTACTGGCACCCAAAAAAAATCTTGGCCGCAACATGCTCATGATGGCCGAGAATATGTGGGTTTATGTGCCTAACATACGTCGCTCTGTGAGAGTATCATTGAATCAAAAACTTACTGGTGAAGCTGCCAATGGTGATATCTCTCGCATGCGTTGGTCAGGAGACTATTCTCATGTTGTAGAAAAAAAAGAGGCTAAGGAATGGCAACTTTTTTTAACGGCGACCAAGGAAGGACTTACATATTCCAAAATTCGTGTTTGGATCGATGCCAAGGACAAGCGGCCCTTAAAGGCGCAATTTTTAACTCTCTCTGGTAAAACTATTAAAACCGCCACCTATGAAGACTACAAAAAGAGTCTGGGGATGAATCGTCCTTCAAGGATTCACATCGTTGATAATTTAAGAAAGGATCAGTTCTCTGATCTTTTCATTGAAAATATGGAAAATAAAAACCTTCCTGACTCAATGTTTACCGAAAAGAGCCTTGAATGATTTTTTTTCTGCTGTTAATCCCGCTCATGGCGCTTTCGCAGGATTTCTCAAATAATAGTTTTACGATTGGTACCAGAAGTAGCTATTTCACTGACTCTGAAGGATGGGACAATACCTTTCTTTATTATATCCCTGAATACTCGGATGAAAAATTTAAAGAAGAGGGGGGACTTAGGAGAAAGTTTAAACTACGAGTTTTTGATTATGTTAGTAGTAATGAAAAAGTCATAGTAGATCCCCTGGATGTCTCTATGGAATATTTTTCCAATAAAAATAGCTTTCAAATTGGTTTTCTTCGCTATCGTTTTTCAGAAACTTTTGGTCTTCAGCTTTTGGATGTCGCTAACCCTCGGGATTATTCAGAATTTGTGTTTAATGATTTGTCGTGGTCTAAGCGCTCTGTTTTCGGGATCAATGACACGTATAAGTGGAATGAGCTTCAGATTCAATTAATACTGACTCTCTGGCCTAATGGAGACCGTTTACCTTATAAAGATTCTCCTTTTGATCCAACTGGAGGTCAGACAAATTATCAGGGTGGAGTTGTAAAGCGCTCTTGGTTCAAAGATTTAGAATACGGTTCTCGGTTTAAATATCTTTTACAGAATGGCTTAGATTTAAGTTTTCTTTATTATCATCACTTCAGCCGTCCCACTTTTCAAGATGTAAACCAAAGTTTTACTGGTGTTTCGGTAAAACCCACTGATCACATGGTGGATTCTTTCGGATCTTCGGCAAGTTATGTTTTGAATAACTGGGTTATTCGTGCCGATGCTCTTTATACATTAAACGATCTTATACAAAAAGATCTTTTGACCTATAAAAAAGAAAATCACTTTCAAGCTCTGATTGGAATTGATCGAAGTTTTGATAATTTTCTTTTGGGGATTCAAACTCAAAGTGACACTACCGCTAACCGGCATTTCTTCAGCTTTCGCAGTGAATATACAAATTTTGAATGGTGGAAACCTTCTTTCATGATCTTTAGAAACTACCTCAGAGATGACCAGTGGATGCAATTAAGATCTGCGTTTGAATATGAATCCATCAAGCTCTCTTTGAGTTACGACAATATTCATGGTGGAAAATCAGATAGCGACTTATTTGGATTCTTCAGAAAGCAAGACCGCATCCTCGTTGATGTCAGTTACACTTATTAGGAATATATGCAAACTTATTTTCAGAGCTTAAACTATACAATGGCCAATGAAGATACGACTTTGGAGTACAAGCTTGCCGCAACACTGGGAGCAAAAAATATTTTGACCGTTGGGGGAAGTGGATCAAGAGCACTACCGTTTTTGGCCCTCCCGTTAAATCAATTGCGAATTGTGGATATTTCTGCTGATCAAATTCTACTTATAAAATTTAAGTTAGAAACTATCCGTCAATTAAGCCATGCAGATACACTTACTTTCTGGACCTCCTCAGAAGCCCCACAAAGAGCCATGATTTTAAAAAAAATGAATCTTGAAGATAATCTTAAAGCCTTCTATCAATACCATTCGAGAAATAATCCACAATCAGCTCCTCTATATTGGGGTAAGTGGGAAAAAACTTTTCAGACTTTTTCTAAAATTACACAATTTCTGTTTCCAAATAAAATCAGGGAGGGACTGTTTAGCACTTCCAATCCTTACGGGTATTATGAAAAACATATCAAGGGCTTTCGCTGGAATTTACTTTTAAAAATTGTGGGCAATAAAGCAATGTTTAACTCTCTCCTTTATAAGGGAAGTTTTATCATTAAAAATTCACCCCTTTCGTACTTTGATTTTTACTCTCAGGCTTTTGATCGACTTTTTAGACTTGATATTCAAAGAAGTCATTTCCTACAGTTATGTTTTTGTGGGAAAGTTCTTCAAAATGAAGCTTTACCAATTGAGTTTCATCCGGATATTTTCGAGAAAATTAAAGCCTCTAAGGTTAATCCGATTTATCAGCAAGGTTCAATTTTTGAAAGAGTAGAAGATACCCAATACGATTTAATTTCCTTGAGTGATGTCCCAAGTTATTTGTCGGGTTCACTAGAACAAAACTATATTCAAATTTTAGCAAAAAATGTGGCGTTATCTGGAATTGTGGTAAATAGGTTTTATCTGAGATCAAGCGAAAACACGAACCTTTCAGGTTTTCAGGAAATTACCAATGATCACAAGCTCATTATAGAAGAGGAATTGGTGCAAATGTATGATGTTCAATTGCTTAAGAAAGTTTAGCTCGAGCTTTCAGTGCATGCTCTCGGCATAAAAGAATTTCTTCTTCCGTGATTTCCCCGGTATGTCCCATAACTGCAGCAAGTCTCACACCATGCTTGCGTGCCAGTTGATCAATTTCACAAACTTTCTCATAGCTCAAATCCCGAGATAAACTAAAAGCTTCATGACGTCCTTCCAATGCCAGTAGAGCCGTTTCAGCTAAACAGGCATAAACTATATTGCCTGGAAGGCCAATATTTTTTTCTACTACAACATTAGTCCCAGGCAATGCCACTTCGCCGCTGGCTATGACCAAAACATCCGGGCGCTTAGACACATCTTCCAATGTAAAATCAAATGGACGAGAAACATCACAAATAATGCATCCAGGTTTTACCTGCATTATGTCCATTACACTTTCCCCTTGAGCAGAGGTCGAAGTAATAATCAGGTCACATTCAGAAGCATATTTATCAGGCGAACTCGTTCCCACAATTTCTGTATCGGGACTCTGTTCTTTTAATTCACTGATGAGCTCGAGAACTTTGTAGGGTCTCGGTGCAGAAACTACTATGCGCTTCCACTGTTTGGTTAAGATCTTGGCACATACTTTTCCAATGCTTCCTGTGGCGCCAATTACCATGACTGTTCCATCATACTTGCCATCAACTTTTTTAATTAATCCCATTTTCTCAATGCCAAAACTCGCGGCCCATAAAGTGGCCGAAGCTGAAAGAGAATTTCCAGTTGTGACTGGAATAGGTGAGCGTTCATTGACGGTGACTCCAGCGTCTCCAACAATCTTTGTAAATGCTCCAAGACCAATAATTTTTGAACCACTTTTGTGAGCGATGTCGCAAATTTTATTTAAGGCTTTATAAACCTGTTCCGGTTTTTGCTTGAGCATCACTTTGGGCGTCATGGGCAGGCCAAATAAATCTCCTTCCACTTCCTTGCCATTAAAATCTGATTTAATGCCAGTGATCTTACCATAGAGGTATCCCGGCACATGTTTCATCATATCTTCCACATGGGCACCCACCATGGTTTTTTCTAAAGGCTTTAATAGAGAAAGCCCAAAAAGATGAGACTTGCTAAGTGGATGAATGATGAAAGAGAACCTGTCCTTGGTAATTGTCTTTTGCGATTTAGGAGTATAAATTTCAGGCCTGATTTTTAATTTCGCGATAACATCGAGTAAGTCATCCTGATCTAGTTTTATTTTTTTTACATGCGACAGGAGAACAGCTTCGAGACCCGTGAATCCCAGATGGGGCATATTCACAAAATCCGGAAAGCAGCTATAGACCTTATTCGCATTGGCAAGGTCCAGTTGCTTTCGGGAAAAATTATCTATCTGATCGATAATTACTGTTTTACCGCTTAGATCTTGCAGCTTCAAGTATTCCATTTGAGTTTCATTGACGACAAATATATCGGCATCAAAGAATGACTTCATGGTGGGAGATTTTGTCAGCTGATGTCGGAAGTCTTTTTCCTTGAGACGCTCGAGATTAACATTCTTTAGAAAGGGCCTTACCTTGCCAATCATTTTTCTGAAAGAGGTCAGGCCTTTAATGACAGTAGGGATTCCGGT
Source organism: Bacteriovorax stolpii (assembly GCA_945860895.1). GTDB lineage: Bacteria > Bdellovibrionota > Bacteriovoracia > Bacteriovoracales > Bacteriovoracaceae > Peredibacter. The sequence goes on from CAMASK010000038.1 coordinate 11,278, forward strand.
CGAGAAATAAGGATCAGCAAAAATTAAATCTTCGCTTAATTCATGGTAGGTTTGGAGATAATCCCATTGAACAATGCCAGAATAGAAAGCAATTTTTTTGCCTTTAAACAAAAAAGGCTCTTTTTGAGCGAGATTCTTTAAAAACAGAGGCAGTGCCATAAATTTCAAATTGGCCCCATCGGTCCATGGAGTATCACCAGCTGCATCCCGTAGTTGTTGTGTTTGATAGTGGGTGTGAATTTTTCCGGCAATTTTAACGTCAGTTGGAAACCCTGAGAAGGTCATGATGTCACATTGGGATCGGTACTTTTTAACAAGTTCTAGCGCCAACTCAAAATGAAAATCAACTCCTAATCGCTTCACTCGAAAGGTGTCACCAAAGAGATTGATTCTCTCATCAAAGTTCTCCTTGGCCGAGCCAAAGGCTATGGTGATAATCTCTTTCACGAAAACATTCCTTTGGCCTTCTCAACGATTATTGGAAGATAGTCTCTAAAAAGAGGGGCCTTTAAATGGGGAAAATCCTTTTTCAATTGAGATTTATTATAGCTGGTTTTTGATCTGATGTAGGGAAGAAGTTCTTTGGGAATTTTAAGTAAAGGCATAATACGGGCATATATCCCGGGCAGAGGGACTCTTACTATCTTAAGGTTTAAATCAAATCCCTTTAAAGCTTCAGTAACGAAGTCAGTTACAAATATTTTCTCATCGGGCACTAAGTGATAGCAAGAAAGTTTTTCTTGCGTGGGATGAGAGATCATGTCAAATAACCAGTCAACTAAAACATCCACTGGCAACATGGGAACGGTAGATTTAGCATAACAGCAGAGTGGAAGAATATTGACCGGTAAGGCATGCTTAATTTTTGCAATTTGTGAAAAAAGGCGGAAAAAATGATAAGGCCCATCCACTTTATCCATTTCGCCTGTTCGAGAATCACCGATAATAATCCCCGGTCGATAGATTCTCACTTTTGTTTCTTTCAATAAGGCGTTTCTGACTAAATACTCCGCTTGCATCTTGGTTCGGGCATAAAAATCAGGAAATTCAATCTTAGGTTCAAGTTGGTTTTCATTAAAGTCGCCTTCAAAGGAACCACTAACGGCATAAGTTGAAATGTGATGATAAAATTTAACTTTTTTCATCCTCTGAACTAGATAGATCATGTTCTGAGTTCCCACTACATTGTTGGCGTAGGCCTGAGACAGTGAAACTTCCAGATCATAGATGGCCGCCAAATGAATGACAGCTTCTATGTCCTCAGGCAAAGTTTCTACCCCTCCGACTGTATCGAGAACGTCATTATGGGAAACATCCCCGATAATGAAATGAATATTTTTTTTGTCCTCAAAAATACGCTGGGCTTTCTCCAGGCTTTGTCTTCTCACTAAGATATAAAGTTCGTGTCCGGCACTGGAAAGTTTTTCTGCCAGCCGCTTACCGATGAATCCTGTCGCGCCAGTTATGAGAATTTTCATTTGATGGCTGGAATTGTATCGAGTGAATAACTTGGACAAAGTACAATGTCCTCATTGCTTGAATAAACAACCAGGCTCTTTGGTATGAGACTGATATTTAATTCTTTGCTCGGTTGAAAGTTTTCTCCATCTCCAAAGAAATCTAGATCCTTTTCATTTAGAGAAACCATATTTAAGGTATCTGTTTCAAATTGGATGATTTTCTTATCGTTCTCCGGAAATTTTCCCATCAAAAAAGCTGACGAAGCCTTGATGAAATCAAGCTTGTTATCATGCAGGAAAATGGTCACATTAAATTTGCCATCATCGTTACGGGTTTGGGGAGCGACGGGAAATTTTCCTGCCAGTCTAGGCTGATTATTCACAAGGATTAAAGGACTCTTAATTTTTTTATCAAAAAGAGGCATATCTGGAGAATCCATAAAAACTTCCAACATCTCAAACTTTGCCATTATGATTTGTTTAATGAACATCAAAGAATAGGCATTCTTTCCGGCAGATTTAAGAAAGTTTTTAAAAAACTTAATATCTTTTCTGAATTTATTTACTTCCTGAGCAACTTTATAAGCAATTCCCACGCCACCGTTGGTAATTAAGTAGCGATCATTCACTTTAATGATATCCACTTCACGCGTCGTGCGAGCATGAAAAATACCGGCGAGTTTCCTAAGATTAGAATTCGTTCCCATCTGCGCAGCGAAATCATTGGCGGTTCCGCCAGGTAATACAAGAAGTTTTATCTTACTTCCCACTAAGTTTTGAGCAATTGTGTGGGCCGTACCATCTCCTCCGATTGAAAAGATACACTCAACACCATCGTTTTTATCTTTTTGGATTAGTTCTATTAGTTCTGCCTCAGAAGAAGGGCTCATGAATCTTAATTCCTGACGGAAAAAATATTTTTTGATCTCTTCGGCCTGAAAAGTATGCATGGCCTGAGAAGCATGTGGATTTAAATAAACTGAAATGTTGGCCATATAGTTATCCTTATTTACGCTTTCATTTATTCATTTTATGCGCAAAGGCTTTGCAATGACAGGCTTAGGGTGCTTTCTTCAAAGACCTGTCAAAAGTTTTTACACCACATTCTGGCCGTGCTAATTTCCTCCAATGTCATTTTTTCAGTTAGAAGCACAATCTGGTGAGGCCCGGGCGGGTCGCGTTTATACCGAACATGGGGTCATTGAAACACCTATTTTCATGCCTGTGGGCACTCGTGCGTCTGTTAAAACTCTTTGGCAAGAAGATCTTGAGCGATTAAATACTCAGATTATATTGGGCAATACTTATCATTTATTTTTGCGACCTGGGCATGAGCTTATCGAGAAAATGGGTGGGCTTCATAAATTTATGAGCTGGCCCAGGCCTATTCTCACAGATTCGGGTGGCTATCAGGTATTTTCACTTTCTGATATCAATAAATTAACCGAAGAGGGTGTGACTTTTCAGTCCCATATTGATGGCTCTCGCCATTTAATTACCCCTGAAAAATCCATGCAAATTCAAAGGGCCTTGGGCTCAGATATTGTTATGGCCTTTGATGAGTGCCCAAAACTTCCGGCCACTAAAGAAACTTTGAGGGCGAGCATGGAGCTGACCCAGCGTTGGGCCGAGCGGTGTAAAAGCGTGGAACTCAAGCCCCATCAGCATTTATTTGGCATTATTCAAGGTGGACTTCACTACGATCTGCGCATGGAAAGCATGCAAGGATTAATGGAGCTGGGTTTTGATGGATATGCTCTTGGTGGACTCTCAGTTGGTGAGAAAAATGAAGAGATGGTGGAGTTCTGTAAAAAGTTTGTTCCTGCCATGCCTAAAGAGAAGCCGCGCTATCTAATGGGGGTGGGTAAGCCTCTCGATATCCTTCATGGCATAAAATCCGGATTGGATATGTTTGACTGCGTACTTCCAACTCGCAACGCCCGTAATGGCCAGTTTTTAACTACTTATGGCCCCCTCAATATTAAAAAAGCTCGTTTTACTGAGGATCAATTGCCTCCTGACACGGAATGTAATTGCCGGGTGTGTACTCGTTACTCGCGTGCATATATACGTCATTTATTTAATGTGGGCGAGTATTTAGCTGGCCAACTTATTAGTTACCACAATATTCATTTCTACTTGGAAATGGTGAAGAATGCCAGAATCGCTATTTTAAACAGAGAGTTTGACGGATATTATCTAAAATTTTATAACGATTACTCTTCTAACCGTTGGGAATAAACAAAGGAATTCATATGTTCGATTTCATTCTATCTTCTGCTCATGCTCAAGCTGCAACTGCTCCGGCCCAGTCACCATTAATTTCGTTCATACCTTTCGTTCTTATTTTCCTCGTTATGTATTTCTTGATGATTCGTCCTCAGAAAAAACGTATGCAGGAAGAGCAAAATTTCATTAACAAACTCTCTCACGGTGACGAAGTCTACACGAAGTCTGGCATCCTTGGAAAAGTAACAGGAATTGCTGATAAAGTTGTGACTTTAGAAATTGAGTCTGGCTCAAAAATGAAAGTTTTGAAGTCTCACATTGGCGGCGCAGCTGCTCCTTTGTTTGCTTCAAATAAGAAGTAATTCATGTTCGGTCTGGGTTTTGGTGAACTCGTTTTAATCCTTTTAATTGCTTTGGTTTTCATTGGACCTAAGAAATTGCCAGAACTCGCCAAGGGTTTAGGAAAGGGCATTCGCGATTTCCAAGATGCTGCCAAAGGTTTTTCTGACCAAGTGCAAAACATTGAAACGAAACCTGATTCTGAGATAAAGGTTGTTGACGCTGTTCAGCAAGAAGAGCCAAAAAAACTTGAATCACTTCCCACAGACGACAAACAAGATACTCATTCATAATTAAAGGGGCGAAAGCCCCTTTCTTCTGATTGCTCAAACCCCTAAAATTGTTTAAAATTTTTCGAATACGATAATTCTTCTAAAACCCTTTAAAGATACGGAGTTCTCATGGCCAGGGGATGGTGGTTAAGATTTAGTCTTTTAGCTGCGATTACAATCACAGCACTTATGTCGGTAACCCCGACTTTCTTCAATCTAAACGAACAGAGTTCTTTTCCAATGAAGTCCAAAATCAATCTGGGGCTAGACCTTCAGGGCGGTTTGTACATGGTTCTTGGAATTGATTTCAATAAAGTTTATCGTGATGAAATCATCGGCGACGCTCGCAAGATGATTAAACTACTCAAAGAAGAAAACATTGAAGCTTCATTGGGTGATTTGATCGTAGCGGATGTAAAAGATCCAAAACATTCAATTGTTCTTTCAAACCCAGCTGATCACGACAAAGCTAAAGAAATAATTTCAAAATATTTTGGCAACACTGTCAGACTTGTAGGAGATGAGGCAAATGCATTGTCTTACGGTCTTTCAAGAGATTTGATCAAAGAAGTTGAAGATACTGCTCTTTCAAAATCGATTGAAGTTATTCGTAACCGTATTGATGAATTTGGTGTGACTGAACCAGAAATTGTTTCTCAAGGTACAGATCGTATAGTGGTTCAACTTCCGGGTGTAAAAGATATTGATCGCGCTAAGGATCTCATCGGGAAAACTGCTAAGCTTGAATTCAAATTCGTAAATGATGATATTCCTCAAGCGACACTTGTAGAATGGATGGAAAAAGCGAAGAAAGCTGGTGTGGAGTATAAAAAAGGTGATCGCTTCTCTGATTACGTTCGTAAAGTGAACGAATCAATCGGTGCTGAATTACCTAAAGGTTATGAGGTTGCTTTTTCAAAAGAAACTAATAAGAACACAAACGAAATCACAAATATGGAACCATATTTGGTAGATAATGCCGCGAGCTTAACTGGTGAAGAACTTCAGGAAGCATTTGTTCGTATGGATCAGGAACAAAACCGTCCTTACGTTGCGCTTGAATTCAAGGCCAATGGTGCAAAAATCTTCGAAGAAATTACTGGTGCTCATATTGGTAAACGTCTGGCCATCGTGCTTGATGGAAATGTTTATTCTGCTCCAGTTGTTCAGGCTAAAATTGCTGGTGGCTCGGCCCAGATCACTTTGGGTGCCGGAGATTATAATACTGTGATGATGGAAGCCCGGGATCTTGCTCTTATTTTAAGAGCTGGTGCTCTTCCTGTTGAATTAGTATTTGAAGAACAAAGGGTAGTGGGACCTTCACTTGGTGCTGATGCCATTGATAAAGCTCAAATGGCTTCGTTGGTTGGTGCTTTCCTTGTTCTTGCTTTCATGTGTTTCTACTATAAATTTTCAGGTGTCATTGCCACAATTACGATCGTATTAAATGTTCTTTTCACCATTTCATGCTTGATTGCTCTTGGTGCTACTCTTTCTCTTCCGGGGATTGCAGGGATTGCCTTGACTGTGGGCATGGCCGTAGATGGTAACATTCTCATTTATGAGCGTATCCGTGAAGAGCTTCGCGCCGGTATTTCTCCTCCAGAGTCAGTGAGAATCGGTTTTGAAAAAGCCTTTTGGGCCATCGCCGATGCCAACATCACCACTGCTCTTGCTGGCATTTGCCTTCTTAACTTTGGTACAGGTCCAGTGCGCGGTTTTGCTGTGACACTTTTGATTGGTATTGCGACGACTGTTTATACTTCTTACTTTGTTTCAAACATTCTTTTTGAATTGTATGTTAGCAAAGGTGCGAAGAAGACTTTAAGCATTTAATTGAAGGAATAATTTTATGAAAACTATTGATTACGTTGGGAAATTTAAAATCGCCAGTCTTTTCTCTCTGGCCTTGATCGTAGCAACAATTGTGATGTTCTTTACGAAAGGACTTAACTACGGTGTGGACTTTCGTGGTGGCGTAGAGATTCAGGTTAAATTCAAAGATAAAGTGGCCCTAGGCGATCTTCGTACTTATTTAAACGATAAGAACGTGGCCATGAGTCAGCTTCAAAGTATTGGGGATGATTCTCAGAATGAGTTTTTGTTAAAGTTAGAAACTGATAAAGGTGACTTGAATGCCATCTCAACTTTAGTTTCAACTGTTTTAACTGAAAAGTACGGTGCTGGTAATTTTGAGATTTTAAAAAATGATATCGTTGGTCCAAAAGCAGGAGCTCAGCTTAGAACTTCTGCCTTTCAGGCACTTGCTTGGGCGATTCTTGCAATTATGATTTACCTCGCTCTTCGTTTTGATTATAAATTTGCTCCAGGTGCCATTGCGGCCTTGATTCATGATGTTGTCATCATTATTGGTGCATTTATTCTTACGCAAAAAGAATTCTCACTTCAGATTGTAGCGGCCCTTTTAGCGATCATTGGTTATTCGGTGAACGATACCGTTGTTATTTATGACCGAGTTCGAGAGATTGAAAATGCTAATCCAACGATGGGTAGCTTTGAAATTATGAATCGTGCCTTGAATGAAACAATGTCTCGTACCATTATTACTTCATTGACCGTTCTGGGTGTTTCTCTTGTGATGTTGTTCATGGGTGGATCTGTAATTCATGACTTCTTCTTTGCCATGACGATTGGAGTTGTTTTAGGGGTTTATTCAACTATCTTCATCGCTGTTCCAATGACTGTTTTTACTGAGAAATTTTCTAAAAAACATGCCTAAATTTTTTCTTGTGGTGTTCATACTTTTTCTCTCTCGGCCTGGGTTTACTCAGGAGGAGGGAGGAAGAGTTATTTATCGGGATACCCAAGTTAATGAAGATTCTGGAGTCGCAGAGCTAGAAGCCGCCAAGCAAGTCCAGCTTGATAAACTTAATAAAATTCAAAAGACAACTGAGGCCTTTAAACCAGTGGATCCTATTGAAGAGCTCCAAAAGCTTGGTTATAAGCAAATTAATGCCACCGCCTTAATGGATCCAAAAGTTTTGGAGTTAATTCAGACGCAGTTGCAGCAAGGTCTGTTAAGTATAATTCCTCGTGATGAAATTAAGAAAATGCTCCAGGAGAAATTGGCCAATACTCTAATCGGTAAACTGACAAATAATTTCCCCGTCTTGTTGGAAATCTTCGTCGATATTATCAGGGATAAAAATGCCTTGTCAGGACTTGTCCATGTCTTACAAAGAAAAGAAGATCTTAAGACTTACGGTTATCTGTGGTTGGGAATATTTTTATTCGGAATTTGGCTTAAAAATAGATTGATCAAGCCTAAATGGAATTTGACGAAGCGATTAAGTTGGAGTTTGCCAATTAGTTTAATTCTTACAAGTTGTACTTTGTATCTATTCTACAGCATGTTTGAGGTAGAAATCACCCCGATCCTCAACATCACTTTAAAATATTTTTAAAATTAGAATTTAGGAATGCAACCAAGCTTTCTATCATGTGATGGATAAGTAGATGAGCTACCTGAAGTGTTGGCCCCACCTTCTTGAACTTCCTCGTTAGCAATTTCAGGAGCACCTTTTACTTGATAGATTCTTTGCGTAGAAGATTTCACAAAAGGTGAAGCTCGATTCAATGGGTAATAAAAGAAAACCGGGACAGTAGATACAATGGCTTCTGTTGGCACAGTTGGAACTCCATTTTTCATGTAGAACCAAACTGCTTTTAGATCAGTTTCGCGAATTAACAAGAAATCATCGGGTGCGGCAAGAGGATTTCCATATCGATCAAAAATAGTTTCAGGAGTTTTCACACCGACATAAATTCCTTCCATTTCTACCCCCACTATATCTCTTAAGGCCTTAAATAGAGGATTAGAACTATTATAGTGGGTATTATTCAAGCAGTATGATTTGTAGTTGCTGTCCAGCCAATAGGGCATGTAGTAACCCATTGATTGAGCAACAGATGCAGTTGCACCACCTTCTTCGTTGGTTTCGATACTTGCCATCTGAGGAAATTTTACAAAATATCTCTGAGATGCTGGAATATTAACTGCTCCAAAGTTTTTTGCTTTCTGATTTACAATGTCATTAACGTCATCATTCCCATTCCCATTATTATCATAAAATCGAGGATCCATAGTATCCCATAGATTAAAGATCCCCGGAAGCTGTTCGAGTCTAGGAAAGAGAATATCGTCAATAGCGCCATATAGTGGATTCATGAAATCGTGACAAACAAAATCTGATCCAGCTGCAACCGGTTGTGGAGGAATTCTTGGTAAAAAATAAAGATGCACTCTGAAAGCAACATCGTAATAAATATCTGAATTATCCCCGCCATCATCTGGTGCAGGACGATTGATACATGTGTATTGAGAAATCGGAGCATTCTTCAAAGGGCCTAGAAGAGAGAGAGGTATGTCTTCAGAAAATTTAATTATTTGAATTGTATCTGATTTTGAATTTGAAGTAGTTTCAACTAAAGTCAGGATATAAGTTTTATCTTCTGATAAGCGATCAATATTTATTTGCAGGGAACTATTAGAGCTGCCGGGATCAACTGGCAAATTAAATGAATTGCCTTCATCGTCTTTTGCCTGAAGAACACAACTTGGATTTGATTCTTCATTTCCAATGGCTTTGTTACACCAATTTTTAAGAGTAACTAGTTCAGGATTTAAGGAAATCTCTTCAGTCACATTAAAAGTAGCAAACAAAACCCCCGCACCATTGGTGTTTTTTCCCGCACAGAAACTGGCACAGTTACCGTAAGTGATGGCTTTAGTATCTTTACAACCACAATAGCCTGTTTTGAATTTTACAGCGTTATCAGGCCGGGTAGGCTGAGCTGCTTCACCACCACCAGTGGTTCCACCGGTTGTTTGGGATAGATCAGGAGAGATGGTTGTACGTGCTGGAAGAGTGTCCTGGCATGAAGATAGCATCATGCTCATGACAGCAAGTGCAGACACCTTTTGGGCCAGTTGTTTTAATCGTGAGACCATTTCCTTAATCCTCAACGACTTATCGAGTCGATGATCTTATTTCTTAAGTAATTCTAGCTCTGAGGGCCATGAGAAGCAGTTTTTGAGTCTTTTTAGCCATATATTCAATAGTTTAGGTGAGCCTCGCTATGGTGTAAGATGAGGTTACTTGCCTAAATTTTAAGGCATGACCTAAATTAATTTTGAACAATACCGATAAGCCTTCAAAATCTCAATGTAATGACCCCGATCTAAGGAGTGGGAAATGACGAAAGCTGATTTGATCGCCGTAATTGAAAAACAGGCCAATTTACCTCATCATCAAGCAGAAAAAATTGTGAACATCTGCTTCGATAGTATGATTCAAGCGCTCTTTGATGATGAGCGAATTGAGATCAGAGGTTTTGGTTCATTTGCCAACCGTAACTACAAAGCTTACGAAGGTCGTAACCCAAAGACTGGAAAAGTTGTGAAGGTGAGCCCTAAGAAAGTTCCATTTTTTAAAGTCGGTAAAGAACTTAAAGAAATGGTTGATGACGGTAAAGATAAATACGTTATTCGCGAAGCTTAATACTTTTTCATCAAGAGCACCTCTAGATAGGTGCTCTTGAAAGAATAATTTCAATTTCCACGACTTCAATCCCACTAGAGTGATGGCTTCATCTCCTTTGGAAAATTCCTTTGTTAGTTGACAATTTCTTATGTGATGCGGTCTTCTAATGGACATCAATCTAAAAGGGAACTTATGAGCAAGCTGGTTCGCGGACTAACTTTAACTGATTCTATTTCGATCGTTGTTGGTACAATTATTGGGACGGGAGTTTTTCTTAAAACAGCTACCATGGCCCAAACCATGGGTAACCCCACATGGGTGTTAGTTGCCTGGATTTTTGGTGGGGCTTTATCCTTAACCGGTGCTCTTGCCTACGCGGAGCTTGGATCCATTATGCCTGAAGCCGGTGGGGAGTATGTTTACCTCAAGGAAGGCTATGGAGAGATGTGTGGCTTTCTGTTTGGATGGATGAGATTTTGGATTGGAGCGCCTGGATCAATTGCTGCTTATGCAGTTGGTGCTGTGACCTTCATGAGTGGAATGATTGATCTGGAATTCATCGGCGGTAAAACGGTTGCTGCCGTTTTACTTATAACTTTCTTTTCTGTTTTAAATTGTTTCAGTGTTGCCTTCGGTGGAAAGTTAAATTCTTTCATGACTGGTTTGAAGCTTTTCATGATCATAGGAATAGCTGTTGGAATTTTCTTTTTTGCTAAAGAGGTGAGCTGGTCTCATTTTGGCGAATCAGCTCCCGGAGTAGAAGGTTTTATCGGCTGGTCGGCCTTTGGTTCGGCAGTTGTTGCTGCTCTTTGGGCCTATGATGGTTGGAATAATCTTTCCATGGTGGCCGGAGAGATCCAAAATCCGAAAAAAAATATTCCTATCTCTTTTGGCATCGGCCTTTTAATTATTCTTTTGATTTATGGTTTGACCAATGTGGCCTATTTTTATGCACTTCCGTTTACTGAAATTTTAAGCTCAAATTCCAGCAATTTTCCAGATGCCTTACCTGTTGCCACTAAAGCGGCTCTTTCATTTCTTGGAACATCCGGTGTAACGATACTTTCTGCTGCATTTGTTTTCTCTGCCCTTGGTGCTATGAACGGATCTATTCTCACCGGTGCAAGAGTGCCTTATGCTATGGCCCAGGATGGATTATTCTTTAAAAAATTGGGTGAAGTAAATGCTAAGAGCTTGGTACCGGTAGCTTCAGTTTTAACTCAAGCCTGCGTTTCCATTATGCTGGCCATGTCTGGAACTTTTGATCAGCTAACTGATTATGTTGTTTTCTCTGCTTGGATATTTTACGCCATGGTTACAAGTGTTGTTTTCACCATGAGAAAACGTCGTCCTGATATCCAGAGAGATTACAAGACAATTGGATACCCAGTCCTGCCGGCCGTTTTTATCATTGTGGGTATCTTGCTTCTTATTAATACGGTTTATACTTCACCCAAGTCTTCGATGATTGGATTGGGTTTTATTCTGTCCGGGATACCTGTTTTCTACTACTTCAAGAAAACTAAATAATTCAACATGAGCTAAAAGTGGCACCTATTTACAGGGTGCCCTTTTTTTAACCCCTTCACTCACGAATTTCTCTTAAGATAACCAAAAAGAGGTTATCCATGAAAACACTTATGCTTTTGGCTTCATTAATATCACTTGGTGTTCAAGCTGAAACTGTCACGCTTAAGCTCACTAACATGGGTGGAGAGAAGGGACAAATTGCGGTGGCCGTCTTTGATAATACCGATGCGTTTCCTGATCGATCAAACCAAGCAATATTGAGTAAATTTTTTCCCCTCAATACAAGTTCAAATGAGACAACTTTGACTGTGGAATTAAGGCCCGGCAGATATGCTTTAGCTCTATTTCTGGACGCCAATAAGAATCAAAAACTTGATACAAATATGGTGGGGGCCCCTAAAGAGCGATTTGGATTTACCAATAACCCCAAGATTATATTTGGTGCACCAAATTTTAGCGAATGCGAATTTGAAGTTTTACCTGGAAAAAAACAGGTTCAATCTATTCGCATGATTAATTTTTTCTAGAAATTTGAATTGAAGGTCAAGCCTATTCTGTTCCTAGCGAAACTGCTCCTAACGCCTCTGTGATGCAATTTCATGATTATGCCAGCAGTATAGTTCAACATATGATGGGCGGAGGGGCCATAACGAATGTGGGATTTACTGCAGATAATAGCACCCCAGGAGCTCAGATAAATCAGCCACTAAGTTTAACATGTAGGACAGCAGCAAACTGCTTTAATCAATATGATTCCGTAGATGATATTTTATATTTTTCTGAAGATAACAAGCTTCGATACATAACAAGTCCAAAAACGCCAACAAGCTCAACTTTGCATACTTTATTTGATGCCGGAAGGCCGATTAGAAATTTCATTTTCTCAGAAGATAAAGAACAAGTTTATTACATAAGTTCAGATTGGAAGCTTTATTGTCATGACTTACAGGGAATAGCGCCAGCACATTGTACGAACACGGAATTGGGCCCAAAATCAACAGACATGGCATTGATCACACACAGGCCAAATCAGCTG
>CAMASK010000039.1 GCA_945860895.1 Bacteriovorax stolpii
AGGTTCAAAGGCGCCTGAAAAAGTTGATGAAACTGCCACTCCTGATATTGATACAATGTCGGCTGAAGATGCCGCTGCAGCTTTAAAAGCTGCAGAAAAATTAGAAAAAGACGCAGAGTCGGCTGATAACGATGAAGTTGATACTGATACGGAATCGGCTTTTGCAGGTGACTCTGATGATGATGCTAACAAGGAAACATTTGGCCAACGCCCTTCACAGCAACCAGTCGCTCAGGATGCCAAATCAAATAAATATGTGAACTTAAATCCTGAAACAGCTTTTGGTCCTGAGATTGTTGAAAGCTTTGATTTTCCAGATACTGACATTATGGAAATCACCCGCCATATGCAGAAACTTACTGGGATCAATCTAATTTTAGATAAAGATGTGAAAGGAAAAGTTTCCATCATTGCACCTACTCCAATCACGGTGGGTGATGCATGGAAAGCATATCTAGCCGCGCTTAATATGGCCGGTTATTCATTGATAAAGACGGGTGCGTTTTATAAAGTCATTAACGCCAGAGATATCCGTTATACTCCAACAAAAATTTATACTGGTAATTACACCCCCGATACTGAAAATTATTTGATGAGAGTTATCTCTCTCAAGCATGTGTCAGCAGCTGAAATTGCCCGCAACTTTCGTCCATTCATGAGTCGTTATGGTCGATTGATTGACATTAAACAGACAAATACGATTATTATTGCCGATACTGGTTCAAACATTAATCGTCTGGCCAAGATGGTAAAGTTTTTAGATGTTACAGGCCATGAAGAAGCTCTTCAGATTGTGAAAGTAAAAAACTCGTCAGCTCAAGAGATTGCTAAGCTACTGGATAATATTCTTAAAGGCGGAAGTGGCGGGGCTAGTGGAAGACCAGGAGCTGCAACACCTCGCTTTACTGGTGGTGGTGGTGAAACCTCACAGAGCTCTATTTCAAGAATTATTGCTGAGCCTCGCACTAACTCTATTATTGCCATGGCAAATGCAGAAGGTGCTAAACAGTTAAAAGAATTAATTTTAAAACTTGATGTAAAACTTGTGTCTTCTAGTTCCAACCGCGTTCACGTTTACTATTTAAATTATGGTGACTCCGAAGAACTATCTAAAACACTTTCAAGTATCGTAACTGGAGCAACTGCAAAAGATGGTGCTCAAGGGGCCACTCGTTTCACTTCATTTGCTGGTCCTTCAGATAATCCAATTTTTTCGGCCGAAGTAAAAATTACTTCCGATAAAAACAATAATGCTTTGGTAGTAACTGCTTCACCAACCGATTGGTTGACTCTGAAGGACGTAATTGGAAGACTTGATATTCCAAGAGATCAGGTTTATGTTGAAGGTCTAATTTTAGAAGCTAACGTGACTAAGATCAGAAGTTTTGGAGTAGAGTATGTTGGTGCTTACGGAACAGGAAACGTTCAACGTGCTGGCTTTACTTCACAAAACACTGCACTTTTAAATCTTTTAGCGACAGGTGTTCCAACCTCGGTCGGTGGATTTTTCGGTGGTATAGGTATAGGCCCAACTCGTACGATCTCTATTCCTGGAGCAGGAGGTACTTCTGGTGGGACAGCCAAAGTGAACGCAGTGAATGCTTTTATTAAGGCCATTGCTTCTCACGGAAGTTCAAACGTTCTAGCCACTCCTCAGATCCTTGCTCTGGATAATACAGAAGCAACCTTTGAGGTGGGTGATACAGTTCCTATAACGAACTCAACTGTTTCAACTGGTGTGCAAGCTTTCAACACTGTTGATCAGGAAGCGAAATTATCTTTAAAGATTACTCCTCAGATTAATAAAGTTACCCGCTTTGTGAAATTGAAGATTAATCAGAAGATTGATGACTTTAAACAGGACTTGAATGCCCAACCAGGTAAAGGTCTACCCAAGACTACTCGTTCTGCCATTACAGAAGTAATGGTGCGTGACAGAGACACCATTGCGATGGGTGGATTACTTAGAGATAAAGAAAGAGTTGAAAATACCAAAGTCCCTATTCTTGGTGATATCCCTGTTTTAGGCTGGTTATTTAAGAGTAGAAGCCGCACCATTGAAAAAGTGAATCTTCTTTTCTTTATGACTCCAAAGATTCTTGCTCCTTACTCAAAGACTGCGTCGGCAAACACCAAAGAAGTGTTAAAGCGCAGATCTAAGGGGATGAAAGATATGTTTGAAGATGATGAAAAGGATCCCAATGAAAAAGTTTCTTCTGATCTTACATCGAAACTAGATAAACAAATCGAAGGTCCTTTGTACGATCTGGCAGATGCTGATCATTATAAAAATTTAAATAATGAAGAAATCGGGCCAGATGAAAACGCCGTAGAAAATGATCCAGCTGAATTTGAGACCCCTAACTATCAAGAGATAAGAAAATCGGTTGAATAAATGAAAATTTCAGACGAACTTTCGGAAAATATTGAACAAAGTAAAGAGAAGATCGGAGAGCTATTAGTTAAGCACTCCACTCTTACTCGTGCGCAACTTGACGATGCCCTGGAATCGCAGCGTCTTGAAGGTGGTCTTTTAGGAGATATTCTTCTTCGAAAAAGCTTAATCAACTCTCATGATCTGATAAAAGTTGTTTGTCTTCAAGTAGGAATCCCCTATCAAGTTGATATCAAGATGGAAGAGATTGATCCCAATATTGTAAAAGATCTCTCTATTAACTATGCCAAACATCATGAAGTTCTTCCTTGTTTTGAAACGGAATTTTTTGTGACTGTCTTAATGAGTAACCCCTTCAACTTCAATGTGGTGAATGATTTACACATGATCTATAAAAAAGAGATCAAGATCATTTGCACTACTCCTAACCGTATCAATGATGCCATTAACCGCATCTACGAGAAGGCCAATAGGAATATTGTAGACTCAATAGAAGATGAAAAGTTTGATGAAAATATCGATCTGGATGGCCCTATTGATATCTTAGATGCCACAGCAGATGAAGCGCCGGTCATTCGTTTTGTTAACTCAGTCATGTTTCGAGCAGTTAAAGACCGCGCCTCGGATATTCATATTGAACCTTATGAGCGTGAAACTGTTTACCGCTTCCGCATTAATGGTGTAATGACAGAGATTCTTCGCCAACCTAAGAAAACTCACGCTGCTGTTTCCTCGCGTATTAAAGTTATGGCGAAGCTCGACATCGCTGAAAAGCGCTTGCCGCAAGATGGACGTATTAAAATTAAAATTGCCGGTAAAGATATTGATATTCGTCTTTCTACTATTCCCATTCAAGCAGGCGAGCGTATTGTTATGCGTATTCTCGAGAAGAACAATACTGTTCTTCGTCTTGAATCATTAGGTTTCCGCGGCAAAGTTCTTGAAGGCTTGCAAGATCTTGGTTCAAGAAAACATGGAGTTTTATACGTAACCGGACCAACTGGTCACGGGAAAACCACAACTCTGATGGCAGTTCTTGATCGCATCAACTCTCCAGATAAAATGATTATCACTGTAGAAGACCCAGTGGAATATGAAGTTCCGGGAATTTCTCAAATTCAAGTGAATCATAAAATTGATCTGTCATTTGCTGTAGCTTTGCGATCAATTCTTCGTCAAAACCCAGATGTAGTAATGGTGGGAGAAACCCGGGATAAAGAAACTGCAGAAATTGCTATTAATGCTTCTTTAACCGGTCACTTTGTGCTTTCTACTCTGCACACCAACGATTCATCCTCTGCGCCTACTCGATTAATCGATATGGGTGTTCAGCCGTTTTTAATTTCATCATCTTTGGTGGGAGTTCTGGCCCAACGATTGGTGCGTACTTTGTGTAGTGCCTGTAAGCAAAGAACCAATCTGTCTGATTTTGAAAAAGTCGTATTGGATGTGGAGGAATTGCCGTCTACAGCAACCGTTTTTAAACCAGTGGGCTGTCCAAAATGCAGTAACACTGGATACACAGGACGAACGGTGGTTTCTGAATTATTAATAGTAAATGATGAAATTCGTGCCCTGATTATTCAAAAAGTAGATGCGGCCACAATTAAAAAAGCCGCTGTCAGATCAGGCATGAGAACTCTACGAGGTGATGCCTTGGATAAAATTTTCGAAGGAATTACTTCGGTCGATGAAATACTTCGCGCTATCAATGCGGAAGAGAGTAACTAATGCCAATATTTACCTATAAAGGTATGGATCGCACTGGTAAAGAAGTTAAAAATACGATTAACGTTGAAAGTATCGTTGCGGCCAAACAAAAAATTAAATCCTTGGGCATTATGCTCATTGATATTAAAGAACAGAAAGCACAAGGCACAAGTGCTGGTGGAAGTGTTTTCAGTTTTGGCAGTGGAGTAAGCGTAGAAGATCTTTCTATGATGACCCGGCAGCTTGCTACCCTGATTAAGGCAAAAATTCAGATTGTAGAAGCCCTTGCCGCTTTGGTTGATCAGGTTGAAAGTGTGACTCTTCGATTGGTGCTGGCCGATTTACGACAAAAAGTAAACGAAGGGGCAAGTCTTGGCAAAGCCCTGGCCGATCATCCGAAAGTTTTTAATTCTGTTTATATCAACATGGTTGAAGCCGGAGAAGCTTCCGGGACGTTAGAAATCGTTCTTTTAAGATTAGCGGATTTTTCTGAAGCTCAAGTGAAGCTCAGAAATAAAATCAAAGGTGCCATGACTTATCCCGTGATTATGGGAATTTTTGGTTTCGCAATGATGAACGTGATTTTTATATTCGTTATTCCTAAAATGGCAAAAATTTTTACTTCCACAAGAAAAGAACTACCACTGATCACAAAAATTTGTATCTGGATTTCTGATTTTTTGACTAATTATTGGTGGCTTCTAATCGCCAGTATCATTGGCATTGTTTACTTAACCTTGAAATACATTGCTAGCCCAAAAGGGATGGCGCAGTGGCATTCGCTTCAATTAAAAATTCCTGTTTTAGGGATGCTAGTCAAAATGATTAACGTCAGTCGATTTTGCTCAACATTAGGCACACTGCTTAATTCAGGTGTTCCTATTTTAACTTCTTTAACTATCGTCAAAAACTTGATTCCCAATGTTCATATGAAAGACGCAGTTGAAAAGGCTCGAATCAGTGTCTCTGAAGGTGCTACTTTAACGGCTCCTTTAATCCAAAGTGGTCACTTCCCACCGCTTGTAACGCACATGATCCGTCTGGGTGAAAAATCTGGAGAACTTGAGCCAATGTTAAAAATCATTTCAGAAAACTATGAGGATCAAGTAGAATCAAAAATCGGCGGATTGACCTCAATTCTCGAACCCATCATGATGATTTTTTTGGGTGGTGCAGTTGGGTTTATTGTTTTCGCCGTAGTTATCCCAATGATGGACTTGAACAAGTTAGATTAAGGAGCTTTCATGTTGAATGATATTCAGAAACTAATTAAAAATAACCACGGTATGAGCTTAATCGAAATCCTCATTGCTCTTACTTTGATGGGTATCGCAGGAACTTTCGTAGCTGGTCGAGTTTATGAAAATTTACAAGAAGGCCAGGTTAAGAGTGCACGCATTCAAATCAAGTCAATCTCTGATCGTTTGACTGAATTTCGTCGTGATTGTCACTTTCTTCCGACAACTGATCAGGGTCTGGATGCACTTATTCAAAAACCGACTGGTGGTCGTGACTGTAAAAGATACGCTCCAGGTGGCTACATTAAAGATGGAAAAATTCCTCAGGATCCGTGGGATTCAGAGTACATCTACGAATCTGATGGCAAAACTTTTACCATCATATCCCTAGGTGCCGATCAAGCCGAGGGTGGTGAAGGTGCTGATGCCGACATCAACTCAAAAGATATCTAATTCTCGCTTAGGCCAAGACGGATTCTCATTAATTGAGATCCTCGTGGCCTTAGTGCTTGCAAGTCTGGTCTTTCTTTCTTTTCCTTCAGGAGAAGGTACACAAAACCATCGTGACTTACAAACTGCAGTCTCTAATATAGAGCGGGCCATGCGATTTGCTTCTAATGAATCCGTTCTGCGAAATACAGTTGTACGTTTAAGACTCTCATTAGACAAAACCCCATTGGAATATAATGTAGAGTATGGACCACCTGGCAATATGCCCCTTCCAGACATGCCTGTAAAGCCCACGGAGTCACTGGAAGACGAAAAGTCCGATAAAGAGAAGCAAGCGAACCTAAGTAAGCAATTTGCTAAGGTTGAAGAATTTGAAGAAATCAGGCATGAACTTTCTGAAGATGTCCAGATTCTTGGTATTGCCACTTCCTATCAGAAAAAGATTCTGACAAATAATGAAGCAAGTTTGTATTTTTATCCAACGGGAGAAAAAGACGCTGCTCTGATCTTTTTTGCTACGGATGATGAATTGGCATATTTGGAAGTTCAACCATTTTTGTCCGAGACTCGAAGTGTATTTGAGCCTTTAAAGACTGAAAGCGTTGCTAAGAAGGAAGATATACTTCAAACTAGAATGGACGAGGTATACAAAGAGTGGATCAGTCATTAAAAATATTAAAGCAGAAGGGCTTCTCATTGATAGAAGTATTGATTGCTATTACTCTTTTTGCTTTTTTCATCACTGCATTTTTAACATCTCAAGGTTACAACGTTTCTGACTCCCAACTTTCCGAGGAGCAGTTGAATCTTCAACAAATGTGTGAAAGCAAAATTAACGAACTTTATCTTGATCCACCGAAGTTTCAAAATATTACTGAGACCTTTAAAGAGACAAAAAACTTTGAACAAAGCGATCTTGCTGGATTTGAGTGGACTCTGGAAATAAAAAAACTAACTATACCGGATTTTGCTCAGTTATTTGGCCAAAAAGGCGGCACAACGGAGGAAGCGGCCAATGCTTATGAAGGTAATTATCTGGATGAAGGAAATGCGAACACGAGAAATTCCAACATGGAAAAAATTGTTTTTGAAGAATTAAAAAAGAATATTGAAAAAATAGTCTGGCAGGCCAGAGTCACAGTCACAGATAAAGAAACGAAATTATCTTACTCTCTGTCCACATGGCTTACAAATTACAATGAACCCATTCAACTCAATGTCAGTTTTTAACCGCTTCCTTCGCCAAGAAGGATTTACATTAATTGAGATCCTTATTGCCATTACTTTATTGGCATTCATTGTGATTGGTGTCGTTTCAGTAACAGAGAATGCAGCTGATACCATGGACCGAACAACTGAGAGCAATAAAAATAATCTTCAAGTTGAAACAGCACTGGCACGATTTGAGTGGGACTTTTCACAAATTTATTCTCCTCTTTATTTTTCTACTCCCTTAAATATTGGTGCAGCCGATCCCTACAGTAATAATAACAATGATGCAAACGGTGACGGCCTTGACGACTTAACCCAAAAACCAATAGTGCAGGCTCAATTAACACCAGAACTACAAGAATATTATCAGCGTTTAAATCAACGCTTCGAGAGAAACGAACATTTTATTGCAGTCAGTAAAGAAGGAATACCTATTCCAAGATTTTATTCACCGGAAACAAATCTCTTTGAGTTTTTTACCTACTCAAATCGACGAAAAATTGAAAATACTAAACAATCTCATTTTGCCTGGGTGAGATACACCTTAGGAAATCCTCTTCCGGCAGATCCTGATGAAGAAATAAATCCTAACCTTCCTCCATCTCTGAAAACTCTTGTGCGCTATTTTGCTGCCGATGACCCCTATGATGATAAGCGAATTGATCCGGAAGATGAGAGCAAAGTTAAAGTTGCGACCCTGCTGGAAAATGTAGAATCATTAGAATTTCAATTCTGGAACCCCCAAAATAGAAAATGGGAAACAAGTCTTCGCAGTATTCAAAGTGGAGAAAGTCTTCTTCGCGGTGTGAAGATGATTCTTGTTTTCTATGATTCCAGTGCACATAAAAGAATTGTTGAAAGAATTTATCGCAATCACTGGCCGATGGTTGTTCCAAACGATTCAATCTCCCCTGTCCCTGGCTCAGGCACATCCGGTGGCGCAAGCTCAGGCGGGGCTCCTCAATGAAAGAATTAAAGAAAATTCTTCAAAATCAAAACGGCGTTGCTCTCATGATGATCATGACTGCTATTATCTTTTTAATGGCAATTTATGGTGAATTTACTTTTGAAAGTAAAATCAGTCGTATCAAGGCCACCAATGTAATGGATCGCTCTCAGGCAAAACTTATGGCGGAGTCTGGGCTTCAGCTGGCCATGGCCCGCTTGCGGCTTTATAAAGAAGCCTTTAATAAACTGGAGGCCAATCCAAGTGCTAAGTCACAAGTGCCTCCACAATTATTAAATCAATTATGGGAAGTCCCATTTATGTTTCCCATCCCGGTAGGTAAAGAAGCGAATCGTGGCGTTAAAGATACTATCGAAAAATTCACCGAAGACTCACTTTTAGATGGCTCCATGCGCACCACCATCACTAATATTTCCAACAGAATGAATTTGAACCTTTTACGTTTTGATACAGCTAAAAAGAAACCAATTGACCCAGACACCGGACAACCGATTGATGACCCAAATGATGGAATAATTGATGCAAACCCGACGTCTTTTTCTAGTAACGTTTCAATTGATCAATCGTTGTATTTTTTAATGAAACGTTTAGTCGATGTGAGAAAGGAAAAAGATCCTGCATTTGATGAACGCTATGCTGATATTAACTATCAACAATTGGTCACCAATCTTAAATACTACATGTCTGATTATCAGAGTCTTAACACTAATCCCATGGCCGGTGAAGCTGAATCAGCTTTTCAAAGAATACCCCTTACCCCAAAGTTTGGCCCTCTTTCATCTGCCTCTGAACTCTATGCTATTCCTGGCTGGAACGATGAATTGATTGAGCTGATTCAAAACGAATTTAGCGTTTACCCCTCAGCGCAAATTGATTTAAATAAATTAACTGCCAATATGCTGAGAATTTTGATACCCAATATTGAAGAAGAAAATATAAAAGCATTTTTTGAATACCGCGACGATCCTGATCAGCCAAAGCGTTTTAACACTCCTGAGGACTTGAAAAAATGGGCCGTGGATGTTGCAAGAATTGTTGATGGGAATGACTTTGATGATCGAATTGGTCTTTTTAGAAAAGCCGGTATCACCTTCGGCTCTGACCCAAATCTTTTTAAAATTATATCTGAAGGGATTTCTAATCGGTCCACTTATACACTAGTGGCTTATGTTTATATGCCTAAGCATGATCCTGGCTCGACTCTTCAGAAAAATCCCGACGAAAGCGAAGCCGATTATAAGAAACGTGTAGATGAAGCAAACAAGTCCAGTCAACTACTGGACCCCAGGATTATTGAACTCCAAATCAATTAAGTAATTTCCTAGGCTTATTCTAAAATTTTCAGTTAAAATAACATTATGCATGTTTTAGCCATAGATATTGGATCCTACAGTGTAAAGTATATCTCTTCTTTCGTTGAAAAACGTCGGGTTAATCACGTCGAAATGAGTGAAATCATTCTTCTCGATTATATGAGTGATCATACCGAACTTTCTCCTAATGAAGCCAAAGCGGCAATTGTTCAGGATATTATCGACACAAATGCAAGAGTTGATACACGAATTCTTTATCAGGCCGACAATGAAATCATGACCACGCGATTTCTTACTCTTCCAGTGAAGAGTAAAAAGAAAGCGGACCTCATGCTGCCTTTCCAACTTGAAGAGGACATTCCTTTTGCTTTAAGTGAAATTCATTATGCTTATAGAATGGAGCCAGCAAAAACTCAACATTTTGCGTTGGTTGGTCTATTGCGTGAAAAAGATTTTGAAGCTTATTATAATATTTTTAAAAACAAGCAGACTTTGCCAAATATCCTCACTACTGAAGCCAGTGTGGTGGAAAATTACTTTAATCAAAATCCAATTGCAGGCCCTTTTTGCGTGCTTGATCTTGGTCATAAAACAAGCAAAGCCTATTTTTTTTACAACTCTAGATTAATTGTCACACATATTTCTTATGTGGGTGGACAGCACATTAATGAAATGATCTCAGAAACTTATAATATTGATCCGGATGAAGCAGTCATCTATAAGCATCAGAATGCATTCCTTCTAACTTCCAGTCAATACGCTGAAGTGGATCAGGCTCAAAGAGATTTTGCTCAAACGATGGACAAGACTTTTTCCGCACTGGTCTCAGATTTTAGTCGATGGAAAATTGGATTCAAAGTTAATTATGGGCTGACAATTCAAAGTGTTTTTATAACTGGTGGAACGGCCAATATAAAAAACATTGCAAACTATCTTTCAGAGAAATGGGAAACTAAAGTTGTGCTCCTTGAAACTTTCGACAAGGTAGAGGGTGAAAAAGTCGACCTAAATCCTAAAAATAAATCAAAATATGCCCTCGCAAATATGATGGCCTCAGGAATGAAGCGCAAGAATCGCTTTATAAATTTACTTACAGGTAAATTTTCACAAGCTTCAGCGACAGAAATTCCTCTTCACTCATTCGCTTTTATTGGGGTTAGAGTCGCAGCTGTTTCATTAGTGCTTTTAATTTCATTAATTGCAGAAAGATTTTTTATAGAAAAAGACATTCGTTTTGTGAATACAAAATTGACCAGCATCATGAAGAGCGAAGTTCTGGCCATTAATCCCCGACTCAGAAGAACAATCACAACAAATCCCAAGCCTGTACTGGAGACTTTAGTTAAACGTGGACGTGGTATTCGACAGAAAATTTCAACCATGCAATCGGCAATTGAAATTAAGGCCCTATCACCTTTGGTAATGATCAGCCAGCTGGCTGCACCAACTCAAACAACCCTCATTGATTTCAAGGTAACTGACATCAACGAGATTTCAGCCACTTTTACAGCTGAGACGACTGATGAATTAAATAATCTTAAGGCCCGCTTAGAGCAATCCACTTTGGGCGATGTGGTGGTTGAAATTGATCAAGAGAAACTTCAACTTAAATTAACAGCAATGAGTAATTAATATGGAAGAAACCAAACCACTTCCCCTATTTAGAAAAATTGATCAAGAGGTATTTACCAGTATTGATCAGTTCAAACGCACTCCAAACTATAATCCTATTCAGGATTTTTATAATGGCCTTGAAGAAGAGCAACAAAAACTTTTTAAGGCAATTGCCATTTTTTTGATCATCCTTCTGCCTTTGTTGGGTCTTGGAATGATTTGGTTAACCAATAAATCTTTGGCAGAAGATCTTAAAATTAGAACAAGCTTGGTTTCCAAGGCAAACGAAATCATTGGGCAAAGTCAAAGTATTGAGGAAATCATTCCACGGGTTTTTGCGACAAATCCAATCGACAGTGAATCTATGATGAGCTCAAGACTTTCAGGTCTTCTTTCTCAAATTGCAATTGATCTTTCTAAAATACAGGTGAAAAGTTTTACCAGTGATTCAATTTCAAATAATGTAATGCGGGCGGAAGCCGATTTTGCATTCAATAATCTTTCTAATGATGAATTAATGAATCTTTTCACAACAATGATTTCCCGTGAAAAATTTAGAATTTCTTCGGTTGAAGTTAAGCGAAATAGCGACACAAATTTACTTCAAGGCCAGTTTCATGCCATTCATTACAGCTCATTTTCCACCAATAATGGTGAGGAATAGTCATGGCCGTTACTGCAACTGAGGTTCAATCTCTCGCAGATATCAACTATAAAAGCAAAATTAAGATCGTTCTCTTAATTCTTTTAGTTTTATTTCTCTTTGTTTTCGCTTTCCTGAACTTTTATCCCATTGGCGATAAAATTAAGTCCATCATTAAAACAACTTCCAAGGGTCAGGGTTGTAATCCCGACTTCGATCAAATTCAAATGGAATGGCTTCTCCCTAAAATTGTTGTTACCGACTTGATGATTCCGGCCAGTTGCCTTGAGCGAGTGGGTGCTCCCTATAAATTCTCTAATTTAACCATCAACTTTAATGTAATTAACTTCGCTCCATTTGGTTTGCCATTTAAAATCGATACTGAGTTCAATGGCCAGCCTCTTTCAGTTTATTATGTTATTGGGATCAATCAACAAATGGTCAGAATTAAAGATCAATTATTAAATCTCACCAAACTCTCTCCTCTTCTTGGCGAAAATGTAAAAATCGCTGGAAATGTGACCTTGGATATGAGCCTCGGAATTTCAAAAAATACTATCGACAACATAGATATCAAGGCTCAATCAAAAGACTTGCAGATCCCGCCCCAAAACATCCAGGGTTTTACCACGCCTTCAATACAACTTAATGAGTTCTATTTGGAGGCCAATTCTGAGAATCATCCTCGTATTCAGATTGAGAAACTCATAATGGGCGATACGGACTCTCCTATTCGCGCTAACTTCAAGGGCAAAATTGATTACCAGGAAGGCAATCCAGGCATGTCTCCCCTAGATCTAACTGGTGAAATCGCTTTTAAAGAGAGCTTCAAGCAGGCTTTGCCGTTAGTAGATATGATGTTTGAGTCTTTCACCCAAAAAGACGGATTTTATCAAATACGTCTTGGTGGAACGCTGGGCTCTCCTACACCAATAAAGTATTAATTTTTTTACCAGTTCCACTTCTGTTTAATGTTTCTGATTAAATTAAGTGAAGAGAGCAAGACTTCATTTGCCATCACTTTTTCGTTTGTTGCACGAAGAGAATCTGTAGAAATGGTTTCGGATTCTTGAATTTCAATTTCTCGATTTTTAATAGCAATCTTCGCTTCCTGAATGGTCATTTTTTCTTCAAACAATAGCTTTTTGATTTTTAAAATCGCTTCCACATCTTTTCTGGAATAAAGCTTTTGACCGGAATCAGAATTCATTGGTTCGATTTCTTCGAATTCAGTTTCCCAAAAACGAATGACATAGGGCTTTACCCCAGTGATTGGGGTGAGCTCTTGGAATTTAAAATTGGATTTATTGGGGATCATGACCAAAGCGTATCAAACCTTATGACTATTCGTCATTGTCATCATCGCCGTAATCAGTGTCATCTTCATTATTTAAAAATGAACTAAGAGCACGTGGCTTGGCCTCTTTCACTGGTAAGCTTGCATTTTCATTACCGCTTTCATCCAGGCGGTGGGCATATCTTTCAGTGATGTCTTCTTTAAGAATTTGTGACGGTTTGAAAGTAAGCACTCGACGAGCACTAATATTCATCGCTGTGCCTGTTTGAGGATTTCGTCCGATACGAGTTGCTTTGTCGCGAATAGAAAAATTTCCAAAACCAGAAATTTTAACTTTCTCGCCCTTGGCCAAAGTATCTTTTATGACTTTGAAGACCAAATCTACGAGTTCAGCAGCCTCTTTCTTAGAGAATCCTGCTTCCTTGTAGATACGCTCTACTATGTCTGCCTTAGTCATGCTCATCAAAAATCTCCCATGAAGTTTCACAAGCTTATCGTCAATTCTTTTAGAATTATTAATAGGTTAGCAGTAATCAAAAGAAGTTCAAGAGAAAAAAATTGAGTTATTTTTGAATTTCAATGGGTTAGCGGATTAAATTTCTGATAAGTTCTTAAAAAAATTAAAAAAAAACCACCCGAAGGTGGCTTTATAACTAATTACTATTTAGTAGCTTCGTAAACAGCTTTGAAAGCATTAAAATCATGAATCGCAAGCTCAGAGAGCATTTTACGATTGATGTTAATATCTTTCTTCTTCAATCCATCGATCAGTCTAGAGTAAGAAGTACCGAGCATACGAGCTCCAGCATTGATACGGACAACCCAAAGTTTTCTCATATCACGCTTCAATAGACGACGACCAATGAAAGCGTAGTGAAGTGCGCGACGAACTGTCTCAGAAGCATGCTTATACTTCGTACGACGATCGAAGTGAAAACCCTTCGCTAATTTTAATACTTTGTTTCTTCTTTGGCGGGCTTTAAAACCGCGTTTAACTCGTGCCATGGGGCTCTCCTTCTTCGTTCTCAGGGGGACATGAAGTCTCTTAACCCTGTTTCACTACTCTTGTTGGTTTATAAAAAACGTATCAACTACACTAGGTAAGGGATACACATTGCTGCATTATGATAGTCACCAGAATGTACGTACCCTGGAGTATTCTTATCTTTTTTAGCTTTCTTAGATTTGTTAACTAGTAAGTGACGAAGGTGAGCCTTCTTATACTTAATTTTTCCAGTCGCTGTAACTTTAAAGCGCTTAGCAGCTGCACGCTTGGTTTTCATCTTTGGCATATATGCTCCCTACAACAAAAAAAATGCACTCTTTTTTAGAGTGCAGAAATTAACACGAGTAATCCAAGAGATAAAGTACTTTTCTACTTTTTCTTAGGCGCTACCATGGCAATCACACGATTCCCCATCATTTTAGATGGAGATTCAATAACGGCGCCTTTTTCGAGAACTTGTCTGACAATTTCATCGAATTTAGCAAGACCGAGATCCTTGTGGGCCATTTCGCGACCACGAAATTGCATCAAGAGCTTCACTTTGTCGCCCTGGTCCAAAAACTTCTCAATGTGATTGAGTTTAGTTTCAAGATCATGCTTTTCAATATTTGGCCGGAATTTGATTTCTTTAACTTCAATAACGATTTGTTTTTTCTTAGCTTCGGCCAGCTTCTTCTGAATCTGGTACTTGTATTTTCCGTAATCCATCATCTTTACGACTGGTGGTGCGGCATTGGGAGAAATTTCAATTAGATCTAATCCTTCCGAGTCGGCCATAAGTCTAGCTTGGGCAAGAGTTACTACTCCGTAAGCTTTACCATCATCACCAATTAACCGGATCTCATGAGCACGAATTCTATCGTTGATACGTGGCTCTTGAACTTTATCGCTTATAACCCACCTCCATAAATGTCGGGGCTCTTATTTAAATAATGACCAAAATTACAATGCTTTGAGGCGAGATGACAATTTAAAAAATCCTTTACTCCTTGAACAGCACCTCTAAGTAGAGCTCGAGCTTCGGATTTAGGCGTCTTTTTGCCAGAATCATAAAAGAGGGGGCGACTTTTTTGGCCTGACGCTGAAGGCTTTCCCATTCAGAATAGCATTTTTCCAGAATTTCCCCCCAATTAGATGCCTTGATCATCTGTCTATAAACCGGTGCCTGAACCCAATCTGTGAGGTTTAAAGGCCCTTCCATGTTCCTTTTGGGTCCAATTATAGAACGAGCAATCAGGCAGTGACCTTCCCCATTGAGAACGGAGCCCGGGGCATTGTCAAATAATAGAAAAACCGTTTCTTCTGCTAGCTCCATACCTAATTCATCCAAATGAGCATCAATGAAGACCGATTTCTCAAACCAGTCTCGACCGAGTGCTTCAGACTCAAGGCCCAAAAAGCGGCAATTAGGTAAAAGTGATTTATTCAAGACAGGGCCTTATTAAATTTAAGATTAATCGCTACTTGATCATTTAGATCACGGATGAATTTTTCAATCAATTCATCGAGCTTGGGAATATCTACCACTTTAAACGTGCGATCATCATTACGCTCCAGTACTTTATGATTTAGATGATAATCTAGTGTTTCTTTAATAATAGGCACCGCAAATGACTCTGGATATTTCACTACCCTTCCATGCTCAAGCTCCAGATCGAATAATTCCTTGGCCACTTGAACAAAGCGCTCTTGAGTAAAACTTTCTGAAGCCAGGTATTTAATGGTCACGCTTGAAATATAATAAGCCTCATATAAATACGAAAGTGCTGTTGAGAATCTTCTTACCTTGGTGGCCAGTAGGTAGAGATCCTGGCTGGAAAGCTTTAAGCACTCTTCAATCGACTCAACTCTCCTGCCTAAAGCATAGGAGATAATATTCAGTGCTTCACGAATCATTTCCTTCACTGTAGGTAGATAAAATTCATATTTTAATTCTTTACGCTTGTTCTGCAGAAAACGAGTCATGGCCATGCCATCTTTAATGGAGCCATTAAAAACATTAAACCAGGTGGCATTGATAATGCCTGAAACCAGAAAGTGATGAAGAATCATATTCTTGTGATAAAGAACTTCAACTCTTCGCTCAGATTTAATTGCATAAAAAACTTGATTTAATTTTTCTCGATTCAGAACTTCAATTTTTTTATTTCCAATAAACATCGCCAAAGCAATGCGCAGGGAATCTTTGAATTGAGCCAGTCTTAATGAAGGAGTCAGTGGGATATTTAAGGCCGTACAATAATTAATAACATCTTCAGCATGCTCTTCAATTTGTTTCCAGGTCAAGGCCCCGGCCGGCTCATCCAGCATAATCATTGCCAGTAGTGACGATGGAGTGATTGGCATGCCTCGCCCCACGGCCTTAAAGCAGTCGAAGGCCAAACGTTGAGTGGCTTCTTTCAAATCACCTTTATAACTATCAACAATAATCCCCTCACCAAAGTGGAGATGAATAGTGCCGAGTCTTTTGTTGAAAAGTTTGAATAATTTAAAAAGTTGAGTTGCCTTTTCCGGTTCTTTCTTTGCTCCTCCTAATTCTCTGGCATGGGCTTTCTCTTCAGGAATATGCTCATGGGCAAGGGAAACAGGAATAAACATCAAAGGTTTTGAATCTTTGAGTTGTGCATGAGCCTCAAGCAGCATTTGAAATAAACCATACTTTGGTTTTAACAATTTTCCCGTTCGTGTTCTTCCACCTTCAAAGAAAAATTCCACTACCGAATTAGTCATTAAAAGGTAGTAAACATAAGCTTCAAACGTAATCTTATACAATTGGTCAGCCGTGAATGAGCGTCGGATAAAAAAAGCCCCAGCCTTGCCAAAAAATTGTCCCATAGGAAATACGTTTAAGTTAATCCCTGCTGCCACACGAATGGGGACTTCAAAATTTTTAAACATTGAATAAGTCAGTGCCACATAATCGGCATGAGACTGGTGATTTGGCACGAGGATGATGTGATACTTTTCTTTCAGGTCATGAAAATTGGTCCCAGGAAAAACTTCCAGATTCACGCCATCATATAATTTTAAGAATGTTGCATCGATAATTTTAACAGCAGAATTCACTACTGTAGGAGAAAACTCTCCATGAATTTCTTTGAAGATTTTTTTTATTTTAGTAATGTCGTCTGGTCTGTGCTCAAGACGCTCGGAAAGTTTTGGGTAAGAAAGCACCAAATTTAAAGCTTCATCTGAAAACATAATCGCCCATTGTTATAAATAAGAATTCATAATATCAGATGGCGCACTTTCTATGAAGCTAGAATTCTAGCAAAGACCGATAGTAAGCATACGCGTTATATAGTTAGGAGAGGCCGTGAGGCCTGGATTCGTTCATTCCGGAAGCGGTCATTTCCATAAACAAAGCATTCTTATGAATATCACCAATGGAATTGGCATTCAAATAAGTCATGCCTGAGCGTAGCCCACCACAAAGTTCGTGAATAATGTTTTCCACAGAGCCTTTACAGTTTACCCAACGCGCCTCCCCTTCGGCCGCCATGCCCTGAGGAAGTTCTCCTCGCCAGGAAACCTGCGCATCTTTTGAGGCCATCCCGCGGTATCGCTTTCTGCCGCCTTCAATTTCTCCCGGAGTTTCAAGACAACCAGAAAGCATTGAACCAAGCATGACTGTTTGAGCACCGGCGGCAAATGCTTTAACAATATCGCCTGAAGTTTTAATTCCACCATCAGCAATCACCGGAACATTATGTTTGTGAGCTTCGAACACACACATGGCAATGGCACTTAATTGAGGAACACCACAACCAGTAATAATTCTTGTGGTACACATGGAACCCGGTCCAATTCCAACTTTCACTGCATCGGCACCATGATTAATTAATCCGCGCACACCATCCGGCATCGCCACGTTCCCTGCTATCACATCAATTTTGGGATATTTTTTTTTCACGTAAGAGAGAGTCTCAAACATCATCACAGAATCACCATGAGCGATATCAATCGTAAAAATATCCACACCAGCATCCGCCAGCATATCAGCCCTTCTCATTCCTTCTTCTTTTACACCAATGCTTGCAGCAACTGGAAGACCCATGCCATGAATAGCAGCACGGATCAATTTAACTTGTTTGACTTGATCTTCAGGTGACATAAATCGGTGAAGAATTCCCAGACCGCCTAATTCAGCCATTTTCAATGCCATGGCACTTTCAGTAATCGTATCCATATTAGCAGAAATGATAGGAGCTTTAAGGACAAAGTTTTTTGTGACTTTAGAGTTTAACTGGGGCGCATTTCTTGAATTCATTCCCGAATGGCGTGGCATCAAGAGAACATCATCAAAAGTTAATCCGCGAGATCTTTCCAAAATGTCATTGGCAGCAAAAATTAGTCCCATTTTCTCTCTCTCGTTAAGTGTGTTTGAGTGATAAGAAAATTTTCGCAAAAATCTCTAGCTTTTACCAAGACAAACTTCCTCAACGCAAAGCTATGGATCAAAATTTCAGGAATATAGCTTAAGAAATGGCGAGTCATACTTCTGCAGAAATGAATATTTTACAGTGAAGAAAGAAAGATTGAATTTACATGGGACTTAGATTTTTTTAAATACAGGTAATAGTTTCAAGTACCCTTGCCTGCGCCGCATTATCCAGATAGAAAGATTAATTAAATCTTTAAGCAAACTAATAATAACTGGATTAACCATGAAAATCTTTTCCATCGTACTTTTAGGTCTTTTCACTTTTACGGCACTAGGACAAGTTTCATTTGAATATATGCCTAAAGGAGCTCTCAGAACTGGGCATCTCTTTTCAGGCAATTATTTATTTAATAACGTCACAAATTCAGCAAGAGAAATCCAAAAAGAAAATTTAATGGCAGAAATTAGTGTCCTTAAGAGACAAAAAAATTCAGGATTCTCCCACAATGTTGGTAAGTACGACTCCGAGGCGACAGGAAGAATTACTGATATTAAAACAACTTTCAACATCAGAATTAAAATTAAAAATCAATCCTATGAATGCTTAATGAGTTCGGCACTTCTTAGTAATAGCTTTGATTACATAGGTTACGATGACGCTTGCTATACTTGCGAAGTCCACACCCCTTTTCGCACTCATAAAATCATTCTCAGAGACTATAGTGAGAACAAGAAAGCAAACGGTAAACAGTTCTATGAGCTTGGACTTGCAGTTATAGAGTCTAGATTGACTGGAGAAAAAAAGATTCTCATCCTAAGTGAAATTATTGCAAAATAATGTTTCGTTACAAATTGCTATTCGTAGACAGATGATTTTTCAATTGCTTTGAAAGGTTGCACTCGAGTTCTTCTTTGTAATTCTAGCTGGGCTGCATTTTTAACCTCGGGATGAGCATCAGACGATTTTGTGATTGCCTCTAAATCTTTTGCATTAGCGGCTTTAAGCGCCCAAGCCTTATCCCACATTATATCCCTGCCACCATCAGATTTAGGACAGGAAAATTTACTACGATTTACTGTACAGCCAAGAGCAAATCCCAACTGTTTCCAGTCAAGAGCATGTGCTTGGTTCGTAATAAAAAAAACGAACACGAATACTATAGAGCCACTTTTAGAATTCATATTTTTCCCCCTAAAACAATATTCATAAAAACCAAAATCTATTTTAACATACTTAAAAAGCTGAACTGCATCTTTTAGATTGAAATTTTGCTTAATTACTCAATATGCTGTTTTTATGAATATAGATTATGGCCAGGACATAATTTCGCGACCATCAGACCACCTAAGATTCGTCTAACTTCTAGACATCAACATGTAATCTCTACCATGGCGTTCTATTGGGATTCGGGGTCTGAGTACAATCAAGTCAACTTA
The DNA here is from genome assembly GCA_945860895.1 of Bacteriovorax stolpii. Classification (GTDB taxonomy): domain Bacteria; phylum Bdellovibrionota; class Bacteriovoracia; order Bacteriovoracales; family Bacteriovoracaceae; genus Peredibacter. The sequence goes on from CAMASK010000039.1 coordinate 19,667, forward strand.
CAAGGACCTAAAATGAAAATACTCTTAATGGTGACTTCACTATTAATAATTGCTTCGTGTACCGATGTTGGTATCTCTAGACCAGGAAAATGTATAAGCGCAAATAAAAGAATGGTGGTTTGCTCAAGGGCAACAAGTGGTCTAAGTACTGATGAATACCAACTGAAATATATTGCAGAAATAACGACTGATATTTCGGTTGGTCAAAAACAGCTCATCTTAAATGAAAGTGTTTCAAATGAAGATACTTATAATGATTATACTTGCTCAATATCAGTAACTGCTGGGAAGATTTTTAATTACTCTATTTCTAATGGTGTTCTACTTTTAAATGACGGGCTAAACACTCTCACATTGACTAAAAAAAGCGGTTCTAACTCAAATGACTTAATCACGACCTGGACTATGGAAACAGTCACCAAGAATGAACAAATCATCACTGAGCTTGAGTTCTTAAGTGAGGAAGAATTAAGAATAAAAAAAATCTGTAATGTTAAGTAAAATTTCAATCTGCTTCCCTTTAGCCCGGAAGAAGAAAGAATTATACAAACTTTTCAGATGCCTCGATTCTCTAAAAATTATTCGTGCTTAGAATGAAAGTTCTCGATGGCGCCAGCCATCAAGAAAGCATGTGCGCGAATTTTCCTCAGAGCCACAACCATATCCGAATAAGTTAATGCTGTAACAGGCGGATAAGTACCTTTGGAAATTCGATCCAGATGCTTTTCTCTCATACTATCGGCCCATAATTGAAGCTCGTTTGATTTAGATTCAATGCGGCCCATATCAAGAACATCACTATCTTCAAGACCTTTACCGACTAATTCAAAGAAATTCCAAACCTCATCAAAAAATTGAAAAAATTCTGTGCGGCTGTCACCAATAAGTGTTTCTGCTTTCTTAAAACGATCACGATAATTGGCCAGACGCTCTATATAATCGGCCACACTTTCAAGTTCATCTGCAATTTTAATCATGGATTGAATTTGCTCAGATTGATGGTGAGACATGGGTTTTTCCATAACGTAGCAAAGAAAAACAGTAATCTCTTTGTGAATGTTGTCTGTAATCCGCTCGTAATCGATGATTTTGGCCAATTTTTTTGACTCATAATCGTCGGCGAGCCAGAATTCACGGTTAAGTTTATACATCCTTTCAACAATCTCTTTCATCTTGCGAAGTTCCGATTCTGCCTGTGCCATAGAGGCGGCAGGAAGCATATTAGATGGATCTCCCAATACTAATAAGTGGGGAACTTCTTTTTCAGTTCCTTTATCAGGGGTTAACTTCGTTACCATAGCAGCTAATTGATTAATGAATGGTAGGAAAAGCAAAGTAGCAGCAACGTTAAATAATGTATGGGCCATGGCCAGATGATGAGAGACGTTTGGAAAAGTTCCATCTTCCGCCATTTGGGCCGGATTAAGTGGGATAAAAAAATCAATTAGTTTAATAAAGGAAGGAAGAATCAACATGACAAGCATAACACTGATCACATTAAAGAGAGCATGAACGCGAGCAGCTCTCTTGGCGTTAACATTTGTTCCAATGGAAGCAAGTACAGCAGATATAGTTGAACCTATATTTTCACCAAGAACCAGTGCAATGGCAGTGTGATAAGGAATCACTCCGGAGGTAGCAAGGGCCATCGTAATACCCAGCATGGCAGCTGAAGACTGAACAATCATTGTTAATAAGCAACCCATGAGGATGCTGGCAAAATAGCTACCAAATGTTTCTCCGGCAAAATAAGAAATAGATTCCATGAATCCGGGATTTTGACGAAGAGGCAGGAAGGCATCGCTCATGAAATGCAAACCAATAAAGACAAATCCAAGACCAACTAGCGCCCTTCCAAGATGTTGCCATTTTTCAGTTTTTGAAAATAAACCAGGAATAAATCCTAAACCGACTAACAAAAGAGCGTGATTGTTGAGCTTTAGAGAAATAATCCAACCAGTAATAGTTGTTCCAATATTTGCACCAAAGATAACGCCAATAGCTTGGGTCAAACTCATGAGTCCTGCATTCACAAATCCAACAGTCATTACTGTAGTGACAGAAGAAGACTGAATGATACAGGTTACGAGTAAGCCCACACCAACGGCCATAAAACGATTCGTGTTTAATGAATTAATGATTTTTCTGATGACATCTCCGGCAACGGCCTGAAGACCATCGGACATAAATTTCATCCCAAAGAAGAAAATACCCAGACCCCCGAGAAGGGTGTAAATAATGGTGAAGGCGTCCATCCAAGCTCCTTAAAGACCTAGTCAATCCACTTAGCAAAACCAATAGGAATAATAATATAAAGAATAGTATCCCGGATTAAATAAAAAATAAAAAAATACACAAATGCCTTGGGACCCTTGAGGAATAAATTCTCTAGTCCGAAGTACTGAGCCTTTTTAGACATGGCCACCATGAACTTCGTTTTTCCATAGTGTTTTAAAAAGAACGTGACAGCACCATCAACCTTACGGTCAAACGCCATGAAACGACTTTTAATCCAAGTAGTCATTGTTTAATTCCGGGTACTGAATAGGTATAGCAAAATTGAGTTAAATGTTAATGTGAAGAATACGTCAAGAAAAGTGATGACGCTAGACAAAATTCCGAATTTTATGACAAAACGATGACAATTTCTGGTGAATCATTTCTTATGCTTAGGGAATGTTGAACGGTCTTAAACTTTGGAACTTCAGTTCTGGGACCCATCCGGAAGCCCAACTGAGCCACCCTACTTTCATGCTTAAAACATGCCAGCGCACTCTCGTGCTGTCATTTGGTCGTACTCCGTTTCGTAATGAAGAACTTCCTGAACATACTTTGGAATCGGGAGAAGAAGCTTATCTTTTTCTTTTAGAAACGATCTGTGGACTGAAGAGTAAATTGATTGGCGAGAATGAAATTGTGGGTCAGTTTAAAGAGGCCTATCAAATCTACAGTCAATCAACCTTGAAAGATAATCGGCTTCTGCTTATTTTGGAAAAACTTTTTAAAGACGCAAAAGATATCCGCACTCAGTATTTAATTGGTATCTCTCAAAAAACCTATGCTTCATTAACTCGTCGTCATCTAATTCAAAAAGCCAAGGCCAAGCATATTGTGGTCATTGGTTCGGGTGCACTGGCCGAGGATTTGATTAATCAATTTAAGAAAAAAGCTCAGGTTTCAATCTGCGCCCGAAACGCTGCCCGAGTGGAAGAATTAACTAAAATTCATAATCTTAACGTTATTCCATGGGAAAAGCGTCTGACTCTGGTGAATGAAGCGTTTATTGCCAACACTATTGGGACAGATACTATTCTATTTGATGAAGATTTTTTTGATTTATGGTCTGCTCAGAATCAAGATCATGTGTTTGTGGATCTCGGAAGCCCCTCAGTGATTCAAACTTCACTAACTCTGACTAAAGGTGTCGTACGTTTAGAAGATATCTTTAATGAGGGTGCTATTG
>CAMASK010000040.1 GCA_945860895.1 Bacteriovorax stolpii
TGTTAAAATCGGACTAGGTTTAGGTATTAGTTATTTCGCAAAACCTGAAATAACTTACTCCGTTCCATTCGGTAAGGATTTTTATGTTTCATCAACCTTAATTTATGAAACAAATCATGTAAAACAATCATCTTTTGAGTTCGATGCAATTGGATTCGGCGGTTTAATAAACTTAAATTACTTTCTTAAATAAGACCGTCTCGTAAATTTTAGCCGAATCCGGCAAAAAGTCGTAAAGATTTCCTTTAAAAGTGAGACCGAAGATCATCCGATTCCTAAAAAGAGGGGATTTAGTCTTTTTGATGTATACTGATGTAACGTTAATTCAGACTGTCCTTTTGAAAAAATTATGTCTACTCTTGATGTTCTTACGAAACATGGACTCATCGGAATTGTTAAACAAGGCAGACTTCAGCAGACTAATGGTTCAGTTGAAATTAAAAATGACAATTTCTCTACGGCCTTTCAAAATTATCACAAGCAAATGTTAGAAAATGCAAAAACGGTCCTAAATAAACAGAATGTATGCCAGGGGGATTTTACCTCTGAGACTTTGGCGATAAAAGAAGCAGATATACCTCGTGCAAAAGAAATTATTCGTAAATTTAAATCTGAATTTACCAGATTATTTGAGACTGAAGAAGGCGACCAAGTCTATCAGCTCCAATTGCAGTTTTTCAGCTTAACTCAAGACCTATACTAGAATCTTGATTTTTATTTCCTGTCATGACCTTTGCAATTTTGTGCCCCAGTAACTACGGCATCAGTGTAAGTATTAAATTTATGATTAGTTACAGTGCCATCATCGCAGGTTTGTTTGAAAATTGGATCTCCATTAGGAGAAGTACCCTTTCTAACAACATTAAATGATTGAGGTTCTGTATCTGGCATATCTGGCCGCTGTGTACCAAATCTGTCCTTTGGAACAATTGTCGCTGTCTTCAAAGAAGAGCCCACGGACTTACAAAAGCTTCCAGCTTCCGCATCCCTTTTGGCGGCCGTGTCCCAATCCATCCATTTCCCGTTGTCACATTTGGCACGGTACATATAAAAGTATCCAGAATTAGTCTCTAATGACATGGTCATACGATCGTAGGCAAAGACCTGATGAGACAGAATCCAAACCAATGCCAAAGTTAACAACTTCATTTTAAGCTCCTATATAAATTCCTTTTATTATAACATATATTGCTTTAGAGTTTTCAGATTTTTTATATGCCTCTGGATCTTTTAATAACTTATATTGTTCGCAGGTAACTGAGGATATTTGAACTCTCGATACATCAAATTAGAGGAGTAAATATGAAGAACCTAAATCCAGAGAGATGCACTTAAATGAGCAATATCCGATCTATTGCCAATGATTAATGGCAAAAATACTACTATCAAACCTATTTCATTTTATATCTAGTTTATTAAGTAGATGATTCTACGTCAAAATTTGCGAAACTTAGAATTGATTTATAATCATTTTACGGAACCCGATTTGATGTTTTTGATAAGGAGGTACTTTTGATGAAATCAGAAACAAGCATTTTAACCTGGAGTTCTACTATTATGACTGAGCAGGAGAATTTTTCACCAGGTTAGTTTTTTTTACTTCTAAATTTAACCATTGAATCCAGGCCGCCAAATAGGGCGGCCTCTTTTTTTCTCACCTGCCTTAAGCTATTTTAAATTTTGAAGTACTAATTTCAAAGTAGGCTTCAATCAGTTCGTTAAAGACACCACGCCCCCCTACTCCTAGGAGAACATTACGAACTAATAAGAGTTCTCGATCGTTAGCTTTAACTTCACCAGGCTTAGCTAAAAGATTTCTAAGCTCTATTAATGATTCATTCTTGAGTGTCGATCTAAGCTCAAGCCGGCAATATTCCCAGAATGTTTTTCTAGTTCTAAAAACATAATCAAGTGTGGTATGTGGAAAAAAGAATGGAGTATCTATTAACATCTTTATCTGAGACAGATTAAAGTAAGAATTGCAATCTTTCAGACGCACTAGAGTGCTCTTGTCTTTATTCAGTGAAGACCGGATAAATTTAGGGGAACTATCTTTAGAGGCATAAATCCTATGTCCCTCTTCGCGTTTTAAGTGATCAATAAATGTTTCATTCAATAAAATCTCAAGACATTTTAAATAGGTTAAAATTGCTTGTTCTAGTTTCGCTCGATCCTTTTTCATTTGAGTCTGGGCTTCCAGAAGAAGAATTTCTGCCTGAATAATTTGAGAACGTACACCTTCAGGAATTAGCTTAAAATTCGCCTCCGGAATAACAAAGGACTGCATAATATCGCTCATCTTGATGCCTTCACCAGAAATGGTGACGGAGGAATTCTCTTTGAGAACACGCAGTGCTAATAATCCATTTTGTGAGAAATATCGGGCACAGGAACGGTCCTGTACAATCATGGGAAATCGAATTCCATTGCTAAACGGAGTCATTTTATTAATTTTATAATTGTAATATTCATTGTCTACATACATTTGATTCAGATACGCGAGAGTTTCACCAGCATGATTTGTAATCAGATCAAAATCTTTAAGCTTAAACCATACTTGAACTTTTTTTTGATGGTAAAAACTTAAAGTGTTTTCGGGATCAGGGATTTCACTAACGACATCTGTCACTTTACCAACCCATAAATGCTGATAATCAGTAATGTAAATGTGAGTACTTAACTCAAGCTCATTGTTTTCTTTTACTACGTTATCAAAGTTGGAAACATTCAATGCCTCAGAATGTTCTGAAATTTGAATTTTACCCCAATACATATGGGCCGAAGGATCCTGCTTTTTCTTTTCTTTCAAACTATGATGAAATTCATGGGCCTGGGTAAGATAAGTTTGATCCACATTAAAGAGTGGATTAAAGGCGACATAGAAATGATAAGGCTTCATTAAAAAAGCTCCTGTAATACCTTTCTTATCGACTAAAACTGTTGGAATTATGAGTTAAATAACTGTCTTAATTTTGATTATCCTCATTCATTAACTGTCTGATTTTTGATCAATGCCTTATGCTACTTTGAGTAAATTATAGACATCTTCTACTCCATACAGGTCCTCAATACAATCCTGCGCCAGACGTTTCATCTCCCGACTGTGGACAAAACCTCTTAAGGTGACTACACCTCGGTCAGCCTCAACCTCAATATCACTGGCATCAACGTAAGGATCATCTTTTAAGGCTTCACATACATCCTCATGAATTGAAGCATCCTGACGTCTATACCCCTTGGGCCCCTTGCCAATAAAATTCTTCTGAGTTTCAAACTGAGAAAGATTAAACCAGCTGCCATCATTACGATCCTTTCCCCTTACTCCTGGCTGAGTCAGATGTTGACTGGCCTGAGATAAGGAAAGGCGATCTGGATAATCTGGATGATCTTTTCGATACATATAAAAACCTCTTCAGTGACTTGGTAAATTTCCTGATTCTTTATTAACTGCTGAATCTTGTGAAATTCCAATCAATCTAAGTTCATTTTGTACATCTTGAACACCAGTTATATTTTCAACACAGTCTTCAGCATCTCGCTTGGCAGAGCGGGAGTCCACTTTCCCTTTTAGAGTGACATTCCCATCTTTAACACTGATCTCAATATCACTCGCATCTATTTTTGGACTTCTAAAAAGGGCTTCACAAACTTCTTCACGGATTCTTTCATCGGAGCGTTTGTAACCTTTTGGACCTTTCCCATAAAATCCCTTATCTTTATCAGCAAAATATCGTTCCTCATCTCTGTTCACTGCCCAATCCCATCTAGAAATTGGACCTCTCGAATATTGCGAGCGAGCAAATTGACCTCCGGTATAAGGTTCAGCGAATCGAGATCGTTCATATTCGCGATTTGAAAATTCATCATCCCTTTCTTCACGATCAAAATCCATACCACCTACTGAAAATTGTCGGCCTGAATAATAGTTATCCATATCGAATGGTCTTTGATCGCGATTGTAGGAATCAGATTCATGAAAGTTCGAATTATGACCAAACTCACTACTCGCTCCCCACGAGCCAGAGGGGAAACGTTCTCTACCAGCGTGAGTTTGCTTAAAGCCAAATTCCCGATCGCGTTCTTTATTCATTGTTGAGTATTTATTGTCTGGATTATTTTTGCGGCGATTCATAAAAGCCTCCTGAAATAGAGTAAGCCGGTATTAATCTGCAATCGTAAGGCCAGACTAGGGCGTGCTAAATTCAGGTAATTGAGGAATGTTTAAATTTAACCATGGGGAAATTTGAAACAGTAAACTCGAGTTGTTTATTTTGTGTCGTGACTGCTTTTAAGATATTGGCCATTGTTGGTTGAGTTCACTAATGAACCCAAGAAAAAAGGTGGTTAATATGAAATCAATAGTTAGTCTGTTTTTAGTCATGCTTACTTGCCAAGTTTTTGCAACAAGTACAATGAAGAATAAAATGAATTCAATGTCGCCTTCTCAAATGGATGATTTAATTCGGGGAGAAATGTCTGCGGTGAAAACTTATTCACAAGTTTTAGAAAAAGTAACAGATAAAAATGAGAAGGCCAAGTTGGAAATGATTCGTAGAGATCATGAAAATGCAGTTTCAAAACTAAAACAATACGCTACCGATGAAGTAAAAGAAGATACTGAAGGTACAGGTGGATGGGGCGCATTTACCAAAGCCTGGACAGGAGGAGCAAAATTGTTCGGCAACAAAACTGCTCTAAGGGCCCTCTCGCAGGGTGAAGAGCATGGTTTGAAAGAATACAGGGAAGCTTTAGAAGATAAAAATATTAATACCGATTTAAAAACAACCATTAAAACGGAGCTCCTTCCTAAGCAAGAGCAGCACTTAAAAACTATTAAAACTTTTATGTAGAATTTCTAAGTGGGAGAATCTTAACTCTCCCACTTTCTTTTTTTTCTGCTAATTTTTTCGTTCTTCCAAAAAATAATCACATGCACAAGAAGGAATTTGTCTAAACATTAGGCTAAGCTTTAGGTGACAAAATCATTCAGTCTTGATCATTATACATCTCACTATTGATTCGCTGGTCAATGAGGTTTTATGCAAGTCTTTTTTCTTCTTGGATTCATTTTTTTTTCACACATTTCATTTGCGCATCAAATTTATGCTATTGATCTCGGTGAACCAGGGGAAGAAACATTACTCCTATTATCAAATGGCTTAGTACACAGGACATCCAATCCCACAGAGATCGAGGCAGCACAAAAAATGATCACTAGTCGAAAAAATAAAGCTCATTTTTTTTCTTCTTTAATTCAAGATGACTATGAACCCTCGGCTTTTCAGAGCCTGGAAGAGGCACAAGCACTTTTTCAAACAGCTCAATATGTTGATAAGGAATCACAATGCTACAACAGGGCCCATGTTTGGAGCTACGAGTGGTTCAATAATTTTGGGGTGAATTCAAATAAAACCTGGCTCTTTTTTACTCGTAAGTATATTCGAAAATTTAATTTTGATTGGTGGTTTCATGTATCCCCTTCAGTTAAACTCCTAGAAGGAGATGTTAGTCATGAAATAATTATGGATGTTAAATACTCCCGAACCCCATTGAATTTAAGGGCCTGGACGAATATTTTTATGAGAAACGATGCTCCTTGCCCGAGAGTAAAAACTTATTCTGATTATGCAAACTACCCAGAATCAGCTTGGTGCTTCACCATCAAAACCAGCATGTACTACTACCGGCCCGTCGATATTGAAGCAAATGAGATTTGGGGAATAATCAGAAATGAATGGAATGACTCAGATTTAAAGACGGCCTATGAGGAAGCTTTTAAACGCTACCATACGAGGAAGATACAGTGATAAAAATTAATCCCATCCAACTGTCAATTTTGTTTCTTCTTATCAGCTGTGGGAAACATCTTTCAAGTGGAGCAGGAATTCAAAAAATTCCTAATGCCATAAATATTGATATCGACAAACATATTGATGGTCAGTATTTGGCGGTTTTTGAGACTGTTAATCAGGAAGTAACTGGAAAAATAACGGGCGCTTTTACGTTCTCCAGAGATACTTTTGAAGATGAATTAATTGCTGACGTAAGATTAACAAATAGCGGAAGCGAATTAATACATTCCCAAAATATTCGACTAGGTACTCGATGTCCCACCCGCGAAGATGATTTGAATTTAGATGGGGTCATAGATGCAAAAGAAGGCGAAGAAGTTTATGGCAGGATACTTATTCCACTCGATGGCGATCTTTCCTCACAGTCAAGTCATGATGGTGAATTTCCGGTAAGTGATCTCTATGGAAATTACATCTATTCCAGACTGACAAAATTTTCAACATTTATCAAAGACCTGAAATCAGAAGATGAAAGCGAAGGTTACGTTAAATTGAAAAGATCTGAGCCACTTTACTTAGAAGGAATGGTTGTAATTATTCATGGTGTGGATGAAGCAGTTGAACTTCCACTAACTGCCAGAGGTGCTCAGCGTCTTGGCGCCCACCAAGCACTTCCAATTGCCTGTGGCGTAATCAATAAAATCATAGCTCCTCCAGGAGATATTGATGAAGCGACTTATTCTAATGAGTTTTAATCGGCTTGAGGCACTTTGACTCAAGAAACTGCGTTATTTCATGGCATTTAAGTTGCTTCTACGAATCGGCCAATAGCTATTAAACTAAGGAGCTTTAAATGAAAATGTTAAATGCGGTAATCGCCATATTGCTTGGCTCTAGTCTTCTGACGGCTTGTTCTTCAATGAAAGGGTCAGGAAGTTCAAATGAATCCTTAACCGCATCTGCAGCACCTCCTGGCCAGACAGGCAATCGAGCAGCTGTTTCATCAGAAGTTTTAAACCGTTACACATCGGGCTGGTCCCTTAATTCACAACAGGCCGCCAAAGCAGCTATTGAAAAATATGGACAACCAACTGAATCAACTCCGAGCATGTTAGTTTGGCGCAATACCTCACCTTTTAAAAGGATTGTGGTTTACCGCGAAGAAATTAATCATAAATTCCCTCTCCTGCATAAAGATGTGATTGAACATGTTGTTGACTACAAAGTTCCAATGAGTCGAATTGAGGAACTTGCTAAATTCAATGGCTCAATTGTTTATAATAGAACAGCAGGTGAACTTTCTGCTCGAGGTGACAATGAAGCCATGAATTTAATCTCACTTAATCTTGCTAATGATATTGTGAATAATAAACGTCAGGCCCAGGATGCACGCATCGAGTTCGGCAGACTCGCCGTTGATCACATAAATGGTAATCAGAGTGCGTACACACAAAATCTTCAATTTGGAAGACAGATGAATACCGCAGATGCAGATGAGAGTTCGAAAATAAATTGGGCAACTGGTCCTGTTCAAGCCCAAGAATCTAAAGACCAACAACCAATTCCTAGTTCTCAAAACCCTACTCAACCTAGAAAGAAAATACTTCAGGAAGCAGAAGATGAATTAACTGAATAATACTACAAAGCCACTTCGAATAAAGAGGTGGCTTCTTTACATACTTCATGGAAAAAATTCATAGGTAGAAATGACGGGACTTCGAGTCTTAAGTTGAAAAATTCTTCGGCTATCCATATAAAGCCAGAATGAATATATGCACTTTTCTTCTATTAACTACAATTATTGTAAATCGTGCCCAAAGCGAAACGACACAAGAGCAGCAAATGACCAGAGAAGAGGCCATACTCGAGATAACTTTGGAAACTAAGGCCAATTCAAGCCAGCAGTTCTCAGAGCTTGTGAAATCAACAATTAAGCTCATGGGTCCTGGAAAAGCCAAGAGCATTCAGAAAAATCACTAGTTACCATCCAAGCCCAACCCTTTGAATTCCTGAAAGTGTCTAGCAAAATTCTGATCAATGCAAATTCATTATCCACTAAATCTTGAGATTTCAAGCATCTAAGTAGCACATATTTGGCATTGCCCTTGCTCTATAGTCAGGTATGAAAACATACTTTTTAATTACTCTCTCATTAGTCACTAGCTCTATTTCTTTTGCTAAGGTTGATCCATCTCGATCATTAGCAAGCATTAAGCAGAATGTGCGTGTAGACCATGCCAGAGAGCTTTTAGGCAGCCATTATAAGAAGAGCATTGTTTCTACTTTTGAGAAGTCTAAAGGGCTTGAGAAGAACATCCTATCAACTGTGACAAAAAGACTTCCAACCAAATATAAGTCTCAGGCCAAGGCGGTTACTGAAGCTATTATTAAAGAAGCTTCTTCCCAGGGTCTGGATCCCTATTTTGTCATGGCAGTTATATCTGGCGAATCAAGCTTTAATCCGTTAGCAATTGGCCCGGTTGGTGAAATTGGTATGATGCAGATTCGTCCAGCAACCGGTGAATGGATGGCCAAGAAAATTAAATTCAACTGGAAAGGCGAAAAAACTTTAAGAGACCCAGTGGCCAACATTAAGCTTGGGACTGCATACCTTGCTTGGCTTCGTGAAAAATTCTCTAATCAAAGTCAACTTTACCTGGCAGCTTATAATATGGGTCCAAAATCTGTGAAGAAAGCTGTTGCTAAAAGCATCTGGCCTAAAGATTATCCAATCCATGTGATGAAAAGATACCTGGCCTTCTATAAATCTATTTAAGATTTATTTACAGAGCTTTCTTTTTTTAACGTCTTTATTTTTACAAGCTGATTTAATTATTTTATTTTGTTGCATCAAAAGGGAATCAGTCACATTGATTCCTTTGAGTACCAGGCCAGTCATTAAAATTCCGTCCCTTAATATATCGACTGTGACATAATGAGATTTACTATTGGATAACTTGGATAAAAGCTGAAATACTTTCTGAATTCTTTCACCTGAAGCTCGAAGAAGAATATCCCCATTCCTGAAAGTGCTCTGATTAATAGAATCCTTCATCATTTTTTCTATTTGCAAACCGCCCCTCAAATCTTTTACAAGATTTTTTAATTCTTCCGAAGAAACTTCTCTGAATCCTATTTGAGGCTCAAAAACTTCATTCACACATTCGAATAATATTTCAATCTCAGGATAATGAAAGGTTTCATCCCAAGTGCTTCCTGACATGGTGCTAATTCCAAATCCATAATTGAATCCTGAGTAATGATTATAAAAAGGCGGTTGTCCATAATAATAGGAGGGATAAAAACCATACCCGTAGCCTGGGTATCCACCTGCTGAGGATCGACGGATGGTTTTACTTTCTGACTTGTCATTGGCATCAAGGAAGTGAGCTAGCTTGTAATGAGCTTCGGAGCAAATTTCAATGGCTCGAAATTCAGCAAAAGTATAGGCAAGCTTCTTTTTTGTACTTGAATTCGCCTTAAAAAAGACACTTCGAAGATTATCTTCCAGATTTTTTTCCTGGTATCCACCTTTTTTCTTACTGTAAGCTTGATATTTTGTTCGCTCATTACTGGCACAACCAAGAGTGATGAAGAGTACAAGTAGGATTCGCAGCATAACTCCATCCTTTGTTCATAGAAGTGAGTCTAAACAAAAGCCAACGAAACGGCTTTATGCTACAAATTATTGACGGGAAAGATCCTGCTTTATTGAGTGACTAATCTGCTTTTTTAAATTCAGAGACGACAATTTTTAGTAATTTTGAATTCTTCCACTTCATCAATTCGAGGGAGATGGATTGAATGATCTTTAGCGTATTGTAAAAAAAGATCCGTCGCCAGGATATCAGCTTCATGAATATCATGCTGAAGAACAACTCCACCACCTGGTGGATTCGTTAAAAGCACAGGATTTTTCACGTAAGTATTACCGACTTTCTTAAAGTCGATAAATGTTCCGCCTTCATTATGTACAATAATGTTATTCGAGATTTCCTCCGGGGTCATGCCTGGTACCCAGTCAGCTGTGTCCACATCCCAAAATGCCATTTGAATACAATTATCGCCCATCAGTTCTTGAGAGACTTCTTTTAAAGCATTTATATGATGATAGTCTGGTCGTGACCCGTAATCACCGAACGGAAAACGATAGTAATGTTTAGTAAATTCATGGCCAGCTTTTTTATACCACTTCGCTAGATCCAGAAACGATTGCTTTATCTTTGACTTCCAGATATCTCTGGTTAAGTCTGCGCCGCGATCATGGGTCACCCCATGAGATCCAACTAAATGTCCTTCATCCAGCATCCGCTTGATGAGCATGAAATTTTCTTCATTAATTTTAGAAGTAAGAACAAAAAAAATTGATTTTTGATTATGTTTTTTTAAAACATCCAAAAGACGGGCCGTAAAAGTAGGATGGGGGCCATCATCAAAAGTGAGTACAAAAGTTCCAGACTTGTATAAAGAAAGCGCACGATATGGTCTAAGTCCTCGATCTGATTGAGTATATTCACGGTTCTCAGGATATTGGAACCAGTCAAAGGCTTGAACACTTAATGGTAGTAAGAAAAGAAAAAATAGAAATTTCATGCCTAGAGAATAAACTTTTCACCTCACTATTGAAACAGCCATTGCAATAAAAAGTGGTGCTATTGTGATCCTATTTGGTGGTCTTACGGGTACAAGGGTGAAGCACCTAAACATTTAAATTGGTTTTGCACCGATGAAGATCAGGGGTCTGATAAAGCAACTCTGGTGGTAAAATCAGCTGAGTGTACTAAATCTGATGCCACAAGTGATCCATATTCATTCTGGGATTTGGAAAGGGGGAGCGTCCAGAAGCTGCTGAAGGGATGAAAGAATTCGTTCTGGAAAGCTTTAGAAAAAAACTTTGCAACCCGGAATTATTAGCAGTTATTGCAGCTAAAGAAAATCTGCAGGCACTAAAGACTGCCATTGCCGCTAAAACTACTGAATTCGGTCTATACTCAAGTGAACAGTTAAAATGTGATTAATGGCCAGTGATTTGCAACTATCGTAATTGAGTAGGAGGTTTTTATGAACCGAATATTAGCTCTTTTACTGACTATGTTAATTAATCAAGTTGCTTTTGCAAATGGCGGCGACTGGAAAGTTGATCAACACAAACTAGAGACTCAAAAACAACAAAAAATGCAGGAGCGACCTTCATCCACGTCCATTGGTGGTGCCCGCAGTGGTGCTCTTGAATTTGAGAAAAGTCGGGATGAAAAATATCAAAAGACGATTAAGAAACAGAAACCACTCTATGAGTCTGATGGACACTATCGTTATGGACTCTAGATTAAGTTAATAAATGTATTGAACGCCCGCCACGACACTTCTGCCGGCCAAAGGAGCAATATCCTTCAAAGTGGAAGTGTGAAGTCTTGCCTCTTCATTTAGGATGTTTTTAAGTCTTGTGAAGAAACTCCATTTCGCATTTCCTTTAATGAGGTCGTAGGCAACGCCAGCATTCAGTAAAATAAAAGCATTAGTGCGAGTTTCATTTGGGGCGGTTTTAGTCTGTTCAAAATTGTACTGTTCTTCAACGTCAAGGGTCCAACGTTTATTGACCCATTCAAGACCTAAAGTAATTCTCGGAGGTGAGATTCGTGGCAAATTTTTTCCGTTGTCTTTATTTTTCCCTCTTACAAGATCTGCTTTAGTAATAATGCTCAAAGGTGACTGCTCTAATCTTTTTTTACCATCAAATTCAAAACCATAGAAAATGGCATCGACTTGCTGAAAACTTGAGATATCGATACCAAGCTCTGGTGATGGTTTACCTGTATTAATCAATGCAATATAATCTTTAAACTGTTGAGCATAGATACTCAAAGAAGCGGTCGTTGAATCGGAGTGATACTTAAGCCCGGTATCAAGGGCAAAGGCTTTTTCTTTATGCAGATTCTCATCACCTCGCTCATAAGTTCCAGAGGCCACATGAAAACCTTCTGCAAAAAGCTCTTGATAATTAGGAATTCTCTCCGTGTAACTAAAACTAATGAGACCAGTGTGTGTCTGTGAGAAAAGTCGGCGATATCCCAGTGAACCATTGAGGCCATTAAAATCTCTTTCTTTGCCACCAGACACATTATTTTCAATCACGGCATTTTCCAGTCGGCCTCCGACACTAAAAATATTTTGATTAACTGTTAATTCCTGAAGAGTAAAAGCCGAAATTAACTGATTCTGTGTTGGGGGAAGAAAAGCTT
Organism: Bacteriovorax stolpii; assembly: GCA_945860895.1. GTDB lineage: Bacteria > Bdellovibrionota > Bacteriovoracia > Bacteriovoracales > Bacteriovoracaceae > Peredibacter. Next base: position 12,032 of record CAMASK010000040.1, read on the forward strand.
CATCTCCTACTGCTTTGAAATTAAATTTCTGACCTTGAAAACCAGTTATGCCTTTGAGACCACTGGCTTCAGAAGAAATTTCCAGTCTTGTTTCATTCCCCTCATTACTGAAAGTTGTCCCCACTTCTCCACTTTCAAATTCTTTATGCAAATAATCTGATTGCGCTGTTTTGAGCCGAATGCTTTTAAAAACATCTCCACGCAGTTGGTATTCTGTGTGAAGCTCAATGCGGTTTTGCTTCATTTTAATGTCAACGTCCTCGTCGGCCACAGTTCCATAAAAATTGTCAAAAAAGTAATAAGACATCCCAAAATAACCGCGATCAAAAATTCGTGCAGCTCCAACAGCTACTGTTTTTTGAACACTGCCACTATTCGGAAGCTTATTCTTTGCTTCAAATTTTCCTGGAGCGTTTAACCTTTCAGACTTTTGCTTATCGGGAATACGCAAATCATTAGCATTGCGGTAACCAGCATCTACATGGAACATCCAATTCTTTGCCCCATGATCAAGTCTGGCACTACTACTCAATGCATTTTGAGCAGAATCACCCTGAACTTGAAATTCTCTGATGGTCCCTTCTTCATAGGTATTATGAATACGATTAGTGTTTACATTCACAACTCCACCTACGGCACTCGAACCATACAGGAGGCTCATTGGCCCTCTGACGACTTCAATTGAATCAATGATGAGGGTATCTATTGGAACAGCATGATCGACACTTGCCGAAGAGGCATCTAAAACTCCTAATCCATTCTGGAGAATACGAATACGATCGCCATCAAGGCCCCTTATTATGGGACGACCGGCATTAGGTCCGAATGAAGAACTCTGAATACCTGCTTCATTTTTAAGCGTATCACCAAGATTGATTTCACGACGTTTTTTTAAATCTTTAGATTGAAGAACCGTAACGTTGGGAACAAAGTCCACTAAAGAATTACTGATTCCACCATGAGACACCCGAATTGTTTCGAGGCTTTCCTCGCCCCAAGCAGTAAAACAAAGAACAAATGATAAAAGATAAATCATAGAAAACCCTTAAATGCGACTTAGTTGCATTTACATTCTAGTAAAATTATCTTATAAGTAAAGAATGAAGCATCAACATGATCAAGATTTTGAATCCTTACTGCGCGACAAGGGACTTAAATCCACTCCGCTTCGATTGGCATTGTTGGAAATTCTTGATCTGGCCATCTCACCCATGACTGCTGAAGAAATAACACATCGCCTAAAAAAAGTGAGCTTTGACCGCGCCACCTTGTTCAGGGCCCTTAAGACTTTTACTGAATCACAAATTTTAAATACAGTGGATCTCGGTGAAGGATTTCATCGATACGAGCGAAACTGTGAGCTTCACCATCATCACCATCATATCATTTGCACCTCATGCAAGAAAATTGAGGTCGTCCCTTTTTGTGTACCAGATGAATTCAAGAAATTCTTGACCAAAAAAGGCTACAGGCAAATATCCCACCGAATGGACTTCTCAGGCATTTGCAAAAGCTGCACTTAAATTGCTACACAATGCATTAATTAGGGAAATATTTATGATTTGTCTAATGCCGTTTCCATTGGGATGAGGCACTATAATTAGCATGTTAAAAGTAATTTTTATGCTTCTAGCTCCTCTGGTGCTCCTTCATGTTTTCTACTTGATTGCTGTCATCAAAAAAAACTTAAGCGTTATTGATACTGCCTGGAGCTTGGGATTCATTGCTATTGCTCTTACTGGGGTTATTTTAAATCACGCGCATAATTTCCATGAGCTCATTGTCTCCATCCTGATTATGACTTGGGGCTTAAGACTCGCTTTTTATTTGCATCTTCGTAATCACGGCAAACCTGAAGATTTTAGATATGCGAATTGGAGAAAACAATGGGGCGAAAAAACTAATCTGATTGCTTATTTTAAAGTGTATTGGTTGCAGTATTTTTTAATGCTAATCGTTGCTCTCCCCATTTTTGCAGTTCACGCTTCAACATCTGCAACCTTTTATTTTTACCATTATCTAGGAATTGTTATCTGGCTTATTGGCCTCATCTGGGAAGCAGTTGCAGATAATCAAAAAAGTGTTTTTAAATCGAATAGAGACAATCTTCATAAAGTTTTTCAGGATGGACTATGGAAATTTTCCCGTCATCCAAATTATTTTGGCGAATCACTCTTATGGTGGGGAATTAGTCTGGTGGCATTTAATCCAGATTCAGCGTGGAGCTTATTTGGTCCTCTCTTTATTACCATTTTGCTATGGAAGGTTTCTGGTGTGCCATTAGTGGAGAAGAGACAGGAAAATAATCCGGAATATCAAAAATATGCCTCTCATACTCCCGTTCTCATCCCGAGTCTTTCTAAGATACTGAGTTCCATGAAAAAAAATAAACCTGAAGTGATGTGAAGAACGAGGAGAATCGAGAGTGAAAGTCGCAATTATTGGCAGTGGTATTTCAGGTATGGTCAGTGGACATGTTCTTGCTACGGGTGGACATGAGGTTCATTTATTTGAATCTGAATCTCGTCTCGGAGGCCACACCCACACTCATGAAGTAGAAGTGAAGTCCGGAAAGTATCTCGTTGATACCGGCTTCATCGTTCATAATGATCGTAATTATCCTAATTTTGTAAAATTAATGAACAAGCTTCAAATTGAAACGAAGCCATCGTTCATGAGCTTTAGTGTAAAAGTTGAATCGAGTGGTCTTGAATATAACGGTACATCAATAAATTCATTATTCTGCCAGAGAAGAAATTTCATTAATCCCTCTTTTTACAGAATGATAAAAGACATTCTTCGCTTTAATAAAGAGGCTACGGCCTATTATTTAAAACACAAAGATAAAGTACCTGATGACAGGTCACTGGAAGCCTATCTTCGAGAAAACAATTACTCAGTAGAATTCGTCGAACAATACATTATGCCTATGGGGGCAGCTATCTGGTCGGCCAGTCGGCATGAAATGAAACAATTTCCCCTCCACTTCTTTGTGAGATTTTTTCATCATCATGGCATGCTCACAGTGGATGATCGTCCGAAATGGCGGGTCTTAACGGGTGGCTCTAGTAGCTATATCCCAAAACTTACAGAAATTTTTTCAAAAAACGTCCGTCTTAACTCACCGGTGGAAAGTGTCATCAGAACAAATGAGGGAGTGGTCATTAACGGGTCTGAACTTTTTGATCAAGTGGTTTTCGCCTGTCACGCAGACCAGGCCATGAAGATGCTCAAAGATCCCACTTCTGATGAACGGGAAGTGATGAGTGGTTTTTCTTATAGACCAAATGATGTCATACTACATACGGACACTTCAGTCTTGCCTGTAAAAAAAATCGGTCACGCAAGTTGGAATTATTATCTACCAAAAGTTGTGAATGAACGTGTGGCCGTAACTTATCACATGAACATTCTCCAGGGGATCAATGCACCGGAAACCTTTCTGGTCTCATTGAATATGGATCATTTAATTGATTCCAATAAAATCATTAAAAAGATTGCCTACTCTCATCCGGTTTATAATCAATCAGCCGTTATCTCTCAATCTAACTGGAGTAAGATCAGTTCTTTAAAAAACAAAACTCATTTTTGTGGGGCCTACTGGGGAAATGGATTCCATGAAGATGGTGTATCAAGTGCCTTAAAAGTGACTCAAACCTTTAGCCTCAATCTATGAGTAAGAAGAGCTGCCTGTATATTGGCGAGATTGAGCATAGAAGATTCTCACCAAAAGTGAACATATTCACTTATGCAGTTTGCTATTTCTTTCTGGATCTTTCAGAAATTAAAACGCTCTTTAGAATCCCGTTCATCTTCAGTTATAACCGACCGGGGATTCTTTCCTTCTGGAGAAAAAATTACTTCGGCGATCAAAATATTCCTTTAGATGAAGCTGTTAGAAATTATATTAATGAAGAGACCAAGACTTCCTACAAGGGAGCTATACGTCTCCTGACCAACATCTCCTATTTCGGATTCTGCTTCAATCCAGTAAGTTTTTACTACTGCTATGAAGACGATGGTGAAACTCTGAAATATATTATTTCTGAAATCACCAATACTCCTTGGGGTGAACGTCATCGGCGCTTATTTTTATTCGATAATGATGCTCACAAAGCTTATCAATTTGTAAAAGACTTTCATGTTTCGCCTTTTCTTCCTATGACTATGGATTACACATGGGTTTTCCATAAGCCGGCAGAGAAATTAAATGTAGTCATGCAAAACAGAAATGCCGGCCACAGTAAGGTAATCTTTGACTCAACCTTAAGTCTCCAGAGAATGCCACTAACGACCAATGTCCTGATTAAAACCTTTATTAAATTTCCTTTCGTCACTTTGAAAACAATGCTCGCTATTTATTGGCAGGCATTAAAATTATTTATAAAAAAAGTACCATTTTATACGCATCCCCTTAAGGAGAAAAAACTATGACCACTCAACTCTTACCTAAAGGCAGGTCCTTAAGTAAAATTGTGGGCAATTTTAAAGCCATTGATAAAACCTGTCGTTCACTGTTATTTAAAAGATTCAAAGATCTGCGTTTTGGTCAGTTGGTTATCCATGATCGCTCCAACAATGGAAACGAGTCCTTTGAATTCGGTGATCCGACAGGTGAGTTAAAGGTGAAAGTTACTATTCTCAGGTCAAGCTTCTACTCCAGAACAGCTTTAGGAGGAAGTATTGGCAATGCTGAGAGTTATGTGGATGGAGATTGGGAAACAAATGATCTAACTAATCTCGTTCGTCTCTTTGTTCTAAATCGTGACTTGATTAATGCCATTGACGGAGGAATTGGAAGTCTTCTGCAACCAATCCAAAAAATATTTCATGGACTTCGCAACAACACCATTTATGGAAGTCGCGAAAATATTCGTTCTCATTATGATATTGGAAATGATTTCTTCAAACTTTTCCTAGATGAAACGATGATGTATAGTTGCGCTCTCTATGAAAAAAAAGACTCAACTCTCCAAGATGCATCTCTTCTTAAAATAAAAACTTTGTGCGAAAAATTACAGCTCAAACCTAACGATCATTTGATCGAAATCGGAACAGGTTGGGGTTCTCTTGCCATTTATGCCGCCCAAACCTATGGCTGCAGAGTCACTACGACCACAATCTCAACTGAACAATTCAATTACGCTACCCAAAAAGTCAAAGAGGCCGGTCTTTCTGAAAAAGTAACCGTCTTATTTGAAGACTACCGAAAACTCACAGGTGTTTTTGACAAACTCATTTCAGTGGAAATGATTGAAGCTGTTGGGCTTGATCACTTAGATGAATATTTTTCTAAATGCTCTTCTCTGATTAAACCAGAAGGAATAATGGTTCTACAGGCGATTACGATCAGAGATCAATATTATGAAAGTGCCCGCAAATCGGTGGACTTCATTCAGCGTCATATTTTCCCTGGCACTGGAATTCCTTCTGTTCATGCCATGATGAATGCAGTCACTAAAAAAACCGACATGGTACTCATAGAGCAAAATGATTTCGCTGAGGACTATGCCCAAACACTCAAGCACTGGTCGATTAATTTAAATGCTAATAAGCACGAAATTACCAAGCTGGGCTATCCGGATTTCTTGATACGTCTATGGCAATACTATTTTTCTTATTGTGAAGGCGGATTTAGAGAAAGGGCCATTGGATTGAGCCAAATAGTTCTTACAAAACCAAATTATCGCAACAGGAGCCTTATATGATTGAGCGTTTTATCAAAATGATGGAAAAAGGACATATTCCTGATTCCGCCATTCGTTTTGGAATAAGAAAATTATGTAAGCAGCGTCTAGAAGAGCTCAGCACTCCTGATCTGGAAGAAAAGCAATTCAAGACTGAAGCTTATCGCCAAGCCCTGATTTCTTCTCCACTGGCAATTCATACTAAAGATGCAAATGAACAGCATTATGAATTACCCTCAGATTTTTTTCTGCACGTGTTGGGCAAAAACTTGAAATACAGTTCATGCTTTTATCGTGAGACAACAAAAACTCTGGATGAAGCCGAAGATATTGCCCTGGCAATTACTTGTGAAAGAGCTCAGTTAAAAGATGGCATGAGAATCCTTGAATTAGGTTGTGGATGGGGTTCATTGACTCTTTATATGGCCAAACATTTCCCTAATTCCAAGATTGTGGCGATCTCGAATTCTTCTTCACAAAAATCCTTTATTGATGGAGAGGCGGCGAAAAGAAATCTAAAAAACATTCTAGTCCTCACCCGTGATGTATCTCAGTTAGAAAGCTTGGCGGTTGAATTTGAATCTTTCGATCGCGTCGTTAGTGTAGAGATGATGGAGCATTTTAAAAATTACCAAGAGCTTTTGGGCAAAATAGCCGATGTCTTGGTTCCTGAGGGAAAACTCTTCGTTCATATTTTTACGCATAAAGACTATTCTTATCCATTTGAAGTTGATGGTGAAGATAACTGGATGGGAAAATACTTTTTCACTGGCGGTCAAATGCCCTCTCATCAACTCATGTACTCGTTTCAAAAAGACCTCTCCATTGATGAATCATGGCAGTGGAGTGGAACACATTATCAAAAAACTTCTGAAGATTGGTTAAAGAACATGGATGCCAATAAAGAAGTCATCATGGCCATATTTAAAAAAACCTATGGAGATGAAAGCATAGAATGGTTTAATCGCTGGCGCGTTTTTTTCCTCTCTTGTGCTGAACTGTTTGGATATGAAAAGGGACAACAATGGGGCGTATCTCATTATCGATTTACCAAAAAATAACTTTAAGCCTCTTTTTACTCTGTGGTGCTGCCGTGGCCAAAGAGATTGAGGGTGTTAAAATTCCAGAGACCATGGTCTGTGAAGGTAAAGAACTGCCTTTGAGTGGGGCTGGTCTCAGGACGGCCACTTTTTTTAAAGTAAAAATTTATGTCCTCGCATTTTATGCCAAAGAGAAAGTACAGACAAGTAAGCCAGAAGAGCTTATTCAAAGACCACTTTGTTTTCACCTCACCTACCTGCGAGATTTTGACAATAGTGATGTGGATAAGGCTTGGGATTATCAATTTGATGAAAGTGCCGATTTTAAATATCCGGGATTGAAGGATCATATTAAGGAACTCAAAAAATATTTTGGAGAAATCAAGGGTGAAAGAAGTGAAACACTCATTCTCACAGAAGAAGCCGTGAAAGTTTTTGATAACAAAGAATTTAAGGGTGAAATTAAATCAAAGGATTTTCAAAAGAGTTTCCTGAGTATATGGTTTGGAAAAAATCCACCAACTAAAGCACTAAAGGACGATCTTTTAAAATGAATCTTATCCTAGCAAGCCTCATCCTTTTTATGATTGGATACGTGCTCAATATGTTCTACATCAGCGTCCTTTACCATCGGGGACTCGCTCATAAATCTATTATTATGGGCAAAAGAATGTATGCCTTTTTGGGTTTAACCGGTGCCTGGATGACTGGACTTGATCCTAAAACATGGGCCTGTATGCACCGACTCCATCACATGCATGCAGACACTCCAGAAGATCCTCACAGCCCTACCCAATTAGGTTTAATGGGTGTTTGGATTGGCCAATACAAATCGTACTTAAAAATAGAAGAAGGTCTTTCTCGCAATGATAAACACTATAGCTCTTTAGTCGCTGACATTGCTTTTGATATCTCTTTTTGTCATCGTTACAAGCTTACCTGGCTCCCTTACCTCCTTCATTTCTTAATCGCAGTAGTGATTTCCTATTCTTTTAGTTCCTCCATCCCTGGTATTGCTTATTTTGTGGGAATCATGGGTCATCCGATTCAAGGTTGGATGGTAAATGCACTTGCCCACAAATATGGTTCTCGTAATTTTGAAACAAATGATGATTCAACTAATAATACATTGGTTGGAATTTTTGTTTTTGGTGAAGGTTATCAAAATAACCATCATCAGTTTCCAAAGAGTGCCAAATTTTCAGTAAAATGGAATGAAATCGATACAGGTTATCTCTTTTGTTTGTTGGGTGAGAAATTGGGATTCTTTCAAATTCCCAGAAATCAAACGAATGCTTCCTCCCCTTATTAGAGGTCACCAATGAAATTTTCATGTGCCAGCTACATGGGTAAGGAGAAGTATGAGATCAAAGAAAAAGTATTCTATACTCAAGCCCTGAATGAAAGACAAATGGGGGCGATCTTTATTCCCAAAAAAAATGGCCAACTCCCTGGAGTAGTTCTCATCCATGGTGGAGGCTGGAATTCAAGAAGCTACGAAGACATGAACTCTGTTGCTAAATCCCTGGCCAGTCATGGATATACTGTTTTTAATATTAACTACCGATTTGCGCCAAAAGATCTTCATCCCGCTCCCATCGATGATTTAACTCTAGCTATGGATTACTTTAAGGCCCATGCGAGTGAACTAAAACTTGATCCAAGTCGGATTGCTCTGTGGGGGTATTCGGCAGGTGGACATATTGCTTCCTACTACGCACTTACTAATTCCAATTCATCATCTAAGGTTCAAGCTGTTGTAAGCGGTGGGGCCCCTTATGACTTTACCTGGTACCCCTATTCTCCAATTATTAAAAAATATATGGGTGATTATCGGGACAAATGTTTAAACGCTTACATTGAGGCGAGCCCTGTTTTTAAAATCACAGAGTCTGCTCCACCTTTTTTTCTATATCATGCGATTGAAGACAAGTTAGTTGAATTCGCTCAAAGTACTTCTTTTGAAGCACGTCTAAAAACTTTCAACATTCCAGTAGAAAGACATCAAGTCAGCTGGTGGGGACACGCCACCACTTTTATCTTTTCAAATGCTTCAGTTAAAAAGGGAATTCAGTTTTTAGAAAAGCATTTGTAAAAAGACATTACATTTCTATTTCATATTTGATGGGAATTTTTACGCTATATTCTTCCATTTCCAGCTCTTTAGGAATCGGTGGAAATTTATGGATAGAATTGATGATATCCAGAGAAGCCGTTGCCAACGACTTATAAGGTGACTGATCCAGGATTTCAACTTTCTTAACTACGCCTGATTTATTTAAAATCATCCGTATAACAACGACTCCTTCTTGATTTAAAGACAGGGCCCTTTGAGGGTAGCGCTTACGCGAATTAATAATCTCTGCCAGAGTGCGTTTGTATTTATCTTTCAATGTTTCAATTTCTTTGGATCCCGCTTGCGATGGCTGAACAGGGGCTTGATAGTCCTTTGGATTAGTCTCAGCTGTGGTCTTTGGAGCAGCCGTTGGAGCCGCTAGCCTTTGAGGAGCAACTTTTTCGGGTTTAAGCGGAGGTTCAGTCATTATCCTTAACACTTGAGCTGCAGAGCTTCCATTGATGATGGAAACCTTTACGGCGCGCTCAATATTCTCAGGATGGTAATAATGACTAACAAAAATCACTACGATGAGATGAATCGCCAGACTTAAAAGGATAAATTTAGGAACGGGGTTTCGTTCAATCAGCATAAAGGCTTTTTACTGCATAAAGTTGAAATCGTCTAAGGAATATCGAAAATTCCCTCGCTGCGTTAATACTTGTCTTAGACATTGGATTTTCAGAACCAAAATGCTTAAATACTCTTCTTTTTGATCAGGAGTGCACACTGCATGAATCAGGATATTTTTGAATGGATTTTATTACTCGTCCGTTGGCTACACATAACTGTAGCAGTGACATGGATTGGAACCTCGATATTCTTTATGTGGCTAGATCGCAGCTTTGAATTCAATGAAAAAGCAACTCGTCCAGGACATGTCGGAGACCTTTGGATGCTTCATGGTGGTGGCTTTTATCACGTAGAAAAACTGTTGATGGGACCAACTGCTGTTCCTGATCGCCTGCACTGGTTTAAATGGGAATCTTATTGGACCTGGATGAGCGGAATGATGCTCGTTTCTCTGATTTACTACACGGGTGAAGGCACCATGCTGTTGGATTCCATGGTTTCATCCATAACCTTCTGGCCGGCTTTAAATTTATCCCTTTTTTCAATATTCGGTTCCTGGTTTTTCTATGACTTTGTGTGGGAGCGGGATTTTACTAAAACTAAACCAGTTATCGGCCACATCTTGACTCTCACTTGGTTTGCCGGGATGTCCTATCTACTTTGTCATACTTTGAGCGGGCGTGCCGCTTACGTACACATAGGTGGGATGATAGGAACCTGGATGACGGCCAATGTTTTCATGCGCATTATCCCTCGCCAGATTAAAATGGTGGAGGCTTCAAAAAAAGGTGAAGTCGTTAATCAAGACTGGGGTAAGAATGCTAAAAATCGCTCCACCCATAATACCTATTTCACTTTGCCTGTGATTTTTATCATGCTCAGCAATCATTTCCCTCAGACTTATGGCCACGAGCTGAATTGGTTAATTCTTCTCCTCATCAGTGCTGGTGGGGCCGCGATTCGTGAATATTTTGTTGTGAGAATAAAAAATCCACAGCGATCCCTCAGTTTTGGAATAATCGGAATTGCCTTGATTACTGGAGTGGTGATTTTTTCCCAAGAAACAATTCAATCTTCAGATCCAGTAATGACAACTGAAGTTCACACTCATAAGGAAGAAAAACAAAAAGATGTTAACTTGTCCCAAGTGATCGTTGAGAACGAAGGAAAAAAAGTTTCAATCAGCGGAATAGTTCAATTCGAAGGGATACCGCCGGCAGGTAAAAAGCTAAATCTACCAGCAGCATGTGCTAAACAAACTAAGGGTAACGCTTATTCCAATGAAGTCATCGTAAAAAATGGAAAAATTGAAAACGTATTAATCCGGGTAATAAAAGGCATTGAAGGAAAAGTCTTTTCAGACGTTCCAACTGAAGAAGTGGAATTGGATCAAAGAGGCTGCATCTACACTCCACGAGTCGTTGGTGTGCGAATTGGTCAGAAAGTGACCTTCATCAATAGTGATCCCGTTTTTCATAACGTGCGTGCTGTGACAAAAGAGAATCAAAAATTCAATATGGC